>JBCBSM010000001.1:0-325448 GCA_039819165.1 Planctomycetota bacterium
AGCCAGGCTTCCGGACGAAGCCTGGCTGGCGTACAACGCCATCTCACTCGGCGGCGATCTAGATCTGGGCCTCGGTGAATTCGGCCAGGGCACGGCGCGCGTCGTGGCGATCGGGCCCGCTCCGGCGCACATCGACCCGAACGCGCCCGCACGCGGCACGGTGCTGATGACCAGTCGGCGGACGGACGCGCCGACGGTCGACGTGTACCTCGACGGGCAGTCCACGGCTCTGGCGATAACGGCCGAGCATCCCGTGTGGTCGCTGACGCGGGACGCGTGGGTGCCGGCCGCCTACCTGCAACCTGGCGAGCTCGTTGCAACGGCTAGCGGTTCGGCCACAGTGCTGGCCGTGGGTCGGGGCCACGATCGGACGGTCTACAATTTCGAGGTCCACGGCGATCGCACCTTCTACGCTGGTGACAGCGGGGCAGGTCAGAAACGCTCCAGAAGCCGTTTTTTGCCTCGATGCACTGCCAGGGTTCCGGGTGAGTTCTCAAACCGTCCGAATCCGCGCCTCACCTAACGCTGCTGCCCAAGCCGATCGTGGGCCCACTCTCTCCATCGCTGGCTGTCTCCGCGCAGCGCAATCTGGCCTAGGCGGATCTCGGTCTCTGGCGTCACACGACCCTCGTACATCTCCAGCCTCGTCATGGCCTGGATCGTCGGCATGTGGCCCGGATAGGCCTCGAGCGCCGTGGAATAGGTCGCGAGTGCCTCGTCGATCTGGCCGGCCTGTTCCAACGTGAGAGCGAGGTTCATCCTCGGATCGGGATGTCCGGGCATGAGCTTGCGGGCCCACTCGAACTCGCTGGCGGCCTCGTACATCTTGCCCTGCTTGAGGTAGACGACGCCGAGGTTGTTGTGCGCGGGGCCGTGGTACAGGTCGGCGTTGAGCGCCCTGCGGAGCATGTTCTCGGCGCGTTCGAGCGAATCCGGCGAATCGTCCTCGGCGATCGCTCGGGCGGTCTCCTGCGTCAGGTGCTGCGCCGTAGCCGTGTCGCGGCGCGACTCGGTCTGCGGGCGGTACGGTCCGTGGGGTCCGCTCGAGCAACCCGTGGTCGCGATGGTCGCGAGCAGGACGATTGCGCACGCGCTTCGGTTCATGGCGCATCCTCCAGATACACCGCCGACAGCGTGAGTTCGGCGGTATAGCGGTTCTCGTGGCCCCCGTCGTGGGTCAGCGAGACGTCGGTGGTGGTCCACAGCCGCTGGGCACTCCGCCAGGCGACGAGCACGCGACCGACCTCGCCCGGTGTTATGCCCCGCAGGGTCGCCCGCACGGACTGCGTCCGGTAGCGATCGGCATCATCGCCGCGGCCGATGCGGGAGGTCGTGGTTGCGTCCGCTCGCACGCCGGTGAGCTTCTGCGGCGGTACGCCAGCATCGGCCATGGCCTCACGGAGCCGCGCGATGACGTCCTGCGGCGGGCGCTGGCCAAGGGAGATGCGCTCGGCCCTCCCACGCAGATCTTCGAGTCGTTGTGCGTCCTGCTGCGCCCGAACGAGCCGGAGTTCCACCGTCTCGACGGCGGCGGCCGCTCTACTCCATCGGTGGTGTTGCAACGCGACGAGGACCGAGCACGCCACCAGCAAAAGGGCTATGGTCCAGGTTGTTTTCGTCATGGCGAGGCCCCCGCGGTGAGGGTGATCGTGGCAAGGAACGCCCCCCGCTGGGATTCGGCCCGCGGCACCTGCGCCGTCCATCGATCGTCTTCCGCGAGTGCCTGGCTCAGGAGTTCGGCACGTTCGATGGCATCAATTTCGGCGATGAGCTGGATCTGGCTCGCCGATGCGGTGAGGCGGCGCGTGCGTGCGAATAACTCCGGCGGCCAGGAAGCCAGCGCATCGGCGAGGGCCGGGGTCACGTCCTCGCCCACGCGGTTGGATCTGGCGGGACCGTCGGGCGATCGCGATCGCTCCAGCCGTCGAAGCTCGGCAAGCATCGCAAGCTCGTCCGCGACGTCGGCTTCGGGCAGAGCGATCTCGAGCACGGCTTGTTTCTGCAACATGAGATCAGCCCAAACTTCGGATAGAGCGCGAATGCGGTGCTCCATGCCCAGTAGCAGCAGCACGGTTGCGCTTCCGATCAGCAATGCGGCGGCAGCATGCAGCCGTGCGCGCGAACGCCGCACGGCGCATGGCGTGCAGTCGTGTACCAGGAGATTGATGTCGCGCGTCGGATCGAGCGACTCGCCGCACGCTTCGAGCACGAATGCCGGCGCCGAGGCCGGCCGGAGCACGAGGACCCCGTCGCCTATAGCCTCATCGGCCTTCTCGCGGGCAGTGGCGCACGCCAGCGTTCGTTGCGCATCGATGGGCGCATAGGCCGGCTGCACGCGTTCGATCGGCAGCGGTAGCTCGCCCTCGAAGGCGAAGTCCAGCCGCTGGCGGTGACGCCTCGTCGGCCGACGCGGGCAGGGCTCATCCAGGACCGCCCAGTAACATAGATCGGCGCGGCGCTCCCATCGGTTGGTTCCCTCGGGAGCAACGATCATCGTCGATCCTCCGCGTAGAGCGTGAGCAATGTCTGCGTCTGGCCGGCAGCAAACCGCACGCCCTCATCATCGATGAGTTCGACGACGTGCCCGCCTACTTTGTCTCCTTCCACCAGCGTGAGCAGGGCATCGGCGGCGGGGTCGTACATGAGTGCCGCGAGCACGTTGTCGTCGCGGCGATGCACGATCGCAAGCAACTCGACGCGGAGCGGTTCGACGCGGGTGGTCGCGATGACCGGCTCGCGTACTCGTGGAGGGGGTGGTGGCGGTGGTGGGGGCGGATTCCACAGCGCGACGTCGAAGTGCCTCGGATCGACGGCGAGCAACTCATCGCTCTCCTTGGGTGGTGCGGCCGTTCCGGATTCGATCGGTGTCGGGGCAACGAGCGGAACGCGGGGCGCGTGGCTGGAGAACGCCCATGCGGCCAGGAATGCGACGGAGCACAGGCCGGCTGCGCCAACGGCCGCCTCGGCCAGGTGCCAGCGCATCAGTGGGTGGCGACCGTGAGAAATCACTGGGCGACCTCCAGCCGCTGGACGATGCGCCATGTGCTGCCTTCCCGGAGCCACACGGTCCACCACGCACGCCGCAGGGGGCCGATGCGCAGGTCCGTGCAGATCGCCCAGCACGGGCTCGCCGCTAGCAGCTCCAATGGACCCTCGACGCGGTTGCCGTCCAACCGTGTGAGCGAGCCGAGCGGCACGCGATCCCCGCGGCTGCGTGCATCGATCACGACTTCGATGCCGCCCCGACCCGCGTCGCGCATGGCGGCCTCGACGATCCGGAGGGGGGCCGTCGCCAGATTGATGGAGGTGCGCTCGGTGCCGGCATGGGTTGCGAGTAGTTCGCCTGCGGCGAGCAGAGAATCTTGGATCGACACGCGTGGAAAGACGGCGAGATCCACTGGTGCAATCGAGGCCAGCTGATCCAGCCCCGTGGGTCCCGATGTTCGCTCGGTCGTCCAGGTTGCGCGGAGCTGCGCAATCCGAGCCGGCAGCGTGCCGCGGAGGCCGAGCGGGGCATCGCCGAGCGGCACCATGCCATGCTGATCGAAGGCCGCCAAGTTCACCGCTACGGTCTCACCAGCGAGCGGGAGTTCCTGGGACGCAATGGCGACACGCGGCGAAGCCGTCTCGGGCGGAAGCGATACGGTCAACGAATGTTCGGAGAGCCAGTCCGAGGCGATCCGATCGCATTCCAGACGCAGATCGTCGAGGATCGCGAGCCTCCGCGCGTCGCGTGTGGCGACTCGATCGAGGCTGGCGGTCGAGGCTAGCGTCGCGAGCACGGTCGTCACGAGCGCAAGGGTCGCGAGCACGATGAGGAGGGCAGCGCCGCGGCGATGTCTTGCGGGGAGCGTGTACGTCATGGTCGTACTACCAGGCCCGCGCGACCGAGCGGGCCGTCTAGTGCGAGTCGCCACGCGACAACGCGACGATCGTGCTCGATCGGTGTCGCATCGAATGATCGGACCCGACCCAGCACGAATTGCTGGCTTGCCTCGCCGGATTGCGTACGAACGCTACGGATCAAGGCCTCGTCGAGGCCATCGAGTTCGTAGCGCACGACGGTCGCCAGCGGCATGCCCCCATCGATTGCCCCTCTCGATCGAAGCTGCACGTATCCGGGACCGCGGATGATTGCGGACGCCCGCGGCTCCGCGATGTCCCGCCGGGCGAGATCGTCCGCGACGGCTTGCAGCGCCCGCCGTGCGGCCATCTGCCAACGGAGCGACGGTGTTGCTTCGGTATGCAAGGCCGAGGCCGTGCGCAGGAGGGCCGCTGACGCCGATGCGATGGCGGCAAGCAATGCGAGCGCCAGCAGCACCTCTATGAGCGTAAGACCACGGTGGCAGGCGCGACTCCTGAGGGGTGGCGTCATGGGAGCGTTTCCCGTGCGAGCCGGACGCGACGGGCGATCTGGATCGTGTTGCTGGCTTGCACGATGAGCCAGCCCGCTCGTTCGCCCTCTGGCTCGTCGGCATCGATCGGTTCGGCCGCGTGCACGCGAAGCGTGAGCATATCGAGGCCCGATGATTCGAGCGACTCCGCTCCGGTCCCGAAATCCCCGGCGAGCTGCACGTCGAGGCCGTCCCAGTTCTCGCTCGGTCCCTTGGGCAGGCCGAAGGCCTCGGGATCATCGAGCATCTGATCGGCAACGAGCGACAGCGCCGCGATGAGTTCGGCGGCCGCGGTCTCTCGGGATGCCGAGGTAACTCGAGCCGCGTTGCGGATCAGTGTTGCCGAAGAGGCCGACAGCGCGGCGAGCAGCGCGAGCGCGACGAGCGCCTCGAGCAAGGAGAAGCCGCGCCTCATGGAACGCGCTCCGCCCAGCCGGTCAGCCCCGATACACGCCATCGCTCGACAATTGATGCATCGCGTGCCCGGACCACTTCGAACTCATAATCCGGGCATCGGCCCCTGGAGTCGAATACGACTTCATCCAGCGGCGAGCCACCGGACTGGGGGCGCACGCGGACATCCAGCGGCGCCGGCATGCGGCGGTAGGAGACCGCGTTGCGGTCGTTGTTGCCGGCGTGTAGGGTGAGAACGCCATCGCTTCGGACGAGCCTCGCACCGTTTTCTCGGCTGGCGAGCTGCCTCGCCCGCCCATCGAGTTCGAAGACGGCCGAGCGCGCTTCGAGCACGCGCGACCGTTCGCCCGCTCCAGACAGCCCGACCGTAGCAAAACCGGCGAGCAGGCCGAGCAACGCGATCACGAGCAGCGTCTCGATGAGCGTCACGCCGCGGACCATCAGTTCTGTCCTCGCAGATCGATGGAACTTACATCGGCGGCCTCGCCCTCGCCTCCAAGCACGCCGTCCTGGCCGAGCGACACCACCTCGTAGGGATGGTCGTCGGGCCCGGGCACGACCAACCGGTAGGGCTGGTCCCACGGGTCGACGAGTTGGCCGGGACCGAGGTAGTACGCCGAGGACGGTGACGCCGCGGGCGCGGTGAGCGCCTCGAGCGACTCGGGCCAATCACCGTGTTCGAGTCGATAGGTCTCCAGCTTGCCCGCGACGATGCCCACGCCGGTGCGGGCCAGCTCCCGCTTGCCCTTGCCGAAGGCGCCGCTAAAGCCCACGGTGAGCGTGGCCGCGAGCAGCCCGAGGATGACCACGACCGCGAGCACCTCGACGAGCGTCATGGCGCGGGAGCATTCGATTTCACGTTTCGAATTCATGCTTACCCCAGCACGTCGCGCAACCGCACGAGCGGCAGTGCAGCCGCCATCACGACCACGCCAATGATGGCTGACAAGACCAGGATAACCGTGGGTTCTGCCAGCGCCGCCAGCCGATCGATCATGCGGTGTGCCCTGCGTTCTTCCCGCGTCGCGATGCGATCGAGCATGGCGTCTAGCTCACCCGCGGCCTCGGCGGAGGCAACGAGCCGCGTCAGCTCCGGACTGAACCACAACGGATCGTCCAACGCTTCTGCCAATGTTCCGCCCCCTTCGATGGACTTGGCGGCTTGCTTGAGCTCACGCCCTAGTGACGCGGAGATCGGGCCAGCGCAAGTCGCTGCCGAGGCTCGCAGGGCTTCGACCAGTGGTACGCCACATCGCCCCATGGCGGCCAGCTCGCCACAGATGCGAGCGACGGACCCGGCCCGAAGGGCGCTCGGGACTAAGCGCCGCAGCATCATCGGCCATGCTCGTCCCGAAGCAGCCACGGCGCGGGCGGCAGCAAATGGTGCAAACACAGCGAATGCTGACGCGGCCACGAGCAGGGGCCACCACACCGCGAGCGTCGAGCCAACGGCGATGACACCCGTGGTGAGCGTGGGTGGCTGCACGCCGGAGTCAGTTAGGACCTCGACGAGACGCGGAAGTGGTCCCAGACTGAGGAACACGACAACGACGAGACCCACGAGCGAAATCAGTGCGGGATAGGCGAGCACGCCGGCCAGCTTGCTAGCAAGTTGGCTGGAGCGGGCCTGGCGTTCACCCAGGACGCGCAGTGATGCCGACAACTCGCCCCGACGCTGGCCCGCCTCGGTGATCGCAACCTCGGACAACCCAAACCAGGCGGGCCGATCGCCCATTGCCTCGTGCAAGGGGGCGCCCTCCGACACCTTTTCCTGCAGTTCCCGGGCGAGACGCTGGATCGGTCTGGGCCGTGCGTCTCCTCCGGGATCGCCAAGCGTGGCTAGCGCTTCGGCCAGCGGCAGCCCGGCGTCGAGCATCGTGCTCAATGCGTCGTAGAGATCCGCTCGAGCCGCAGCGCGACGACTGCGGCTATATGCATCGGCGGAGTGTCGCAAAGAGGTCCATGCTCGACCAATCCAGAGCCATGCGTTTCGGTGTTCGTTCGATGCTCGAGGAGTGTTTCGGAGAGCCCCCGCAGACCTTAGATCCAGCAATCGCAGGCCCTCGCGTCGCAGAAGGGCCCTTGCTTCGGCTGCGGACGGCGCTTCGAGGTAGCCGGCCCGCACGTCGCCTCGGGAAGCGACCGCCTTGTACCGCCATGCGGTCATGCCTCATTCTCGACGACGTGTGCGGTCTTGGAAGCGCCGCTGACGCGCTGCACCTCGGCCTCGGTCGTGATGCCCAGCCGAACCAAATCCATCCCCGCTTCGTAGAGGGTTCGCATGCCGGTGTCGCACGCGAGTTCTCGGATTCGCCCGGCGTCACCGCCTCCGCCGATCACCCTGCGGATCGCGTCATCGACCAGCAAGAACTCGAACACGCCCACCCGCCCGCGATAACCCGTGCGCAGGCACCCCTCGCAGCCCCGGCCGTCGCATTCCGCGTGCACGCGGCGAACCAGCCGCTGGGCGAGCACGGCCGAGAGCGAGGCCGAAACGAGGTAGGGCTCGACGCCGAGGTCCACCAGCCGCGTCACAGCCGTCGCGGCATCGTTGGTGTGCAGCGTTGAGAACACCACGTGGCCCGTGAGCGACGCCTGGATTGCGGTCCGTGCCGTTTCCTCGTCGCGGATTTCGCCAACCATGATCACGTCGGGGTCTTGTCGGAGGATGTGCCTCAGGCCGGTTGCGAACGTCACGCCCTTCTTCGTGTTGACCTGAGCTTGGCTGATCGCCACGTCCTCGCTCGAAAGTTCGTATTCGATGGGATCCTCGATCGTCATGACATTAAGGTCTGCGGCGCTGCTGCTTGCGATCCAGCGCAGCGTGGTGTAGAGGGTTGTGGTCTTGCCACTGCCGGTCGGGCCGGTCGAAAGCACGATGCCACTGGATCGTGACGCTGCCTCCATGAACGACTCACCGATGGGCGCGGGCATGCCCAGCTGCGCGAAGTCTCCGAGTTGTTCGGCCGTATCGCCCTCCAAGAGGCGGAGCACGGCCCGTTCGCCGTGCGCAGTTGGCATCGTGCTGATTCGCATGTCGATGGTGCGAGGCTGGGAGCCGGCCGTGCCCGAGGATCCGCCGATCGTGGCCGTAGTCCGGCCGTCTTGAGGCAGCCGGTGCTCGGCAACGTCCATGCGACCCATGACCTTGATTCGGCTCGCGATGGCCTTGGCTAGCCCGGGGGGTAGGCGACGCACGGTGTGCAACGCACCATCCACCCTTGTGCGCACGAGCGTAGCGACCGCAGTCGGCTGGATGTGCAGGTCGCTCGCGCCGCGGCCGATGGCCTCGAAGAGCAAGGCGTCAACCAACCGGATCACCGGTCCCTTGCCGTGCGTGTGCAGTAGGTCCTTGTCCTCATCCAGCAACCGCACGACTTCATTCGCGTGTTCGTCGATGCCGTCGTCGTCTCCGGCATCCACATTGGCAACCGGAGTCACTGTGCTGTATGCAGTATCAATGGCACGGGCCAATGCCTCTGCGTCGATCGTCTCGATGTGCCATGCAACATCGAGGTGGACGCAGCAGTTGTGTGGAATAGAGGGTCTGGTGTTCGTACTGGTGAGCAAGCGCGGTTCACCATGCAGCACGACACCCAGGACCAAGTGCCGTCTCGCAAACTCCTCCGACACAGCATGGAGAAAGTCGTGGTGTGGTTCATAGGAGGAAGGACTGAGCACGGCGGCCTGCTCTGGCGAGTCAACTGCCATCGCGCGCCTCCAGCGATTGCGAGCCGAAGATGAGCCTTGGTTCAACCTCGGGCCAGCCATCGTCTATGCCGAGCTCGACTGACGTCCGCCGCCCCAGGTGCTTCAGGGCTTCAAACCGATCTCCGCGCACCACGCTGGCACGGACCAGCACGTAGAAGCGCGTGCGGCTCCCCGAACTCGATTGATTCTTGAAGAGTGCGCCCACCAGCGGGATGCGGCCCAGCAGCGGCAGACGCGTTTCCGAGTCGCCCTCCTGCGTCGTCTCGAGGCCTCCCAGGACGACGGCGTAGCCGTCCGGGATCGTCGCCACGCTGCTCAGCGAACTATCTTGGCGCGGCGGGGGCAATGATGGATCGCTCGAATCGCCAACAAATGCGCTCAGCGAGATGTCGTACTCCAGCAGCAGGTGATCGCCCTCGGCGATCTGCGGCCGCAGCGTCACCTGGGTCCCGGCCTGCGACGAGCCACCAAAGCTTGTCGTCGCGACGGTGTCCGAGGCGTTCACGCTGAGGAAGGGTTCTTCGGTGATCGAGTCGAGCGTGGCCTGCTCGTTGTTGTTGACCAGCAGACGGGGCGAGCTGAAGCTGCGGCCATCGGTGACCGTCTCGAGCGCGCGCACAACCACCGAAAAGTCGCCGGGGTTGAGCACGACGCCCGTGAAGCCGAGCGCATCGCCGACGACCCGGCCATCATCGCCCGAGGTGCTCAGGCCGAACAGCGAGGCTACACGGAACAGCGTGTCGCCCGACATCTCGATGGACTCGAGCTCGACGCCGAGATCGAAGGTTTGCCCCTCGTTGAGCGCCACGATCGAGACCTCGAGCATCACCTGCGGCTGCCGCTTGTCGATCGTCCCCAGCAGGCGTTCGAGCTCGTCCAGAAGCCGGGGCTCGCCAATGGCGATGATGGAACTCGTGCCGGCATCGGCGGTGAGTGCCAGGCCATCAACCGCGAGCCCGGATGGAGTCGTCGCTGGCGCCTGCGAAGCGGATGATTCTGCCGCGGGAGGCGCGAGCGCCTGGGTCACGCCGGCCTCGATAAGCTCGCCGAGCAGGCCGACGACCTCGTCAACCGGACGGTTCCGCACCGCAAACGTCCGCATCGAGCGCCTAGATGCAACGTCGACGGCATCCAGCCGATCGATCAGATCCCGGATGTCGTCGTGCTGCGAGGGCGTCGCGGTGATGAGAAGCGTTCCGGTCAGGGTGTCTTTTACTACCGAGATAGCAACGTCCTCGCTGTCGAAGAGCTGCGAGACGAGCGACTCGACCTCATCCAGTCCGAAGTGGCGCGGGCGGTACTCGCGACGTTCGCGATCTTCTTCGATATCGATCTGCGCAAGGAGGTACTCCCATGCCGGGAACTCGGTCTCCGGAGCTACGAGCAGGAGCATCTGGGTGCCATCCAGAGGCACAAGCCGCCCCACTAACGGCCGATCGGTTAGCACATCTCGAGCAGTCACCGCCTGGGTCGCGCCGGCCAAAAGACGGGAAGCCGAGACGTGTCGCGGCCGAATGCGTCGCACGATAGGAGCCGTGCTTGGTAGATCGAATTGCGACCATATGGCGACCGACTGTCTAAGGCGGTCGCGGTGGTCCCTGATGAACACGGCGCCCGTGCTTCCGAGTTCTGTTATTTGGCCGGCCTTGCTTAGCAGTGGCCGCACGAGTGCAAGCGATTGTTCTGTGGTTAGATGTTCAGGATGGAGGACCACTGCCTCGAATCCGGGCTGGACACCGGCGCCTTCCTGATCGTCACCACGCTGCGTACGAACGTACGAAAGATCCGATGCCTCGGCGACTCGCACGACACGGAGCATGTTGGTGTCCGAGATGCCAACCGTTGTCCATCCATAGCTGCCGAGCAATCCGTGAACCAGAGCCCAGAGTTCCGCATCGGCTAGCGGCGTACCGATCCGCAGAGTTACGGATTGCTGGAGCTGCGATTCGTCGTACTGGATGTCTATGCCGACGCGATCGGCCGCAACGTCCACGAGGCGCGCTAGCGATATCCGGCCGGCAAGTCGCGAATCCGATTCCTGAGACCATCCGAGCCCAGCGGCACAGGCCAGCACGATCATGCACCATGTCGCTTGCGAGCGATCCATGCCGCTAGAACCGCATCGCAGCACGAACGCCCGGAAGATCACGACGAAGTCGGGCTTCCGCGTCTAGTACGTCGGCGGACTCGGTCACCGACCGGACCAGGCCTACGGCGACTGGATCCGCCGCGCGACCTTGGCGACGCGCTCGCTCGACCTCATGTGCAGCCGCGAGGATGTCATGCCATTGATCGCGCGTTCGATCTAAGACCCTCCATGCAAGTGGTACACCCTGCGGAACATCGTTGGACGTCCGAGCAAAGCGATCTTGCACGTCGAGCGGTAGCTGGACGAACGCATCATCGCGAATTCGCATGGCTGCGTTTGCCATTGATGCCTCTATGTTGGCGATCTCCGATGCGAGCCGGGTCATTGCCAGTTCCGCGTCCGGATCCGCGGGATTATGCGTATGTGCTCGGAGGGCCCGGCGGTAATCCCCGATGAGTGCCGCCCGGCGTGCCCGGAACAGCCGAATCTCGGTGCGCTCGTCTACGCACTGGATCACGGCTTGGCGGATCGCACCGCACTCGGATGGCGCAACGCCAGCAACAGTCAGCACTTCGGGTATCAACAGAGCCGATGCAGCACCCTCGTGCGGCGATATTGGTTCGGTGCCCGCTAGCACGAACATGATCAACAAGGACAACATGGGACAGCTCCTTCATGTACACGAAGAGCATACCGAATGTCGCATCCTTGAAACAATGCAATCTGCACGACTTTAAAAAAATAGGCAAGATATTAAAATGGGGTTGCATGGCGAGTATGGTGATTTTACGATGACGTATAACAGAATCTGACGGCGCGAAGGAGAACACATGCAACGCTTGGCATGGGTCGGAGCCCTGTTGGTATCGCTGTTTGCGTCATGCGCAGCTCGAGGGCAGTGTTATGACGATCCCTGCTGCCAGTACATCTATCTGGGGCCAACGCTCGGATACACGTGCATCTGGTTCTGTCCGCCGCCGGACATGCCAGTGCCGCTGGTTCCCGAGACCGATCCGTGCAGCATCACGCTCTGCGAGTGGCTGTGTCTCATCCAGACGCCGCCTGGTGGTCCGGGCAGCGATCCGGCATTGTGTCTGGGTAGCAATCCTCTGGGAGGCAATCCTTGCGACCCATGCGCAATCGCGCACCTGATCTGTGCCTATGCGGCGGCGTGCCCTGGCGAGACCATCGAGGACTTGGTGGGCGACTTTATTAGTCCAGCCAACTGCATCGATCCGTGCCTGGTTGGTAATTGCCCGTCCTGTTACTGCACCTGGAGCCCGGAAGAGAAGGCCACCTTCTGGTCGTGCCTAGGGCAGTGCTCGGTGGCCGAGTGCGACGAGATCCCGATGGTGTGCGATACGATGCCGATCTCGAATCCCATGATGCCGGATGACGAATGCACGGGCACCTGCGAGGGGCTTGGTCGCTACATCGATCGCATAAGTGAATGCGCTCTCGACAACGGCAGCTGCCTGCTGAGCGATGAGCAGATCCTCGATCTGGTCTGCCAGTGGGCCACGGCGTGTGCCGGAGCCAGCCCGCTCGGTGTTGATTCGTCGGTCTGCCTGGATTGCGTCGAGGGTGTGCTCGGTCGGCAGCTCACGGCCGACGAGCGCCTCGAGGTCCTGCTCTGCCTCGGCTGCTACCCCTGCATCGGTAGCGGCCCGGACCCCGACCCAAGCGTCGCGTGTGACGCCGGCATGGTGACCTGCGATTCGCTGCGGGACTATCTCAGCGAGTGGATCGCGTGCCTCACGATCGATGGGACGGAGCCCACGCGCGCGGACATCCTCGCCGAGATCTGCACGCGGCTCAAGGACGCGAGCTGCATGGACACCCTCGCGAAGCGCTGCCAGGCGTTGGGCAGCATCCTCGATTCGGGCTGCCTCACGGAGCTGCTCGGCGGACCGATGACCTACGACGAGCTGTACAACCTCCTGGAGTGCAGCGGCTGCGTGCAGTGCGTGGGGTGCGATGGCGTGCCGGTGGATTGCATGCTGTGCACGGTCGACCAGCCCGGCAACTGGGACTACACCGGCGATGGGCAGGTTGGCTGCGACGACCTGTACTTCCACGTCATCGGCTACGACATCTGCCGGAAGAACGCCGGATGCGCGGTGACCGACGCCGATCGCCGCAGCCGGCTCCTGGACTTCTGGGAGAACGCTCCGCACGGCATCTCCTGCGACGAAGCCGCCAAGTGCATCCGTTCGGCCTCGCGGACGGCGCCCACCTTCGCGTGGTGGATGAGCTTCTACCAGACGCCCAAGGCGGGCGCGACGACGAACTGCTTCGACGAGTGGTGTGCGTCGCAACCCGATACCGGCTCGGTCCTGGAAGCCGCTCCGTGCGACCTGGACGGCGACTGCCGGTTCACGTCCTTCGATACCGAGCTATGGCTGGAGTTCACGCTCATCTGCCGCGGCATGACATCGTGCATGGATGGATCGGGCGGTCCCGCGTTAAGCACAGATGATATCTGTTCGTATATCCGCAAGGGATGCTACCTGCAGTATGGCTCGGGGGGCCTGACCCCCTGCGAGGTTGGTATGACCATCGTGGCCGTCATCGATCAGCGATGCGGCCTCTTGCTGGAGTCCGGGCAAGGGTCTGAGATTCTCGCGTGCGCCGGGCTGTGTGAGTCCGGCGTGCCCGAGGACGTCATCGTGAAGCTCGGACTGGATCACGGCGACCTGTTTGACGTGTGCTCTATCAAGACGCAGGACAACATAGAGAGCGCCGAGCCGGTCCACCTGTTCACGGGCGCCAAGTCCGAGCGAGTAGTCGATCTCGCCGTGGCGCTGACGGGCGAGGATTTCGAGCTCGTGCGGAGCTACACAAGCAGCACGGCCGAGAGCGTCGGGCAAGCACCAGTGGGCCGAAATTGGACCCTATCGGCGTTCCAGAAGATCGTAGCGACCGAGATAGCTCAACATATCAAAGATCTCGGCGTACCTGACGAACCGGACCTCTTGGTACGAGACGTCAGTCTCAATTCTATACACTCGTACTGGGAGGACCCGACGACGGGCCTGTTCCAGAGCAGGGGAACTACAAGCCAGTACATTGATGGAGCGGTTTCTGGACCCGGTATGCAGCATGGATCGGGACCGACTGCCGCACAGTACTTTGTCTTGTACGAGCCTGGCCACTGGGAGAAGTGGTACTACGTCAAGGACGACAATATCTTTGCAGATGATATTAAATTTCATAATGCTCTTAAAGGTCATCTGATCCGCGAAATCGATGTGTATGGCAATGAGCGTCGCTACACATATGATTGGGTTCTAGAAGACGGCGCACCGGGTACCGAGGACAAGGTCGCACGGCTCCGCAGCATCCGCTGTTATCGCTCTGGACAGCGGACCTATCCCGACGCCAATATCCAGTTCCATTGGGACTACGGCGGCGATAGCCGGCTCCGGCGCGTCGTGGTCTCGCGACCGACGGGCTTCATCGATGGTCGGCCCGAGGCGTGGGAGGAGACCCAGAGCGTTGAGTATCTCTATCGGGTGCCATCCGGAGCGGCCACGTCCCAGGATGCCAACCTCGTGCAGGTCAACTACCGCACTCGCGTCGATCGCGACGAGGCCGGCAGCGACGAACCGTTCTGGACGCGCATGCGCCAGTATCGATATCACAACGGCGAGCTTGATGCGGCGGAGCAGACCGATGAACGGCAAAATGTTCGCGGCCTGCCGCACCAGCTCAAGATGGTGATCGAGCCGGAACAGATTGAATGGGTGGCGCAGCAGCGGATGGCCGCCGACCCGAGCGACAGCCTGGAGAGCGTCGCCGCCGAGATCCGCCTGAACGGCGACGGCCACCTGATCGACGCGGCCAATGGCATCACGACCCGCGACCTCGCGGCAAAGATCATTGGATACAGGCACACGAAGACCGGGGGCACGGTTGTCTTTGAGAGCGCCAATCCACGCGTCGACGTGCAGTTCCTCCAGAGCGCGTGCGGTGGCTGCGGTAGCGGGAACCCGCAGGGGCTCAAACAGGCGTTCGAGTACATCGAGACGAGCGTTGGCGGCACCACGGCGAGCACGGTGGTCGAGGACTTCTTGGTGGATCTCGCCGGTGGCCCGGGCGAGTTCGAGACGATTGCATACCGCACGAAGTACTACGACCACGTCATCCGCGATGGATCGCCCTATCTCGAGATCGAAGCAGTCGAAGAGAACGCCCTTGAGGGAGGACGCATCTGGGCGACCAAGTATGCGTACGGGGCCGGGCAAAACAACCTGATTAGGGAGTATTCCCCGTCATCAATACTTACATACACGGTCGGTACCGCGATGATGCGGGCCTCGGCCATGATCCGTCCCGCGGACGGACTCGTGACCGAATACGGATACACCGGCGATAACCGATTGGCGCAAACCCTCCTCCGTGCGGGCGACGATACATCAACGAGGTCGCTGATCGAAGAGTTCACCTATGGCGATTCGCTTCGCCCGTGGCTGCCGACCAAGATCGAACGCATCCGGACGGAGGGACAGACGTCGGTGCCGGCGACGACCAACGACGTCGAGGAGACGACCTTCGAATACGACTTCCTTGGCGGCGCATACCCCAACGCCGTCATCTGGTCCAAGACGTCGATCGAGGCGGAACTGATCACCGAAAACGGACCCGAAGCGGCCGTGACCACCTATGGCAGCGAGGAGCTCTACGACCAATACGGCCGCAACTATGCGTCACTCGGCCTGGACGGCTGCATCACGCTGCGCGAGTTCGACGATCGGTTCGGGCTGCCGACAAAGATCAGCGTCAACGAGAGCAATGTGCTGTTCTTGGCTGCACTCGCGCCCACGCCTACGGCGCCTGGATTTGACGAGACGGCCTGGGGCGAGAGCATCGACGAACCCGGCGAAACGCTCTTTACTAAACGTGGTGGTCGCTTGGTGACCGAGATCGAGTACGACGCGCTCGGGCGACCGACCAAGACCGTGGCGCCGGACGGCGTGACCACGCGCATCGTTCGCGAAATCCGGAGCAACGGGGTCGCCGAGCGCTCGGGATTCCCTGGGTACTACGCCGAGATCATGCTTCCGCACGACATGACGGCCGACCCCGACGAAGGGGCGACGCCATTCCTCGGCATGGCCTCCATCGCGTGGCACAACGCCGGCGGCGAGCTTATCCGCACCAGCTCGTACACGCTCGATGCGGACGACATCGACTACGCGGCCGATCCGATCGAGTATGCGCTGACCGATAGCGATCTCACGGCGCCGCATGGCACGGAAAACGAGCGGGCTCGATCGACCATTGTGCACACGTACTCCGGGTTGATTGAGGAGACACGCGACTGGCACAACCTCACTGGCCTGGCGCTGATCGATCCCGGCGCGCGACCTGACGAGGCCCGCTACTTGAGCGTCCAGTTCGAGTACGACCAGCTCGGCCGTCTGACGCAATCGCGGACGCGCAATGGCACGTTCACGGGGCATGAGTACGACGTGCTCGATCGACGCGTCGCAAGCTGGACAGACACTACCGGCGGCCACGTGACGCCTCCCTACTTCGAGAAGATCTATTTCGATGGCGATCCCACGGTGTCCGACCAGGGAGTGGGCAACGGCAACATCTCCCGTATCGAGCGATTCACCGGCGAGTCGATGGTGGTCCGGGCAACCAGGTTCTACTACGACTTTCGCGATCGACTGGTGTGGACCCTGAATCCGCTCGCACCCCACACCTTCACGACGTACGACAACCTCGACCGGCCTGCGTCGGTGTCTGTGTACGAGAGCGCGACGGAGCCACCTCCATCGGCCCCGGGCGAGATCGCCCGCGGCCGGCATGCCGAGACGCAGTACAGCCAGCGTGGCTTGATCTATCGCACACGGCTGGCCATCGATCCGAAGAGCGCGACGCCGGATTTCCTGGAGACCAACCTCTTCCTGGATTCCAAGGGCCGCGCCCGCTCCGAGCAGGCGCCGTCATCACCCGGTATCAAGCGGCTCTTCGATGCGCACGATCGCGTCATTACGCGATATGTGACCGACCGCGGCGGAGATACGCCCACGGGTGGCCGCGCTCACCACTTCAACGTAACCAGTGACATCGTGCTCGAGCAGGTTACGCACGTGTACAACGCGGACACCGCCGCGGGGTTGGCCGTGCCGCTGCAGTACAACGGCCTGCTCGACAACAGTACCACCTACCTGCGCAATCCCGCGGACACCGAGACAGGATCACTCGACGGCCACACCGTCCCGCCGGTGCCACAGTTCGTCGGGTTCTACTACGACCCCGGGTCTCGCCTTCGCGCCACCATCGACTTTGGCTCGTTCCGCGCCGACGATGTATTCGCGGCAACCGAGGCGGGGCCGCAGTCCAGTCCGTTCGCGACGGGATCCTGGCCACCGGATGATCTCGCCGAACTCAACCAGGCCGCCTACAACGATGCGATCATTTCGCGTCGTGAATACAATAAGCGCGGATTGGTGAGCATCGAGGAGGATCCCGAGGGCCGAGCAACACTGTGGTACTACGACCACCTCGATCGCGTATTTGGCATTGTGGACAACTTCCTCCCGGTGTCGGGAGTTGGCGCCTACCTGGGCTGGGAGTCCGACGGAAGTGGCGGCTTTAGGTGGGTCGGTCACTACGTGGGCGGTGATCTAAGCGGGAGCCTGGACGTTGCCGTGAATCGTGCGACGTCGATCGAGTACGATGGCAGCGGGAACGCACGCCGTCGCATCGCGCACCTGCCACGATCGGGCGATCTGATGGGCACCGGCCCAGATCCCCAGCAATCAACCTTCTACGACTATGACACGTCGATTGCAGGTGCAACGTCCCTAATCAACTCGAAGGATCTGCTCGCAAGGATCCGCTACCCGGACAGCAGCGGCGACTCGGACACCGTGCGCTTTGGCTACAACCTGCTCGCCGAGCAGATCGAGTCGCTCGATCAGATGGGGACGAGCCGGGCGTTCACCCGAGACCAACTAGGGCGGATCACGGCGGACGCTGCGACGCTGACGCCGGGCTCGGGCGTCGATGGCGCCGTCACGTCTATTACGACCGGTTACGACACGCTCGGCCGCGTGACCGAGATCACGTCGCTCAACGGATCGAGCGTGGTCAACCAGGTGTCGTACACGTACGACAACCTAGACGGCCTGTGGAACATCCAGGCCATCAAGCAGAATCCTCTCGGGCCCACGTCGGATCCAATGGCTCTGACCGTTGGCTTTGATTGGGATACGGCCCGGTTCGCCGACGGCAACTACAACCGCCTGAACCGGACGGACTACCCCTACGGCAGCACGACGATCGCTTCTGCCTATGCAACAGGTGTCGATGACACCATCAGCCGGATTAGCGGCTATGACGCGCCCGGCTTCGGCCTCTCCAGCAGCCTGCTGCGGTACGAGTACACGGGCCTGGCGATGCCGACCAAGGTCGATCTCCACCCACCGGATGTCTCTCTGGATCGTGCCTACGCGAATGGCACGTCGGTGACGCACGGCTTCGCGGGCCTGGACCGTCATGGTCGGGTGCGGCGGCATACGTGGCGGTACAACGCGAGCGGCAAGACGCTCCCGCTCCTCGACGAGCTTCACGCTTACGACGACGCGAGCAACCGGCTGACGCGCGTGGATGGTCGGCCGGCGGGGGTGGATCGCCTGGCGAAGCCCGACTTCGTCTACGGCTACGACTCGAATCACCGGCTCACCGAGGTGCAGCGGGGCGACGCCGAGGGCGGCATCGCCATCGTGCAAGCCGGCTTCTATGGAGAGCTCTGGCAGCTGGACATCCTGGGCAACTGGGACACGCTCCAGCGGGACCTCGACGGCACGATGGGCGCCTTCGGCGAGTCGGGCGACATCAGCGAGGCCCGCACGCACAACGACGCCAACGAGCTCGGCGACATCGGCGCCGAGACCGCCACCTACGACGGCAACGGCAACCTTGCGACGCTGAGCTCCGGCGGGCTGACCTACGAGTACACGCACGACGCCTGGAATCGTCTGACGCGTGTGCTGCTTCGGACGTCTCCGACGTTCGGCTTCGAGCTCGGTGCGTTTGGCTACAACGGGCTGCACCACCGTGTGACGGCGCAGCGGAACGCCGCGCAGGTGCGTCTGTACTACGACGGCCGGTGGCGGATCCTCGAGGAACGCGGCGGCACGCTGAGCGGCGGGGTGTTCACCCTCCGCGACGTGGCGCAGAACTTCTACGGCAGCCGCGGGGCCGACGACCTGGTGGCCCGCCGGTGGCACCGGGATGTGGACTCGGGCGAGCCGTCGCCGCAGAACTACTTCGCTCTAGGCGACGTGCAGGGCTCGATCGTGGCGGTGCTCGATGGCACGGGCGGTTTATTAGAACGCCTGGAGTACGACGCGTACGGCCGGCACCGGCACTTCTGGTACGCGGACACGAACCGCGACGGCGAGGTGGACGACGGGACGCTGGACTGGCCGTTCTTCAGCCAGCCGCTGAGCCCGAGCACGATCCCGGACACGAGCGCTGCGTACGAGCCGGACGCGGACCTGGACTTCGACGGCGACATCGACGGGGCCGACACGGCGCTGTTCCAGGCGCATAAGAACCGCGTTCCGCTGGCGAGCAACCTGCTGGGCGACCCGGGCGGGGCCGGGCTGTCGCACGGCTACGGCGGGTACGCGTACGAGACGCTGGTGGGTCTGTACCACGCGCGGAACCGGTGGTACAGCACCGAGCTGGGCCGCTTCCTGCAGCGCGATCCCGCGGGGTATGTCGATGGGATGAACCTGTATGGGTACGGCGGATCGAGCCCGTTCGTCTTCATGGATCCGTGGGGGCTCTTCCAGCAGGCCCAGGACTTCGTGCAGCAGTGGGGGTACGACCCGGCCGCAGTGCAGGCGGATGCATGGCGGATTGGGATGGAACTTAGGCATGGCGTAACAGCATCTCCGCCACCGCAGCCGGGCCTTGTAGACCGAGCCGCACGGCGAGTAGTACGTCAGCTGCCACATGTCGTTATGGGGACTACGTCCGGAGCTACTTTTGGTAGCGCCATGGGAGGAGCGCTCGGTCTTAGCGCCGGGCCCAAGACTGCCACTCCGGGAGCGCTGCTCGGCGGTGCAATCGGCGCGACGACCGGTTTCTTCGAAGGAGTCTTCGCCGACCCGAATGAACCTTGGATCGACACGGGTAAGCGCGCAGCCGTGATGG
This sequence comes from Planctomycetota bacterium, assembly GCA_039819165.1. NCBI lineage: Bacteria > Pseudomonadati > Planctomycetota > Planctomycetota bacterium. The sequence goes on from JBCBSM010000001.1 coordinate 19,792, forward strand.
CCATGTTCGAGAGTCTGCTGACACCGGTCCTCGGCAAGATCCTCGGTCCATTGGCGAAGACCGGTCGAATGGGACGGGCGACGGCTAGCGACTGCTTGGTCGTCGATGATGTAGCTGAGGCCGCGGCACCTCGATGGCGAGCAGGTCGCTATAGTAATAGTGCGTCTAGTCCAGGAGCCTATCTAGATTCTGGACGACGCGTATTTCCGACACGACGAAACTCCGGCCTTCGTGGTGACCAGCTACGGCAAGAGCAAGTACAGTTCACCAGAAAACGATTGGCTGAAGGGGCAGATATTGAGGAGATTCGCGGACAAGCTGCGGCCGCCGGCCTGACTCGGACATTTGCTGGCGCGACGTCGCATCTTGCAGATCCAGGGGCCGAACGCGCGGTACAGCGTGGTCTTGAGATGCTAGAGCCGGTCGTCACGCCATCTAGCCCATAGGCTTGTAGAATGAAGGAAAATATTTGCTGTGAATGACCCTGATTTCTGTGGTATTTTAGAATATTTTGTAAATAATATTGTTGGTTTTGAGATTAAGCGACCAGAGCTAGACCACTCTTGGTACTCTACAATAGTTCAAAGACATATTAAGCTATCGAGTGTTCTCTATCAGTACTTGGCAGCCGAGCCTGGTACTGGCACTATGGGCGCATCTGGTCAGTTGAATTCAGAGGAACTGACTCGTATCGGTGCTCTATGTGTATGCAAAGCAATTTTGTCTGAACTATCGTGCGACACTATGTCAACGGCACAGTACTACATTATTGAGCAATCTACACAGTTGTGTGATAAATGGATCGAGTATATAATTACATGTCCCAAACAGTAAGGCGATGCAGTAAAGTTTAAAAATAGTTTCAGCTCTATTCTTCGGCCAGTCACTTTCTGTTAATGCGATCCGGCTGGCTACTTCGACGGAATGAACCTGTACGGGTACGGCGGGTCGAGCCCGTTCGTCTTCATGGATCCGTGGGGGCTCTTCCAGCAGGCCCAGGACTTCGTGCAGCAGTGGGGGGCAAGCAACGAGGCCATCCAGTGGCAGACGGCGGAGTCGATGGCGGGATACTGGCGGGGCTACAACGACTACTTGAATCCCAGGCTGGCGATGGATGGCACGCCGCTCACGGCGGGCATGAAGGCCTCGCAGGCGAACTACAACAGGACGATCGCGCAGCAGCAGGGGATCGGCTCGGCCTCCCGGGCGGCGCAGCGGCAGATGATCGGGGAGATGGGCGTGGGGATGATCCCCGTCGTCGGCGAATTCATGGATTACCAGGTGATGACGGACCCCAACGCCGCGTGGTGGGAGCGCAGCCTGGCGGGCCTGAGCCTGGGCGTGAACTGCTTCACGGCGGGCCTGCTGCCCAACGCGGGGCCGATCATCCGATCGCTCAGGGCGGGCGATGATTTCGCCGCCTACGCGGACGATATGATGGCGAGGGCGGGAGGTGTCGCGTCATCCGGAGTTGCTTCAAGAAGATTCTGGACTAAGTCCAAGATGTTTAATGGCAACAAGGTGTTCCAACGCGACGATCTGATCGATCCGAGTCGCGTTGATGCTCGAGGGCGAACAAATCTCGAGCGAATGCAGAGGGGACTAGCACCGCTTGGTCCAGACAATAAGTCGATCAATCTGCATCACCTCACACAGACACAGGATGGTGCGATCGCGGAGGTGTCGCAGACATTCCACCAACAGAACTATGGAACGCTACACATCAACCCGAATACAATTCCATCAGGAATCGATCGCATTGAGTTTAATGCTTGGCGGGACAAGTACTGGCGCGATCGTGCAAGAGACTTTGAGGAATCGCCATGAGTATGCAGGACTTCGAAGCAGCATGCGAGTTGATCAGGCGACATGAAGAGCTTGCGGATTTTGAGGGCCCTAAGCCAGATGAGTTATTAGCGAAAGCGGAAGCTGCGATTGGACTTTCATTTCCGGCTACCTACCGGGCGTTCTTGAGCAAGTTTGGATGCGGGGACATTGCTGGCGCTGAATTTTATGGAATAATTAAAGATAACTTTGAAGAATCTGGTATACCAGATGCGATATGGTTAACATTAGATCAAAGAAAATCGTCGGAGCTTCCAAAATTCTATATACTCATCGGAGATTCCGGGAACGGCGGATTATATGCAATCGATTGCTCGGTAATTTCCGTCGCGGAATGCCCAGTAGTAGAGTGGTGGGCTGGTGCGCAGGACCAAAGAACAGTTGCTGCAGATTTTGGCGATTTCTTTTTGCGCACTGTACGAGAGGCATTGCATAATCGGCGACTCTCGTAATGATAAAAAGCTGCCGCCTTCGAGAATCACGCCGTACGATCGTCGATGGTCCGACGGCTGAGTGCTTGCCACTAGACACGAACCGCGACGGCGAGGTGGTGTTGACCTTGTTTGGTTTCTGGCATTCCAGAACCTCTTCGAGGACGGCGACCCTATCGCCGGCTTCGACGCCGACGGCGAACTGACATTCTTCGACCTCCTCGCCTTCCAGAACGCCTTCCCGGATGGATGCGAATGACGCGGCCGGCCGCGTCGTGGGCCGTGATCTCGGCCCCGCTCGCGCTACCTTAGCCGCATGGCCAACAGACGCGATGCGGCGGGTGGTGGGGCGGAGCGACCGGCGGGCGATCGGCCGTCGGGCCCGCTGGCGCGGTTCCTTGGCGTTGTCGAGTGGCTGGGCAACCTGCTGCCGCACCCGGTCACGCTGTTCGCGCTGCTCGCGCTAGCCATCGTGGTGATCTCGGCGATCGCGACCTTCCTCGAGGTCGGCGCGGATGATCCCCGCACGCTGGCCCCGAAGGCCGAGCTGACGGTCGTGTCCATCGCTGAGTCGGTTTCGCCGCCGATGCTCGTTGCCGAGAACAAGGACGAGAACTCGATCGCCTTCGACGTCCTCGACGATCCCGATGGCCGCCTGCACTCACTCATGGAGGTAACGCTCACCGTTTCCGGCGTGCGGTCCGCGCCGGACGACGAGCATCCCACCGTGACGTTCGAGAGCGACGAAGGCACGACGCTGGTTGCCAAGCAGCGCAACGCCCCCAGGCTCACCACGCAGAGCCTGCTGTCCGCCGCCGGTATCCGCTGGATCGGCCAGAACATCGTGACCAACTTCTCGAGCTTTGCACCGCTCGGCACCGTGCTGGTCGCACTGCTGGGCGTCGGCGTGGCGGAGAAGTCGGGCCTGCTGACCGCGGTCGTGCGGGGGCTGGTGCTTGGTGCACCGCCGCGGCTGGTCACCGCGGTGGTCGTGTTCTGCGGCGTACTGAGCAACACGGCCAGCGAGATGGGCTACGTCGTGCTCATCCCGCTGGCCATGGCGATCTACCACGCGCTCGGACGCCATCCGCTGGCGGGCATGGCCGCCGCGTTCGCGGGTGTGTCGGGCGGGTACAGCGCCAACCTGCTGATCGGCACGGTCGATCCGCTGCTGGCCGGCATCACCGAGGAGGCCGCGCAGCTCATCGATCCGGCCTACGAGGTGCACCCCGCGGTCAACTGGTGGTTCATGATCGCCAGCACGTTCCTCGTCACGGGCGTGTGCTGGGCGGTGTCCACCTTCATCGTCGAGCCGAGGCTCGGTGCGTACGACCCGTCCGAAGCAGAGGACGAAGTGCGGCTGGCGTCGGCCGAATCCAAGGAGATGGCGCCCGTGTCGGCACAGGAGTGGCGGGGCGTCGCCTGGGCCGCGGCGAGCGCCCTCGTGGTCGCCGTGGGTATCGTCGTGCTGGCCGGCCCGGGGGGCGAGGCCGCCCGGAGCCTGCTGGGATGGCTGCCCGGGTGGGGCGTGCTCCGCAACCCCAACCCCGATGCGACCGGGGCCGAGGCCCTCCGCCCGCTGCTGCGGAGCGTGGTGCCGATGATCGTGGTCTTCTTCGTCGTGCCGGGCTTCGTGTACGGCCGCGTCGTCGGCACGATGCGGACCGATAGGGACGTGATCCACGCGATGGCCGACGCGATGCGGAGCATGGGGCTCTACATCGTGCTGGTCTTCTTCGCGGCCCAATTCGTGGCATTCTTCGGCTACTCGGGGCTGGGGCAGATCCTCGCGGTCAAGGGCGCGGACCTGCTCATCAGCCTGAATCTCGACAACCCGCTGGTATTCCTGCCGTTCATCCTGATGTGCTGCTTCGTGAACCTGATGCTGGGGTCCGCCAGTGCGCAATGGGCGCTCACGGCGCCGATCTTCGTGCCGATGCTGATGACCATCGGCTACAGCCCCGAGGTGATCCAGGCGGCCTACCGCATCGGCGACAGCACGACCAACATCATCACGCCGATGATGAGCTACTTCGGGCTCATCCTCGCGGTCGCGACGCGGTACAAGCGGGATCTGGGCATCGGCACCATGATGGCGACGATGCTGCCGTACTCGATTGCGCTCATCATCGCGTGGACGGCGCTCTTCTACATCTGGGTGTTCGCGCTGGGAATTCCGGTGGGCCCGGATGCGCCCACGACCTACGACATCACGGCGCCGCTCGGTTCGGGCGGCTAGGGCCGCTCGCAGCGGACCAGCAACTCGTTGAGTCGCGCTTCGGTGAGCGTGTTCCGCGTCGGAACCATCTCGGATTGCCGCATCGCCGCCAGCGTTGCGGCGCTCTGCTCCAGCCAGCGGCGTGCTTCGGCTGGGTCGGCGTCAGTGGCGTCCAGATAGGAGGCGCCCATGCCCTTCTGGGCGACGCCCACTACGGTCCAGAGCCGTACGTCTCCCGGGTCGTTGTCGAGCCCGGATCGAGCGGTGGCGATGGCTTGCCGGTATCCGTCGCGGGCCTGCGCGTGCTCGCCGAGCAAGCGATCGCAGTGGGCGACGCGCTCGACCGCGATGGCGCCCGCCATCTCGTAGAGCTCATTGCCGGGGTTGTCGGCGGCCAGCTGACGCCGGCGGCGGAGTGCATCCGCGAAGCCCCGCCTCGCGTCATCCAGCAACTCGCCGTCCAGCAGCGCGTTGGCGAGCTTTTCCTCGGCCACCGATGCGTCGAACTGGGCCCTCGCGTCGGCTTCGTCGGCACCCGCGAGCGTGGCCAGGATGTCCCGAGCCGCTCGATAGTGCTCGATCGCTCCGTCTGCATCGTCGGTATCCCGGCGGACATCGCCGAGCCGGTGGTGGACGAGGGCGAGGTCCCGCTGGGCGCGGGCGCTCTGTGGGTTCAGGCGGGCCGTCTCCGCGCGGATGGCCATGGAGCGTTCGAGGTAGGGCAGCGCTTCCTCGGGACGGCCCAGCCGCACGAGCGTGAGCCCGAGGCCGTTGAGGCCGATGGTCAGGCGGCGGACCAGCATCGGGTCGCCGCCGCTCGCGAGCCGCTCGGACGCCGCGAGCGCGAGCCGGAAGTGCTCGATCGCGTCGTCGGGCTGGCCCATGTTGATGAGCGCCGTGCCGAGCCGCTGCTCCGCCGTCACGCGGAGGCCCTCTGCCTCCGGCGTCGCGACGCCCTCGATCGTCTCGATGGCGATACGAAGCTGCGCCGACAGTTCGCCGGCGCGGGTCGTGCTGGCGAGCGTCTCGGCGGCGGCGAGCTGCGTGCGCGCGAGCGCGACCGTCGATGCGTCGCTCGGCGTGATCGTCGCCAGCCGGCGGCGGAGCTCGATGCTCGTCGCGTAGCTCTGCAACGCGGCTTCGGCGTCGCCGAGGTTGGCCCGGTGCGGATTGCCCTGGATGTCGCCAATCCGGAAGTATGCCTCGGCGAGCTCCTCGAGCAGCGCCGGATCCTCGCCGGCATCCTGCGCCAGGCGATCGAGGTAGGCCAGCCCGGTCGCGACAAGCTGCCGCCGTGCGTCGACGGCGCCGGGCACCGTCTCGAGGGCATCGTGCAGGTCGAACAGCATGGTATTGGCGATCGCACGGACGTCCTCGAAGCGCTGCTCCGCCAGGCCACGCTGGCGGCCAGCCTGCACGCCGAAGGCCACGCTCACGCCGGTGCCAAGCACGAGCGTGGCCGCGATGACCCCCGCGGCAATCACCGGCCCCTTGCGCCGTTGTGCAAACTTGCGGAGTTGGTACAGCGTCGTCGCCGGCCTGGCGGCGATGGGCTCGTCGCGGAGCATCCGCCGCAGATCGTCGGCGAATGCGGCCGCGGATGCATACCGCCGCTCGGGGTCCTTGTCGATGGCCGTGGCGATGATGGTCTCGGCGTCGCCTCGCAGCCGCCGATCGAGCAGGCCGAGCCGGCGGGGCTGGTCGTCCTGGATGGCGCGCAGCGCCCCGGGCAGCGACGCGTCGCGGACGTCGATCGGAAGCTGCCCCGACAGCAGCTCGTACCCCAGCGCCCCCAGGGCGTACACGTCGGTGCGGGCGTCGATGGCGTCGGGGTCGCCCGCCGCCTGCTCGGGGCTCATGTACGCGAGCGTGCCGATGACCTGGCCGGGCAGCGTGCGAAGCGTGGAGGCCTCGGTGTCGTCGCCCGTCAGTCGCGCGATGCCGAAGTCGAGGATCTTGGGCGTGCCCTCCCCATCCACCAGGATGTTGCCGGGCTTCAGGTCGCGGTGGATGACGCCGCGCTGGTGGGCGTGCTGTACGGCGTCGGCGATGCCCGTGAGCATGGCGCAGCGATCCCGCAGCGAGGTGGCCCCATCCCCCGCCCACGCATCCAGCGCAATGCCCCGAACCAATTCCATGGCGACGTAGGGTGCGCCGCTCTCTTGATCGACGCCCGCGCCGAACACCGCCGCGATTCCGGGGTGCTGCAGCCGCGCGAGCGCGATCGATTCCTGCTCGAAACGCTGGTGGACGGACGGCGAGACTGCGCCACCGCGGACGATCTTGAGCGCCACAGCGCGCTCGGGCGTGCGCTGCCGCGCTTCGTAGACCACGCCCATGGCGCCGCTGCCGATCACGCGGACGATCTCGAATCCGCCCACGATCGTGCCGGCGGGCAGGGCGTCGCCGAAGGCGCCGTCCTCGTCGTCGTGGCGGAGCAGGCTCCCCACCTCGGCCCGCAGCTCGTCGTCGCCGCCGCAGGCCTCGTCGAGGATCGCGTCGCGGGCATCGGCCGGCGCGTCGCAGATGCGCAGGAACACGTCCTTCGCCCGCCGATAGAGATCCTCAGCCGGCATCGCCGCCTCCACTCGTGCGGCCGCCGGTCAGCGCCCGCCGAAGGAAGGCCTTCGCCGAGCGCCAGTCGCCGCGCACGGTGCGCTCGCTGACGCCCAGCACGCTCGCGGCCTCGGGTTCGGTCAGCCCGCCGAAGAACCGCAGCTCCACGACGCGGGCCGCCCGCTCGTCGACGGCGGCGAGTTCGGCGAGCGCGTCGTCCAGGTCGGCGGGGTCGAGCATCGCCGAGCCAGCTTCGAGCTGGGCGCCGTCCAGCGTGATCCGCCCCCAGCCGCCGCCCCGCTTCTGGCGGCCGCGGCGCTTGGCCTCGTCGGCGATCACCCGGCGGACCATCTCCGCGCCCAGGGCGAAGAAGTGCGTCCGGCCCCGCCAGTCGACCCGGTCCTGGTCGGCCAGGCGGAGGTAGGCCTCGTGCACGATGGCGGTGGGCTGGCACGTCCAGTCGGCGCGGTGACCCGACAGGCGGTCCGCGGCGAGGCGGCGGAGGTTGTCGTAGACCATCGGCGCCAGCCGCTCGGCCGCCCCGGCGTCGCCGTTGGCCGCGGCCTGCAGCAGCGTGGTGGATTCGGGCTGGGATACGTCCATCGCACAATCTCTACAGAGCGTTGCCGGGTGCTCTGGGCATTGTCGCGTTCCGGGTGGCGGCGTTCAAGGCCACGCGTGTGGCTCGCGATCGGCCGCGGCACGTTCTCGGACACGGAGCACACCCATGGCACGCACTTCGATGATCACGCGGACCGCCGCCGGCCTGCTCGCCGCGGCGGCGGGCGCCAACGCTCTCGCCCAGGCCCCGATCTACGTCTCCGCCTCGCTGGGCGACGACGCGAACCCGGGCACGCGGGGTGAGCCGGTGGCCACCCTGGCCACGGCGCGCACCCTGGCCGGTTCCGGGGTGATCTACCTCGACGCGGGCGAGTACTCGGATCTTCGCCTGTCCAGCGGCACCGCACTGCTGGGCGGCTTCGATGCCGGGGATGGCTGGAGCCGGGACCCGTCGCTCAACACGACGATCGTGCGGACGACCGAGCCCACGGTCGCCGCGATCGGCGTTATGGCCGATGGCATCCGATTCACGATGCAGCCGTCGACCAGCACCAGCCGCTACGGGCTGGTGCTCCGCGGCGTCGAGGACTTCTTCGCGAGCAACTGCGAGTTCGTTGCCGAGGCCGCCGGGGCGGGCCGCAACGGCGCCCGAGGCAGCAACGGCGCTCGGGGTGGCAACGGCCAGATCGGCATGCCGGGCGTCGAGAGCAGCGACGGCGGTGGCTTGCCCGGATGCACGAGCTCGCCGCGACCCCTCGGCGGGTTCGGCGGCACCGGCGCCGGCTTCCCCGGTGGCGATGGCGGGCGGCCCGGGCGTGGCAGCGACTTTGGAGATACCGGCCGAGCGGGGAGCGGCCCCGGCGGCGGCGCGGCCGGCCAGGGCTCGTTCCCGGGCCTGGGCAACTGGTGCCCCTTCCCGTTCGCGGGTCGGGACTCGGTCGGCTCCGATGGCTTGCCCGCAGCGAACGGAACTACCGGACCGGCGGGCGGTGAGGGCCGGATCGAGAGCGGCGCGTACGTCCCGGCATCCGGCGAGCTCGGTGGCAGCGGCCAGCCCGGGGCCGGCGGCGGCGGTGGCGGTGGCGGCGGCGGTGGAACCGCGAGCTGCGACAGCTATGGCGGCGGCGGCGGCGGCGGTGGTTCCGGTGGCGGGGGCGGGAGCGGTGGCAATGGCGGCCAGGGTGGCGGCGCATCCATCGGCCTGCTCGTCGAGTCGTCGTCCGACATCATCATCAGCGGCGCGTTGGTCTCCACCGGCGGCGGCGGACAGGGCGGCGACGGCGGCCAAGGCGGCACCGGCGGCCAGGGCGGCCTCGGTGGCCGGGCCATCCCGACCTGCACCGCCGGCAACTTCTACGGTGGAACCTCCCAGCAGGACGATGGCTCCAACGGCGGTGCCGGCGGCAACGGCGGCCGAGGCGGTACCGGCGGACGTGGTGGCGGCGGCGCAGGCGGGCCGAGCATCGGCCTGTGGATCATCGGTGAGGCCGTCGACGCCACGAACGTGACGTTCGACGTCGGAGATGCCGGCCTCGGCGGTCTGCCGAGCGCTCCAGCGGGCGCCCGGCTCGACCAGCGCGGCTCGACGAGCGCCGCCGGCGCCATCCCAGTCGACTGCAACGCAAACGGCGTGCACGACCTCGTCGACATCGCCAACGGCGACAGCCGCGACGCCAACCTCGACAACATCCCCGACGAGTGCCAGTGCCGCGTCGATCTGGACGGCGACGGCGAGCTCACGATCTTCGACTTCCTGCAGTTCCAGAATTTCTTCGACAGCGGTGATCCGGCTGCCGATTTCGACGGCGACGGCGTGCTAACCATCTTCGATTTCCTGGCGTTCCAGAACGCCTTCGACACCGGCTGCTGATCCTGTTAACCGGACTCCATCGCCCTGGATTTCTCGACGACCGTTGCCGGATTCGGCCGCGGTCGTCGCGTTCCGGGTGGAGCGGCGTGCGACGCCGCGAGTCCAGAGCAACTCCCAAACCGGAGCACGGCCATGCCACGCACCCTCAAGGGCACCTCCACACGCACCGCGACGCTCGTCCTCTCGGCCCTCGCCGCGACCAACGCGATCGCCCAGCAGGGGTCGGTCTACGTGTCGGCCACGCTGGGCGACGACGCGAACCCCGGCACCGCCGATGAGCCCGTCGCGACGCTCGGCCGCGCGACATCGCTGTATAGCGCCGACCGCCCGATATACCTGGACCGTGGCGTCTACGACGCGGGCTCGATCTTCAGCCAGCAACAGATCCTCGGCGGCTTCGATGCGTCCGACGGCTGGTCGCGCGATCCCGATGCGAATCGCACCGAGATCCGGCTGTCGAATCCGCTCGTGCAGGGTCGCTTCGGGATCCTGCTCGACGGCGTCAGCATGACCTCGGCCAGCACCGCCTCAAAAAGCACGTACGGCCTCTCGCTCTTCGAGTGCACCGACGTGTTCATCAGCAACTGCGAGTTCGCCGCCGCCCAGGCCCAAGATGGTCGGGACGGCGGGCTGGCGGGCGATGGCACGCGGGGCGAGAACGGTCGCCTCGGCGGGGGTGGCGTCGAGGACGACGGCGACCTGTTCTGCTCCACCGGATTCCGCCCGAACGGCGGCAGAGGCGGCATGGGCCCCGGCTTCCCCGGCGGCACCGGAGGCTTACCCGGCCGAGACGATCGAACCGGCGTGGGCGGTGGCTCGGGCCAAGGACCCCGCGGCGGTGCCGGCGGTGCAGGCGTGCTCTCGGGATTCGGGAATTGGTGCCCGTTCGACATCCCGGGGTTCCCGTCCTTCTTGGGCAGCGACGGCGGCAACGGCACGAACGGCCTGCCCGGCTTCCCCGGCGTCGAGGGCACGCTCAGCGGCGGGCTCTACGCGGGCGGCAACGGCACGGCGGGTGCGCGCGGTGAGCACGGCTCGGGCGGCGGCGGCGGTGGTGGTGGCGGTGGCGGCACCAATAGCTGCAACAGCTGGGGCGGCGCCGGTGCCGGCGGGGGCGCCGGTGGTGAAGGCGGCGGTGCCGGCCCGGGTGGATTGGGCGGAGGCGCGTCCATCGGCCTGGCGATCCAGGACTCGACCGGCGTCATCGTGACGAGTTCCACGTTTACGACTGAGGGTGGCGGCAATGGTGGCCAACGCGGCCTCGGCGGCCAAGGCGGAGAGGGCGGCAACGGCGGCGTGTGGTTCTGCACGGCCGGCAACGAGTACGGCGGTAGCAGCGAGCAGGACGACGGCTCCAACGGCGGACGTGGCGGCAACGGTGGTCGCGGTGGCAACGGCGGCAATGGTGGCGCTGGCGCGGGCGGACCGAGCATCGGCCTGTGGGTCGCCGGCAGCGGCGCGGTCGACCTCACCGACGCGACCTACGACGTTGGTCCCGCGGGCCAGGGCGGAGCCGGCGCGCCCGATGGCAGCCAGCAGCAAAGCCGCGGACCGGTCTTCATCGGCGGCGGGGTCCCCGTCGACTGCAACGCCAACGGCGTGCACGACCTCGTCGACATCGCCAATGCCACCAGCCGCGACGCCAACCTCGACAATATCCCCGACGAGTGCCAGTGCCCGGCCGACCTCGACGGCGACGGCGCGCTCACGATCTTCGATTTCCTCACCTTCCAGAACCTATTCGACGCCGGCGACCCCCTCGCCGACTTCGACCGCGACGGCGCTCTGACGATCTTCGATTTTCTGGCGTTCCAGAACGCGTTCGACGCGGGGTGCGCCTAGCCGGCGGCGAGTTAGCCCGCCTCGCGCGGCGCGACCACGACGCGTCGTCGGAGGTCGGGCACCGCGACGCCACCCGGCGGCTCGACCGTGACGGCGAAGAGCGCCACGCGGCCGAGATCGAGCGCGGGATCGACGGGCACGATGATCTCACCCTCGGCGGTGGCGTTGAACACGCCGCCGCTGACCTTCTGCTCCAGGCCCCGCTCGTCGATCACCCAGACCTGGTAGACCTCGCTCACGGGGTCGTTGGGTTCGAGGCCGACGAAGCGGAGATAGCCCTGCTCCAGCTCGTCGTTCCAGACGACATCACCGCCGATGCCCTGCTGTTCCGCCGGCGCGTCGGGAAGATCGAAGGGCGACCACGCCAGGCGGATGGTGCCCGGCACGTCCAGCAGCTTGCGGCGATCCTGGGCGAGCACGGCCGGGTCCTGCGGCTGCTCGTACCGAGCGATGCGGAGCCGGGCAGCGTCCAGATCGCTGGTTGCTTGCACCAACGCCTCGGCCAAGCGGACGTTCTCGCGGCCCGCGGCGCCGACCTCACGCCGCAGCGAAGCCACGAAGGATTCGTTCTCCGCGATCTGGTCTCGGGCGTCGGCCAATCGCTGCTCGAGCTCGCCGATGCGGTCATCGCGGTGGCCGAGCTGGGCCGCGAGCACGGCCAGGGCCGCGGACATGGCGACGGCGACGACCGCGGCGATCGTCCAGCCGATCCACGCCGGTCCGCGACGTCGTGCCGCGTCGGCGCTTCGCTCCAGATCGATGCGCAGGTCCGCGGCGGGCGGCGCCGAGTCGAGGGCTGCGCGGCCCGTGGCTTCGAGGCGATCGGCCAAGTGCGGCGGCAGCTCGGCGGGCTCGGCGAGCGCGAGGTGCAGCAACGCCGCGGCCGGCTCGTCGCGGGCGTCGCCCCGGCCATTGCCGGGCGCGGCAGGACCGCCGGCCTCGTGCATGTTGCCGGGTCGCTCGGTCATGAGGACGCCTCCCGCGAAGCCGATGGTCGTTGCTCCCCTGCCTCGAGCATCTCGCGCACCTGCGCGAGCCCGCGGCGGATGTGGCTCTTCACCGTGCCCAGCGGCACGCCCGTGGCCGCCGAGATCTGTTCGTGGGTGCGGCCTTCCACGATGAACAATCGCAGCACGCCGCGCTGCGATTGCGGCAGCGCATCGAAGCAGCGTGCGACTTCCCGGACCTGCTCATCTAGGCTGGTTGCTCCCGCAGCCGCGAGCTCGGCGGCGTCGAGCGGGGCGGCGGTTGCCGTCGGCGGCGCGGCGAGCCGCAGGCGATCGATCACCCGCCGGCGGGTGATGGTGGCGATGAACGCCTTCTCCGAGCCGCGCGCCGGATCGAAGCGGTGCGCGTCCCGCCAGACCGACGCGAACACGTCCTGGACCACCTCCTCGGCGTCGGCCGCCTGCGCCGGGCTCGAGAGGCTGGACCGCACGATGGACCAGACCAGCCCTCCATAGGCGTCGAGCACCGGGCGGACCGCCTCGGCGTCGCCCGCGGCGATGCGCTCGAGCATCGTCGGTCCCGTGCGATGGGCCGTTCGGTCCGCGGCCGGAGGGGGCTCGGGCTGGTGGACGCCGCGGGGCACGCGGCACTGTATCCGCGGGCGGCGGCGCACCGCGCAAGAAATCAGCGCGCGGCTGCATCGCGAGGCATGGATGCCCCCGAATCGGTCGGCGTCGCCCCGCATGGCACGGCGACCGGCGCGGGCCGGCCCCTTGCGCGGGCGATCTCATTTCTATGTCGGAGCGCACCGTAGTGCGGCGCGAGCGGCGCGCCCTGGCGACGCTGCGCCCCTCCAGCCGGAGACGACCATGACCACCATACGAACAGCCATCGCCTCGGCCACGGTTGCGTGCCTGCTAGCAGCATCGGGTGCAGCCCACGCCGGCGGCGCGCTGGCGGCATCGAGCCACAGCGATGCTCCACTCATCAAGCAGGACCCACAGGCCAACCTGACCGACGTGTACGCGTTCCTCGGCAGGCGGTACGACGATCCGTCGCAGACCGTGCTCAACGTCATCGCCAACGTACGACCGTTCTCCGAGCCGGGCGACGGTCCGCACTACGACCGCTTCGCGTCCGACGCCCGCTACAGCCTGCACATCACCAGCCCATCCACCGGCGAGACGCTGATCCGATACGACTTCGAATTCTCCGCGGTGGACGCGGGATTGGTGAACCCCGGCACGATCCTCTCCTACGGACTGGGCACCGAGCCCGGGCCGATCATGACCATCGGCGACGCGCGTCAGAACTTCTCGCAGACCTACACCGTGACCCGCGTCGAGGGGGCCTCGGCCGGCGCGATCATCGAGGATGCACTGGTCGGCCTGCCCAACCCGGGCAGCCGCGTGACGCCGCTGTACAACGACGACGCCGGCAAGGCCGTCTCGGGGGCGGTGTCGCTGGACGATCTCGACGCCTACACGCGGCAGGCGATCTTCGACGCCGGAGGCGGGGCGGCCGTCTTCGCAGGTCCGCGGGACGACAGCTTCTACGCCGACATACCGGGCACCTTCGACCTGCTCAACCCCCGCATCCTGGACAACAACGGCGACCTGAGCGACGGGCTCGGGCAGGACGGCGGTGGCACCGATGGCTTCCGCGGCTTCAACGTGCTGACCTTCGGCATCCAGATTCCCGTCGACGATCTGCCCGCGTCGACCTACAGCGATGCCTTCTTCGGCGAGCAGACGGGCGTGGGCGTGTTCGCATCGGTCAGCCGGCAGCAGACCCTCACGCGCATCAGCGGCGACGAATTCGAGCTGTCCGGCCCCTTCGTGCAGATCAACCGCCTGGGCAACCCGCTCTTCAACGAGGCCCTCGTCCCGCTCTCGGACAAGGACCGCTTCAACGCGACCGATCCGGTCGACGACGCGCAGTTCGCGATCTTTGCCGAGAATCCCGAACTGGCCGACCTGATCAACCTCGTGTTCGGCACGGCGTTCGAGTCGAGCAATCGCCAGGACCTCGTGGCCGTGTTCATCCCCGATGTGCTGCGGGTGGCGACCACGACCGGGCCCGTGCCGCTCGCGGGTGAGCCGGGCTTCAGCCGGTTTGGCTTCATCGGCGACGACGTGACGGGCGGTATCTCGAGCGGGTGGCCCAACGGCCGGCGCTTCGGCGACGACGTGATCGACATCGCGCTGACGGCCATCGCCAGCGGGCCGGACTACGCCGAGATCACGATCGTGGGCGACAACGTCGAGGCCAACGACATCGCCTTTAACCGCGTGTTCCCCTACGCCGCCACGCCGCACGCGGGCGCCAACAACAGCAAGGACCGCCCGCTCACCGAGTTCGAGATCGCCGACCAAGACGACGACGGCGAGATCACCATCTTCGACGTGCTGGCGTTCCTGAACATCTGGGAGCGCGTCGGCGGCTTCTAGGGCGTGCCCTCCAAGGAGAGAGCGAGAGAGATCGGGCTCACCGCCCGGAGCCGCCGCGGCGCGGAAGCGCGACGGCGGCCTTGATACCACGACCACTCCAGAAGGACAAGGAACATGACCCCATTGCACGCCATCGCGATCCTGGGGACGGTGCTCGCCGCGGCTCTGCCCGCCAGCGCCCACGAGTTCTGGATCCGGCCATCCCGATTCGTGATGCAGGCCGGACAGCCCTCCAAGGTCTACCTGCTCAACGGCCACGACGACCACCACGACGTCGTGCCCAGGAACACGCCATACATCGAGCGCTACGAGATGCTGCTGGGGGGCGACGTGCTGCCCGTCGGCGGAAGGCACGGCCGGCTCGAGAGCATGGTCCGGCCCGCTGAGCAGGGCACCGGAATCATCGTGTACCAGAGCCGCGAGGTCGAGAGCGTGCTGCCGCCCGAGCGCTTCCTGGCGTACCTGCAAGAGCAGCACCTGGAGTGGGCCGTCGAGCTGCGAGCCGAGCTGGGCGAGGCCGACCAGCCGGGCCGGGAGGTGTACGTCCGCTGCGCCAAGTCGCTGGTCTCGGTCGGCGAGGAGGCGGGCGTGCTCATCGATCGCGTCGCCGGGTTGCCCTACGAGATCGTGCTCGACGCCGCCGGCCAGGACGGCCCGATGACGCTCCGCGTGTTCTACGAGGGCCGCCCCGCGGTGCACGCCCGGATCGTGGCAACGAGCGAGCGGACACCCACGCGGCGGATCGAGCTGCGGACCGATGACCAGGGCCGGGCGACGCTGCCCGAGACGCTCGAGGGCTCGTGGCGGTTCACGTCGCTGCACATGACGCGGGTCGACGACCGCGACGCCATCCAGTGGAAGAGCTATTGGGCCTCGCTGACGGCATCTCTGGGCGAATAGCTGCTGGCGCGGAACGCCGCGGTGATGGCTTCTAGTCCAGCGGTGCGCTACTCCGCTTTGTGCACCACGCCGCCCTTCATCACGAAGCGGACGCGCTGCAGCTCGGTGATGTCGGCCAGCGGGCTGGACGCGGTCGCGATAAGGTCCGCGTGCTTGCCCGGCTCGATGGTCCCGAGCGTATCGAGCACGCCGCACAGGTCGGCCGCGTTCACCGTGGCGCTCTTGATCGCGTCAGCGTTGCTCATGCCGACCTCGGTCATGTAGACGAACTCCAGGGCGTTGGTGCCGTGCGCGCCGACGCCGACGTCGGTGCCGAAGGCGATCTTGACGCCAGCCTCGTGGGCGCGGGCGAACATCGCCTGGATCTCCGGGCCCACGCGGGAGGCCTTGATGCGGATGGCGGGGGGGTAGTAGCCCTCCTGCTCGGCCTTCTCGGCGACGAACTTGCCGGCGTGGATCGTGGGCACGAGGTACGCCCCGGTCTCGAGGAACAGCGCGATCGCCTCGTCGTCGGTGTAGGTGCCGTGCTCGATCGAGTCGACGCCCGCCCGCAGCGCCGCCTTCACCCCGTCGGCCCCGTGGGCGTGCGCCGCGACCTTGCGGCCCATGCGGTGCGCCGCCTCCACGATGGCGTCGAGCTCGTCCTGGAAGAACTGCTGGTTGACGCCCGTGCCCGTGTAGCTCAGCACGCCGCCGGTCGCGGTGATCTTGATCAGGTCGACGCCCTCGCGGATGCGGGCGCGGACGGCCTTGCGGACCTCCGCGGGCCCGTCGGAGGGACCGGTCTCGGGGCCCTGGTCGGGCCGCAGCACGGGCGAGAAGGAGTTGGTCCAGTCGCCGTGGCCGCCCGTGACGGAGACCGCCGGCCCCGAGCAGAGCATCCGCGGGCCGACGACCATGCCGGCGTTGATCCGGTCGCGCAGCGCCAGCGCCGTCCGGCCGCCCGAGCCCACGTTGCGGATGCTCGTGAAGCCCGCCATCAGCGTCTTCTCGGCGTACACGGTGCCGTCGATGGCCGCGTACTCGTAGGTCTCCTGCATCGCGCGGCGGATCCGCTCGCCCACGGGCACCGACTGCCCAGTGATGTGGGTGTGGCAGTCGAACAGCCCGGGCAGCACGAAGCGGTCCGAAAGGTCGACCTCCGCCGCACCGTCGGTGGGCCGCACCGTGCCCTCGCGGACGGACTCGATGACGCCGTCCAGGATGATGACCGTGGAGGCGCCCAGGGGGGCCTCGCCGGGAACCGCCAGCAGCTGGCCGCAGTAGACGTGGGTCCGCTCCTGGGCGTGCGAGGGGATCGCGGCGAGCGCGAGGGCGACGAGTGCGAGAACGACGCGGACAATCGGCATGGCGGGGCTCCTTGCGATCGAGAGCGTAGCGGGGGCGGCACCCCGCGGGCGGGGCCCCGCGAACCCAGATCCCGACACTCCGGGCTCGCCGGCATTAGAATCAGGAGGACGCCGGGGCGAACGGTGCCCGCAGCAAGCCGGTACGGCCAGGGCGCCCGCTTCCGACGGCCGTACTTCGACGGAGATCCGCCGTGTTCCTTCGCATGATCTACGACGAGAAGCTCGCCCAGGCGGCCTACCTGATCGGCTGCCAGCGCACCGGCGAGGCCATCATCATCGATCCCGAGCGGGACGTGGACCGCTACATCGATCTCGCCGCCGAGAACGACCTACGGATCGTCGCGGCTGCCGAGACGCACATCCATGCCGACTTCGTGTCGGGCTGCCGCGAGCTGGCCGAGCGCGTCGGGGCGAAGGTCTATCTCTCGGACGAGGGCGACGCCGACTGGAAGTACCAGTGGCTCGATGCCAAGGCCGACGAGGAACTCGACGGCGGCTCGTACGACTACCGACTGCTGAAGGACGGCGACGCGTTCACCGTCGGCAACATCGACTTCCGCGTGCTCCACACGCCGGGTCACACGCCCGAGCACATCGCCTTCCTGGTGACCGATCGCGGGGCGGGCGCCGATGCGCCGGTCGGCGTGGCGACGGGCGACTTCGTATTCGTCGGCGACTTGGGCCGCCCCGACCTGCTCGAGTCGGCCGCGGGCATCGATGGCGCCATGGAGCCCGCGGCAAGGCGCCTGCACAAGACGATCGGGAGGCTCGACGAGATCCCCGAGTTCGTGCAGGTCTGGCCGGCCCACGGCGCGGGTAGCGCCTGCGGCAAGGCCCTGGGGGCGGTGCCCACCAGCACCATCGGCTACGAGAAGCGCTTCAACCCGGCGATCCGCGCCGCCGACTCCGAGCAGGGATTCGTCGACTTCATCCTGGCCGGCCAGCCCGAGCCGCCGATGTACTTCGCCCGCATGAAGCGGGACAACAAGGCCGGCCCCGCGGTGCTCGGGTCGCTGCCCAGCCCATCAAAGATCTCGGCGGACGAGCTTCGCGCCCTCGATCCACGGCGCGTCGCCATCGTCGATACCCGGGACTGGGAGCACTTCCGCGCGGGCCACCTGCCCGGGTCGCTGTCCTTCCCGCTGATTCGGTCGTTCCCGACCGACGTGGGGTCGATGGTCCGCGACGACGAGGACGTGTACCTCGTGGTCGAGGGAGCCAATCTCGAAGAGGCCGTCCGCGATCTCGTCCGCATCGGGCTCGACAACATCCGCGGCTGGTGTCCGGCGGCAGAGATTGCGACCGCCGCGCGGCTCGACGGCATCGAGGAGGTCGCGGTCGAAGACGCCATCGGCCTCGTGGACTCGCCCGATGTCGCGGTGCTCGACGTCCGCCGCCGGACCGAATTCGCCGAGGGCCACCTGCCGGGCGCGACCAACATCGCCCACACCCGGCTCGCAGGGCGGATGGACGAAGTCCCGCGCGGATCGATGCTGCTCATCAACTGCCTCAGCGGCGAGCGATCCGCCCGCGCGTGCGGCTACCTGAAGCGTGCCGGCTTCGACGTCGCCAACCTGCGTGGCGGCATGCTGGCCTGGGAGAACGCGGCCGCCGCCGTCCAGCGTTAGAGGTGCAGGCAATCGCTACGTCGCGGTTGGCAGCGTGAGTTGCTCGTCGGCCGCCGCCGCATCGGTCGCGTCGTGCGTGACCAGCATCGTGGCCACGCCCCGCTTACGCAGCATCGCCAGCGTCTCACCGCGGAGGCTGCTCCGCAGGCCGGCGTCGAGGTTGCAGAATGGCTCGTCGAGCAGCATCACCACCGGGTCCTGCGCGAGCGCCCGCGCCAGCGCAACCCGCTGCTGCTGTCCGCCGCTGAGTGTGTGGGGCATCGCGCTCGCCTTGTCGCCCATGCCGACCTGCTCGAGCAGCTCGGCCGCCCGTCCACGTCGCTGCCGCCGGGGAAGCTCCCGCAACGCGAATCGCACGTTGCCAGCGGCGGACATGGTCGGGAACAGCGCGTAGTCCTGGAAGACCACGCCCACGCGGCGGCGGTGGGGCGGCACGAAGCTCCGCCCGCGCGCGACTTCGCGGCCATCGAGCGCAATGCTGCCCGAGGCCGGCCTCTCCAGCCCGGCGATCAGCCGCAGCAGCGTGGTCTTGCCGCAGCCCGACGGGCCGACGATGGCCAGCACGGCCCCCGGTACCACCCGGAACGAGAGGCCGCCGAGGATCTCCCGGCCGCGCCCATAAGCAAAGCGGAGATCCCGAACCTCGAGGCGGGCCGGTGGCGGCTCGGCGGGCGGGACCACTGGCCGTGATCGCGTGATCGTGGCGGTTGTCGTGATCGCGGCCCCTCCCCGGTCGTCTTCGCGCGCCACGGCAGCTAACTCCTAGAAGGATAGCAACTAGCACGTTCTTCGAGACATCGCCGGCCGGGCCGCGGGAAGACCATTGGATGGCGGAGTGCACGGCTCTGGAGGGTGCAACGGCCGTGCTGCAGGATGCTCCGTTCCGCCGGCCTTCTTTGCACAATCTGAGCGCGGCGCGGACGTCGGTCGGCCGGAGCGGGACCTTAGCATGGCACGCTCATTCCCACGGACACCGGAGATTCGTCCCATGACGCTGCGTTCCGCGATCGCCATCGCCACCGTTGCCGCCGCCGCCGGCGCCGCTCTTGCCCAGCAGACCACGACCGCCCGCGGCGTGGTGTTCCTCGATCGCAACGCCGACGGCGCGCGGCAGGATGGCGAGCCCGGCATCGCCGGCGTGGCCGTCACCGATAGCGAGCGCGTCGTGCTCACCGACGAACGGGGCAACTTCACGCTGCGGATCGATGCCGAGGACGCGATCATCTCGGTCGTGAAGCCCAAGGGCTACCAGGTCGCCCTGGATGCCCAGGGCTTGCCCCGCGGGTACTACATCCACAAGCCCAACGGCTCGCCCGACGACGGCTTCGCCTTCCGGGGCGTCGAGCCCACCGGTCCGCTGCCCGGCACCATCGCCTTCCCGCTCGTGCCCGTCGATGAGCCGACGAGCTTCACGGCCATCGTGTTCGGCGACCCGCAGCCGTACTCGCTCGAGCAGGTCGACTTCTTCCGGGCCGAGGTCATCGATCCGCTGGTGACCGCCGAGGGCAACGCGGCCGGTGCGGCATTCGGTATCAGCCTCGGTGATCTCGTTGGCGATCGCCTCGACCTCTACGGCCCGCTCAACGAGGCACAGGCCATGCTGGGCGTCCCGTGGTACAACGTCTATGGCAACCACGACATGAACTTCATGTCCGGGCACAGCGGCGTGACCCAGGCCGATCCCGACCGCTACGCCGACGAGACCTTCGAGCGCGTGTACGGCCCGCCGAACTACGCCTTCCAGTACGGCGACGTGCACTTCATCGTGCTCGACAACGTGATCTGGCAGGGCTTCGACGGATACCGCGACGAGGCCGTCGACCAGTGGCCCGCCGAGCGGCAGCCCCAGACCCGCAACTATCGCGGCGGGCTGCGCGATGAGCAGATCCGCTTTATCGAGAACTACCTCGCCGTCGTCCCGAAGGACGACCTCGTGGTGCTCGCCTTCCACATCCCCCTCGAGATGCACGGCGAGGGCGTGCATCGTGTCCCCGAGCTGACCGAACTGCTAGGCGCCCTGTCGAGCCATCCCCGCACGCTCAGCCTCTCGGGCCACACGCACCTGCAGCAGCACTGGTTCTTCGGCTCCGAGCACGGCTACGAGCCCGCGCCGGGCGCCGGCCCCAACCAGCACACGCAGGCCGACCCTGCTCGGTTCCCGCAGCCCGTACACCACCACCTCAACGCGGTCACCGCCTCGGGCTCGTGGTTCAACGGCATGCGGGACGAGATCGGCCTGCCGCACACCACGATGCGGGACGGCGCGCCCAACGGCTACACGCTCGTGCATTTCGATGGTAATCGGTACACCACCGAATTCCGCGCCGCCCGCCAGCCCGCCGATCACCAGATGAACATCCATCTCGAGACGAACGCCAGCGGCAACCTGCCGGGCGAGTTGGATGCGTCATCGACCGGCGAGGTCGTCGTCAACGTCTTCAACGGGGTCGAGGGCGATGCCGTCGAGATGCGGATCGTGCCGAACCCGGCGTTATCGGCGTCGTCGATGGCCTGGACCGCCATGCGTTTCGACGTTCGGCCCGATCCGATCTACGCGGCGACGCACGCCCGCGAACAGCAATTACCCGATGAGCTGCAGTCCAGCTGGGGCCTGCCGGAGCCTCGCGATTCGCACCACATCTGGGTCGGCGACATCCCCGCCGGCCTGCCGGCCGGCACGCACGCCGTCGAGGTCCGACACACCGATCTCTACGGCCGCACGCACGTCGATCGCCGGACGTTCCGAGTCAAGTAGCGGACTCGCTACCCACTCGAGTCGGAAGTCGTCCGCCGCACGATCGTCTCGAGCAGCCGCACGCCCAACGGGATCAACTCGTCGGGAAAGTCGTACTCGGGGTGGTGCAGCTGCGGCTGGTCGAGGCCGGCCCCGAGGCCGAACAGCACGCCCCGGCGGCCCTGCGTAAAGCGGCCGAAATCCTCCGACCAGCGGAACGGTTCGGTTCGCTCGATGGTCTCCAGCCCGAGGCGCGATGCGGCGTCGCGCACCAGCCCGACGGTGGAGGCGTCGCACGCCGCCGCGGGGAAGTCGTCGTGCCACGAGATCTCGGCCGCCATGCCGTGCGTCTCGGCGACCCGGTGGACGGTGCCCTCGGCCTCACGCGCCAGCAGCGCCATATCGCGATCGGTCGACGTGCGGAGCGTCATGCACGCGGTTCCGACTTCCGGCGATGTGCCGAACACGCGATCGTCGCCGGCGTGCACGTGGCAGACCGTCACGCAGCCGAAGGCCCCGCTCAGTGCCCGCTGCGGCAGCCCGGGCAGCGCGGCGACGAGGCTCGCGATCGCGAGCGCCGGGTTGCGAGCGTCCTCCGGATGCGCCGCGTGGCCGGCCGTCCCCGAGAGCACGACCCGCATCCCCCGCGACGCGCAGCAGAACACGCCCTCCGAAAGAACGATGCCGCCTAGCGGGTAGCCCGGAAGGTTGTGCAGTGCGATCGCGATGTCCGGCTCGAAATTCGACCAGCGATCGTCGGCCAGCACCGCGGCCGCCCCCGCCCCAGTCTCTTCGGCCGGCTGGAAGAGGAGTACGACCCGACCACGCTCGGGCGGTCGCCCAGCGAGCGCGGCCGCCAGGCCGACGAGGATCGCCATATGCCCATCGTGGCCGCAGGCGTGCATCACGCCCGCGTTCGTCGACGCGTACGGCGGCGACCCGCGCTCGATGATGGGCAGGGCATCGAGTTCGGCACGAACCATCACGCGGGGCCCAGGGGTGCCGCTGTCGTAGATCGCCGCGAGCCCGGTGCCACCGAGGCGCTCCAGCATCTGAATCGGGCCGAAGCCCCGAAGCCGGTCCCGCACCGCGTCGTGCGTGCCAATCTCGGCGCCCGAAAGCTCGGGGCGTGCGTGCAGGGAGCGGCGGAACTCGACCAGCGCAGTATTCTCCACGCGGGGAGCATAATCGCGCGGTGCCAAACCGTCCCTTGCACCGGAGTTTACTTGCGCGGCAACGCGGTCCCGCGGTCGCTACTTGTGATCTGGCACGAAGTTACGCGGCATGGCGATTCGAGCCCCGCATCGATCCCGTCCGGCGTCGCGGATCGGCATCTCGAGGGAACTCGAGCGCGTCCGCGCCGACGAAGATCTCGCCCGAGCGACCGAAGTGCCGCTGCGGACCTGGCTGCGGATGTTCTGGATTGCGTCGACGCGATGACATCGACCGTCGACGGCCTCGATGCCGTCCCCCGTGTCCCGGATGGTCGCCTGGTGTTTCCGCTAGCCGACGGTGGCGAGCCCTCAATGGGCGCGCTCGTGCACACGCTGCAGGAGTCGCGGGCGCAGCCCATCACGCGGCTGGAGGTCAAGGCCGGCCGAGTCTCGGACCGGACCATCGATCGGCTGAGGATCCTGTCGCTCGAGATCGAGGACGAATCGTGACGCCGCTGGGCGAGCGAGCAGTTCGGCATGGGAACGCGCCGGACCCCGTAGCCCGCTGCTGGTTGGTTCCGCCTTGAACGCGCACCGCTCGTGCGGGGGGCGCACGCACTCTCGATGACGACTAGCGAGCCGGCGGAGGGATCGCGGTACTCGAGGTTCCTGCGCCGCGGCCTCGCACCGCCGTCGAAAGGCCCTGCCCGGGCATCGGGCAGTCGCAGCCGAAGTGGACTTCGTACCAATCGCCGAGCGTCATACGCTGGAAGGTCCGCACGAATCGCTGCCGGGCGGGAGGCCGCAGTTCACTAGGCGTCTCGCCCGCCGGCAGGACTTCAAGGTCCTCGATGCGCTGGACCCAGCAATGGGTCGCGCCGTCCGCCGTCCGCGACAGCGTGACCTCCAGTGGCAGCAGAAGCTCCTCGCTCCACCACACCTCGCAGGTGAGTTCGCCGGTGTCCGTCGGCTCGTGTAGGTACCGGCGAAACTCGTAGCCCGACACGCTCGTCGCCTCGCCGGTGGGTCGGCACCGGTCGAGCCACGCCAGGTCGAATCCGAGCACGAGCACGTCCAGCCAATCACGGACGATGCCTCGGCTCCGCAGATCGGTGTCCTCGTGCTCCAGGATGAGCCGCCGCTCGAGGTCAATCGCGTAACCGATGGATCGCGACGGGAATGCGGTGTTGCGGGTGAACAACCAGGCCTCGCCGCCCGCGGCGGGCTGCATGCTCACGGCCTCGGACGATCGGGTCACCAGATCCTCGGTCGACGCACCCGCACGCGGGTCCGCGCCGGTGCTCTCCAGCGTGCGGATCACCCGGAAGCGGAGCGTGGGCAGGTCCTCCGCTGCCGCCGGGGTATCTCTGTAGGCGTGCGGCTCGGGCACGTCGTGCTCCAGGCGTTCCACGTGCCCGGGCCGGACGATCTCGAGCGTCGCCAGCGCATCGAGGACGGCGCGATCGCGATCGGTCATCGGCGGCGGGGGGCGGTGCTCGCGCGCCGGGTCGTTCTGGCCGAACGCGGCTGCCGTCGCCAGGGCGATGAGCGTTGCCGGTGCCAATCGTCGCATGTGTCGTGATCCCGGCCAAGAGCGCAGAGCCGCAATCGATCGGCGCGACCACGCGGTCGCGCCACGAAGCCTAGTTGGGATCGTGATTCCGCAAGCCAAGTGCATTGCGCATGACCTCGGCGATGTACGCGTTGCGGACGGTGCCGCGAAATGCGCCCGCACCACGGCCGATGGCGTAGATGGCGACGTCTTCGCCCGAATGGGTCTCGCTGGACAGCGGGATGCCGGCCTCCTGCAGGTAATCCGGATCGGTCGGCCCGCTCGGCACGGTGACGCCGTCTATGCCCGGAAAGTCGTCGCTCCGCGGGTCGGGGCGGGCTTCCTCGCCGCGGCGGAGGCCGCCCGGTCCGTTGAGGTAGCCCAGCGTGGTGTACGGGATGCCGTTGGCGTCGGTCCTATCGCTCACGAACCCGTCGCCCTGGCCGTAGGCGACGTCGAAGATGAAGCTCCGCGGGTCCGCCGACGCCGTGTCGTACTCGGGCGTCGACTCGATCAGCTCGTAGCCCAGCTCGCTCTTCGGCCGGAGGGGGTAGCCGCCGATGTTGAACACGTGGCTGTGGTCGGCGGTCACGATGATCAGCGTGTCCCGCAGGTCGACCGCCTCGATGGCGGCGGCCACGGCCTTGTCGAACGCCTCGGTGTCGTGCAGGCCCCGGAAGGCATTGGTCAGGTGATGCGCGTGGTCGATGCGGCCCGACTCCACCATCAGGAAGTAGCCGCGGTCCCGGCCTGCCGACGCGGCGTTCAGCAACTCGATCGACTTGGTCGTCATGTCGACGATGCTGGGCTCGCCGCCCGCGTCGCTGCCGCGGTCCCACTCCCACTCCATGTGGCTCCGCTCGAACAGGCCCAGCACCGGCAGGTCGCCGGGCGTGAGGGCGTCGTGCTGCGTGTCGTTCCAGATGTACGTGTAGCCGGCGTCCCGGAATTCCTGGCGGAGATCGCGGCCGTCGATCCGGCGACCGTGGCTGCCTTCCTCGTCGGTTATGGCGCGATCGATGAAGTGCCGCCGGCCGCCGCCCATCAGGATGTCCAGCCCGTCGGCCAGCCGTGCGTTGTACGAGGCGTCGGTGGGAAGGGACTGCAGCGCGATCCCGTCCTCGTCGTTGCGTTCGTTGGCGTGCGCATAGCAGGCCGCCGGGGTGGCGTGCGTCGCCCGGGCCGTCGACACGATGCCGACCTTCATGCCCGCCTGCTTCGCCAGCTCGGCGACGGTCCAGGGCCGCAGGCCGTCGCCGTCGCCATTGAAGTCGCCCCGCTCGGTGTCGGCCAGGAAGCCGACCACGCCCGAATTGCACGGCTCGCCGGTCATCATGGTCGACATCGTGCCCGACGAATCCGGGACGATGTAGTCCGCGGTGTGGGTGCGGCTGAGGGCCGTGAAGGGCATCCGATCCATCGCCAGCTCGCCGTCGACGCCTACCGAGTAGATGCGGGTAGCCGTCACGGTCGACACGCCCATGCCGTCGCCCACGAACAGGATGACGTTGCGGGTCGTGCCGTCCGCCGGGCTCAGGGAAGGTTGCACACGCGTCGCCGGCGCGCAGGCTCCGCACAGCGCGGCTCCCAGGAGCAGGAACGAGCAGGGCCTGGGCATCATCGGTGCGTCCCTCCTGACGGCCAGGCTGGAGGCGACTCATCACTCGGTCGGAAGCATCGCACGCTGCAGGAAGGTAGCGGATCCAGACGGGCAATACCATCGAGCCTTGGCAAAGACGTCGTAAAGAACGCGCTCGATTTCACCCTATACATTGATGCGATGCGCAGCAGGGTCGACGATGCCTCGGTGTCCCCAGATCCAGCGCCGCGAGGACGATATCTCGGGCGTGATCGCAGCCGCCGCGTCCGCGAACCAGGTCCGGCCTAAGGTGGGGACGGCACCGTCTGGCCGCACGAGAAGCACGCCAGCGCGTTCCACGCGGCGCCGCGGAGCAGCTGGTCGCCCGCGACGATCAGCCGGACGATGCTCCCGCCGCCGGCCGCAGGCCGGACGTGCACGCGGTCCACGAGCACGACGCACGACATGGCCGCCGCGCCGGCCGAGAGCATGCCCGCCGCCAGTCGGACGCCGGCGGCATCTCGGAGCGATCCGCGGATCTCGTCCGCCGACGCGGACGCCTCGGTATGCAGGCGCAGCACCACAACGTGGGACCGCAGCGACGCTACCCGCACGCAGCAGGCGTGTACATCGAGGTCGGGTTGGTCCAGGATGCGTCGGGTCTCGGCGGCGACCTTGGCCTCCTCGCCGCACAGGCCGCTGGTCCGGTCCACCTCGGACTCGTGCGGATAGACGTTGAACGCCATCGCCGGATTGGCCATACCTGGTTCGACACCCGCATGGGGCTCGCCGAGAACGGCCCGCGTCTCATCGATCAGCCGCCGCATCGCCGCCAGACCCGCGCCCGACTGAGATTGGTACGACACCAGCTCGAGAGAGCGCAGGCCGGTGAGATCCCGGATCGGGGCCGCGGCCATCAATGCGATCGTCGTCGTGCAATTCGGCGCAGCGATGAGACGAACGTCCGGCCCAACGCCGCCGCCATTGATCTCGGGGACCACCAGCGGCACGTCCGGGTCGCCGCGGAAGGCCGACGAGCAATCGACCACCCGCACGCCGCGCTCCGCCAGCAGCGGTGCGAGCTCGCGCGAGACCCGCGAGGGCGTCGCCAGGAGCGCGTGCGTCGGTGCGCGTCCGTGCGTCGCGCGGACCTCCAGTTGCCCGGGGCCGTACGGCACGAAGGATCCGGCCGATCGCGACGACCCCGTCGCCAGCACCCGCTCCGCCGGCACCCCAGCCTCGGCCAGCAGCGCGAACGCCTCGAGCCCGACGGCCCCGGTGGCGCCCACGACCTCGATCGTCGAGCTCTCAAGCGAACGGCGAAGCCGCTCCCGCTCGCCGGCGTCCATGCGGGGCCAGCCGCTGCCCGGCATGAGGTCGCCCAGCAACGGCGCCGCGCGGTCGGCAGTGGCAATCGTCATGGCAGCACTCTCTCGATGAGCCGGGCCACCGCGGCGGACAGCCCGTCGTGCGGTAGCAGGAAGGCGTCGTGCCCGTCGACCGAGGGCAGCAACTCCCACGACGCCGCAAGCCCCGCGTCTCGTGCGGCCGCCGCCAGCTCCTCGCCCTGCCGCGGCGGGAAGAGCCAGTCCGAATCGAACGAGGCGATGAGCACGTCCGCAGATGCACGCGACAGGGCGTTCGACAGCGATGCGTGCCCCGCCAACGCGTCGTACTGGTCCATGGCGTCCAGCAGCACGCGATAGCTCGCGGGCTCGAAGCGACCCTCGAAGCTGCGGCCGCGGTGGTGGAGGTATCGATCGACCTCGAATCCGCCGTCGTCCGCGCGTCGCCGGGCAAACTTGGCGTCGAAGGCCTCCGACGTCCTATACGTTAGGTGGGCGAGCTGCCGCGCCAACGCCATGCCGCTCTGCCCCGGCGCCGCATCGCCGGGCACCGCGCCGAGCACCCGCCGGGCGATCGAGTTGAATGCCAGCCCGAACGCACCCAGCGACGCGCCCGAGGCGATGATCCCCGCCGCCCGCACCCGGACCGGATCCTGCACCGCCCACTCGATGGCCTGGAAGCCGCCGATGGACCCGCCCAGCACGACGAGCGGACCCCGGATGTCCAGCGCATCGACCAGCCGGATCTGGGCGGCCACCATGTCGCGGATCGTGACGGGTGGGAACGCGTCGCCGTACGCCCGCCCCGTTGCCGGGTCGGTGCTCCCCGGTCCCGTCGAGCCCGAGCATCCGCCCAGCACGTTCGCGCACAGCACGCGGACGCGCCCGGTGTCGACCGCCAGGCCCGGGCCGATCAGCGTGTCCCACCAACCAGGACGGTCTTCCGGTTCGTGGCCGGTTGCATGCGCATCGCCCGTGAGCGCATGGCACGCGACGACCGTGACGGGCGCGGCCTCCGGGCCGACCAGCTCGTATGCCAGTTCGGCGTGGTCGAGCCTGCCGCCGAGTTCCAGCGCGAGCGGCCGCCCGGGCGCGGCGACGGCAACCGTGCCCGCTGCGCGATCGATCCGCCGCACGGACGGTGCCGTGGCGCTCACGGTTGCGACGCCGCCAGCGCCTGGTCGATGTCGGCCAGGATGTCGTCGAGGTTCTCCAGCCCGACCGACAGCCGCACGTATTCGGGCGTCACGCCGGTCCGCTCCTGCTCCTCGGGCGTGAGCTGCGAGTGCGTCGTCGTCGCCGGGTGGATCGCCAGGCTCTTGGCGTCGCCGATGTTCGCCAGATGGCTGAACAGCCGCGTGTGCTCGATGAATGCCTTGCCCGCCTCGGCCCCGCCGCGGATGCCGAATCCCACGATCCCGCCGTAGCCCCCGGTCAGGTAGCGATTGGCCAGCCCGTGCGAAGGATGCGATTCGAGCCCCGCGTAGTTGACCCATTCCACCGCCGGGTGGGCTTCCAGGTGGCGGGCGACCGCGAGCGCATTCTCGGTGTGCCGAGGCAGGCGGAGGTGCAGCGTCTCCAGGCCCTGGATGAACTGGAAGGACCCGAACGGGCTGAGCGTGCCGCCGAGGTCCCGGAGCAGATGCGTCCGGGCCCGGATGATGTACGAGATGTTCCCCAGCGGCGCGAGCGCCTCGGCCAGCACGATGCCGTGGTACGACGGATCGGGCTCGGTGAACTCGGGCCAGCGGCTCGCCTCGTGCGTCCAGTCGAAGCGGCCCGAATCTACGATCGCCCCGCCGATGTGCGTGCCGTGGCCGCCCAGGAACTTGGTGAGGCTGTAGACCGCGATATCGATGCCGTGGTCGAAGGGCCTGAACAGCGCGGGCGTCAGTGCCGTGTTGTCGGCGATCAGCGGCACGCCGATGCCATGAGCGGCCTCCGCCAGTCGCTCGAAGTCGGGGATGTCGTTCTTGGGGTTGCCGATGGTCTCGATGTAGACCGCCCGCGTCCGCGCGTCGGCGAGCTCGGCGATCCGCTCGGGCTCGGACGGGTCGAAGAACCGCACCTCGATGCCGAACCGCTTGAACGTCTGGCTGAACAGCGTCCAGGTGCCCCCGTACAGGCTGGTGCCGCTGATGATGTTGTCGCCCGCGCGGGCGATGTTCAGGATCGAGTAGAGGATTGCCTGCTGACCGCTGGAGACCGCCAGCGCGCCGACGCCGCCGTCGAGCGCCGCCAGTCGCTTCTCGAGCACGTCGGTCGTGGGGTTCATCAGCCTGGAATAGATGAACCCGAACTTCCGCAGCGCGAACAGGTCGGCCGCGTCGGCGGTGTCCTCGAAGACGTAACTGGTCGTGGCGTGGATCGGCACCGCCCGCGACTTGGTCGTCGGATCGACCTCCTGGCCCGCGTGCAACGCGAGCGTGCCGAGGTCGGCGTGCTGCTGGATCGTGGTCATGGCGTGTTCCTTTCGGTGGGGGTGTCGGGGGTGTCGGGGGTGTCGGGGATGCGGCCGGCCTACGCGCCGGCGGGAGTCGCCAGCGGCGCATCCGAGGCGGCAGAGGTTCGATCGGCGCGATGCGGATCGGACGCCGCCCGCACGAGTTCGGCGACGTCCGCGACGACGGCTTCGGTTGTGGGCCATCGCCCGGCGCCGGCCGCGGCCGCGGTCACCGGCGGACTTCCGTCAGCCAGGGCAATCTCGATGGCGTTCCACGCGCCCGGCAGTTCGGCAAGGAGTCGATCCGTTGCGGACTCGAACCGGACCGATGCCCGGCCCTCGGAATCGACCCGCGCGATCTGCCGGAGCGGGCCGTCGGCGATCGACCGCGAGATAACCTCGTCGGTGAGCGGCTCCCGCTCGATCAGCGCCGGGTCGAGTTCGAGCCCGAAGGCCTCGCGCGCCAGGATCGCCAGCTTCTGCGCCGCGTCATCGCCGGAGAGATCGAGCGACGGGTCCGCTTCGGCGTATCCGGCGAGCTGCGCGGCGCGGATGGCCTCTTCCAGGCCAACCGGGGTCGTGCCGGCGTTCGCCGTCCTGTTCAGGAGGTCGTTGCACGTGCCGTTGAGCACCGCGCGGATCGATGCGATCGGCCCGCGTTCTCGTGCCGCCCGCACGAGTTCGATGGCCGGCAGCGCGCCGCCGACC
Source organism: Planctomycetota bacterium (assembly GCA_039819165.1). Lineage (NCBI taxonomy): Bacteria > Pseudomonadati > Planctomycetota > Planctomycetota bacterium. Next base: position 49,906 of record JBCBSM010000001.1, read on the forward strand.
GCCGCCGAGTGCAGCAGCTGCGCGCCGTGCTCCCGTGCGATCGCGTGCAGCCTTGCGCCGTCCGATGCGATGAGCGCCTTGTTGGCGGTCACCACGCTGCGGCCGCCGGCGAGCGCGCGCTCGACCAGGTCGGCCGCGAGCGTGGTCCCCCCGATGAGTTCGATGACGACGTCCGGATCGGTCGCGAAGGCGTCGTCGGGGTGGTCGGTGATCCGCACCGTGGGCGGCAGGCCCGGCCGGGCGATGGCCGCATCCCGCACGAGCGCAATCTCGACGCCGTGCCGGCGGGGCTCCCGCGCCAGCCGCCGCGCCACGCCCAGCCCCACCGTGCCGATCCCGAGCAATGCGATCCGCACCGGGCGCTCGGGCGCGGAGTCCAGGCGATGGCCCTCCGCCGCGAGCCGGCTGGCCTTCCGGGTGATGCTCGTCCCCGCATCGCTCCCCGGTGCGACCACCGAGAGACGCACCGCGGTCTTCTCGGCGTGCTCCACGGCACGCGGCTGCACCGCCTGCCGGCCGACGACCAGCGCGTCCGCATACGAGATGCCTTGGTAGCGCCCGGGTGCGTCGGCGGCGACGGCGGGGTCCCGCTCGTAGACGCCGCCGACGTCCTTGATGAGGTGGACCTCCGCGTCGAGCGCGGCGCCGAGCGCGACGGCCGTTAGGTCGCTACCCCCACGCCCCAGCACCGCGGGCGAGCCGTCGGGCGCGGCGGCGACGTAGCCGGGCACGACCGCAACGCGACCATGTGCCAGGGCGCCTCGGACGGCCGCGGCGTCCACGCCAGCCACCCCCGCATTGGTCCCCGTCTCTGTGGCCCGCAGGCCGGCGGTCCTCCAGTCGAGCAGCGAGGCCGGAAGCCCCGCGTTGCCGAGCGCCGCGGCCAGGAGCGCCGCCGTCTCGGCCTCGCCCAGCCCGATCACGCCCGCCGCCGCCGGCGAGTTCGCGTCCAGATCGCACGCCGCCGCGTGCGCGATGAGGGTATCGGTGCGACCCCGGAAGGCCGACACCACCGCGACGACCCGCCGCCCCAGCCGCAGGTGCCGGTAGATCTCCGAGACGGCGAGTGGTACGTCCGCCGGCCCGCGGAGCACCGAGCTGCCGAACTTGAGAACATAAGGAGTGTCGGTGATCGTGGCTGGCATCGCGCGTCTCGCTTGCGTTGCCGCGGCGCGGTGGCGCGCCGCGTGGTTCGCGTCTTGTGTCCTGTTGATGGCGCGTAGCGCACCGATAGCGCCACGTCGGTCGGGACGTGCTCTCTCGTGCTCGGAGCGTCCGTACGCGGGGGCGGCCGACTGGTGGGTGATGCCAAACGACAAGCACCACCGCCGATGCCCGGACGGTGGTGCTCAGGTCTCTACCCTGAACTGGAGACGCGGCTATGGAGCCACGTCACCGCACGCACCGGCCGGGCGTCGCATTCGACGACACATCGGACACATGGTGGTGCGGAGCAGCTTCACACGCAACGCTATCCCCGCATAAGTGGTGTGTCCAGCGGATGTAGCATCGCGTGGGCAGAATTGTCCGGCCGCCATCGTCGACCGCACGCCGCCCGCCGGGCGTAGCGTCGCCCCGCCTGCGTGGCAGGTCTTGATCTTCGGGGAGCCTTTCGTGCCTCAGACAACGCCTCAGCCCAAGCTCATCGCCATGTGGTCGGGTCCGCGGAACATCTCCACGGCCATGATGCGATCGTGGGAGGCGCGGGGCGACACGATGGTGGTCGACGAGCCGCTGTACGCGCACTACCTACTGCAGACTCGCATCAACCACCCCGGCGCGCAGGACATCATCGCCGCCGGCGAAACTGATCTCGAACTCATCACGACGCAACTTACGTCGCCGCCGCCCGCCGGCTGCGACATCATGTACCAGAAGCACATGGCCCACCACCTGCTACCTGGCATGGATCGTGGCTGGGTGGACGGCCTCGCGAACGCGCTGCTCGTGCGGCAACCCCGCGAGATGCTCACCTCGCTCATCCAGGTGCTGCCCAATCCCGACGTGCACGCTACCGGGCTGCCCGCGCAGGTCGAACTGCTCGATCGCTTCGGTGGCGCGCTCCCCGTCGTCGAGTCGCGGATGGTCCTCGCGAATCCGCCCGGCATGCTGCGGGCGCTGTGCGGCGCGCTCGGCGTCGAATACTGCGACCGCATGCTCTCGTGGGAGCCCGGCCTCCGCGAGACCGACGGCGTGTGGGCGCCGCACTGGTATGCCAACGTCGAGCAGTCGACCGGCTTCGCGCCCTACGCGCCCAAGAACACCGAGGTGCCGGGCAGGCATCTCACCCTGCTCCGCGAGTGCGAGGCGCTCTACGAGCGGCTGATCGAGCACGCCCTGGCGCCGATCGAGTGCGGTGCCCAACGCCGGGAGACGCCCCGTGCTCCAGCGTGAGAACCCGCTCAACCAGGATCTCATCGTCAACATCAACGGCGATCTGCTGCCGAGGGACCGCGCCGGCGTCAGCCCGTTTGATTCGTCGGTGCAGAATGGCGACGCGGTGTGGGAGGGACTGCGGTTGTACGACGGGCGGATCTTCCGACTCCGCGAGCACCTCGCCAGGCTGCGGCGGTCGGCCGTCGCGCTCGCCTACGCCAGCATCCCGAGCGACGGCGAGATCACCCGCGAGGTCGCGCGCACGCTCGAGGCCAACGCCATGCGGGACGGCGTCCACGTCCGCCTCACGCTCACGCGGGGCGTCAAGTACACGTCGGGGCTCGATCCCAGGATCAACACCGCGGGGCACACGCTCATCGTGCTGGCCGAGCACAAGCCGCCGGTGTACGACAAGTCGGGCGTGACGCTCAAGACGTCGGCCCATCGCCGCCCCCCGGCCGACGTGCTCGACCAGAAGATCCACTCCTGCAACCAGCTCACGTCGATCCTCGCCAAGCTCGAGGCCAACGCTGCCGGCGCCGACGACGCGCTGATGCTCGACACGCGGGGCTTCGTCGCCGAGACCAACGCCACGCACCTGTTCTTCGTCGAGGATGGCCGCATCCGCACGCCAACCACCGCCGCCTGCCCCGAGGGCATCACCCGGTCGGCCGTTCTCGAACTGTGCGACGCCCACGGCATCGCGTGCGCTGAGGCCGACATCACGCTCGCCGAGGCCTACCGGGCCGCCGAGGCCTTTTGCACCGGCACGATGGGCGAGATCGCGCCCGTGGTCGAGATTGACGGCCGCCGCATCGGCGATGGTGCCATGGGCCCGGTTACCGCAAGGCTCGCCGCCCTATTCGACGCGCTGACCGCCGCCGAGGGCGTGCGGGTCGTGGATTGACCTCCCAGGCCGTCGATCGACCGGCCGCCGCTTGAACAGCCCGCACCGCGGTGGTACAACCGCGAGTGGAGTCGGGCCCCGATTGGTCCGAAAACACACGAGATCGCCCGATCCGGGCCCGGAGGCTTCCATGCGCACCGCATTGCTCGCCCTGGCGTGCTCGCTGGCGTCCACGGCGTGGGCGTGGCAGGACCAACGCCCGCCGCTCGTGACCGTCGCCGAGGCCACCGGCTACCAGAAGACCGGCACTTCCGCCGACGTCGAGGCCTTCCTCCGCGAACTGCACGCCGAGAGCGACCGCACGTGGCTTGGCTCCATCGGGCAGTCCAACGAGGGCAAGGACCTGCCGCTGCTGGTCGTGGCCGACCCGCCGATCGCCAGCCCCGCCGAGGCGCGCGAGAGCGGCAAGCTCGTTGTGCTGCTCTTCGGCAACATCCACTCGGGCGAGACCTGCGGCAAGGAGGCGCTCCAGATGCTCGCGCGGGAGCTCGCGCTGGGCGAGCCGTCCGAGCTGCTCGACGACCTCATCGTGTGCTTCGTGCCCAACTACAACCCCGACTCCAACGACAAGATGGCCGCCGACAACCGCCCGGGGCAGGACGGCCCCGACGAGATGGGCCTGCGCGCCAACGCCCAGGGGCTCGACCTCAACCGCGACTGGATCAAGATGGAAGCGCCCGAGACGCGCGCCCTCGTGCGGTTCATGCGGCACTGGGACCCCGCGGTCATCGTCGACTCGCACACCACCAACGGCTCCAACCACCGCTACACGCTCACCTACCAAGGGCCCAAGCACCCCGCGAGCCATCCGGACCTCGTCGAGTTCGTCCGCGACAGCTTCCTACCCGAGATCGACCAGCGCTTCGAGGACCAGACCGACTACAACGCATTCGTCTACGGCAACTTCGCCGACGGGCACACCAAGTGGACGACCTACCCCGCGTGGCCCCGCTATGGCGCGGCCTATCGCGGCCTGCGCAATCGCGTATCGATCCTGTCGGAGGCATACTCGTACGCGAGCTTCGAGGATCGCGTGCTCGCCACGCTCGAGTTCTGCCGCGCGGTCCTGCAGGAATCGGTCGAGCACCAGGCCGCCATCCGCCGCGCTATCGCGGCCGCCGACGGGTTCAACGACACCGACTCAGCGCGGACCGTCGCCCTCCGCGAGCGCGCCGTCGCGTTCCCGGGCACGCTCTCGGTGCTGGGCTACCAGGAGTACGACGACGAGGGCAACCGCGTCGCCGCGACCGACGAGGAGCGGACCTACGAGGTCCAGCTCATCAACGATTTCGAGCCCACGCTCAGCGTGCAGCGGCCGTGGGCCTACCTCATCCCCGCCGACCTCGCCGAGATCACGACGCACCTGCAGCGGCACGGCATAGAGGTGCACGAGGTCCGCGAGGGCATGGAGCTCGACGCCGAGACCTACCGCATCGACGAGGTCACGCAGTCCGCCCGGGAGTTCCAGGGCCACCACATGCTCGACATCGCGCGGGTCACGCCGCGGACGCGGGGCGTGCGGATCGAGCCGGGCTGGAGCTTGGTTCGGACCGAGCAACCGCTGGGCAACCTGGCGGCATACATGCTCGAGCCGCAGGCGACCGACGGCCTGGCGAGCTGGAACTTCCTCGACGAGCACCTGTTCGACGGGGATGTCAGGCCCGGCGGCACCTTCCCGATCTACCGCCTGCCCGAGCCGGCGCCCATCCTGGCCCGTGCCGCTCGTCCACTGGCCGAGGACCGCGAGCCGCCCAAGCGGATGACCGCGGACATGGTCGTGCACCGCCGCAACCCGCCCCCGTTGAGCGGGCCGGGCGGGGCGCAGCTCCGCTGGCTCGACGACGAGCACCTCGCCAAGACGGTGCCGGGCATCCCCGGCACCTTCCGCGTGCACGCCGAGACCGGCCGGCCCGTCGATGCCGAGCCCGAGCGGGACTGGCGGGCGGTCGCCGACACGATCGCCGAGCTGCCGACCATCGATGACGAGCGCGCCCAGCGGGTCGCCCGCAGCGGCTATCGCTTCCCGCGGGAGGACGGCCTCGTCTTCGAGCACGCCGACGACCTGTACTACGTCTCGCCCTCGGGCGATGCCGCGGTCCGGCTGACCGCCACGCCCGAGTCCGAGCAGACCTGGTCGCTGAGCCCCGACGGTGAGTTCGTCGCCTACATCCGCGACAACGACCTCTGGGTCGTCGACGTCGCGACGCAGACCTCCCGCGCCCTGACCACCGGCGGCACCGACACCATCCGCAACGGCCGCGCGAGCTGGCTCTACTTCGAGGAGCTCTTCGGCCGCAGCTGGAAGGCCTACTGGTGGAGCCCCGACTCCCGCCACATCGCCTACCTCGTAACCGATAGCTCGGCCGTGCCGACGTATACCATCGTCGATAACCAGCGCCGCGAGCAGGTCATCGAGGTCGAGCGGTACGCCCGTCCGGGCGAGCGGAACCCGAGCGTGGAGCTGGGCATCGTGTCCCGCGACGGCGGCGCCTCGCGGTTCGCCGACCTGTCGGGCTACGACGACGGCCTCTTCCTGATCAGCCACGTCTCGTGGACGCCCACCAGCCGCAACTGCGTGGTCCACGTGCAGGACCGCATCCAGACCTGGCTCGATGTCCTGCACGTATCCAACCGCGGCGGTGCGCCCCGGACGCTCTTCCGCGACCGCACCGAGGCATGGATCACTTCGCCCGGCGACGCGATCTACCTCGAGGATCACAGCTTCCTGATGTCGTCGGAGCGCGACGGCTTCGAGCATCTCTACCACTACAACAGCCGCGGCAAGCTCATCCGCCAGGTCACCGAGGGCGACTGGGAGTGCCGCAGCGTGCTCCGCATCGACGAGGACAACGGCTGGATCTACTTCACGGGCACGACCAACTCGCACATCGGCAGCGATCTCTACAAGATCCGCCTCGACGGCAGCGAGCTGACGCGGCTGACGCACGAGCGCGGCACGCACTCGGTCCGCCTCAACCCGTCGGGCACGATGTTCATCGATTCGTGGTCGACGATGCACCAACCCACGCGGGTCGCCCTCCGCTCGACGGTCGACGGCGCCCTCATCCGCTGGCTGGATACCAACCCGGTCTACGAGATCGAGGATTACGACCTCGGGCGAATCGAGCACGTCACGATCCCCACGCGGCACGATGGCATCGAGCTCGAGGGCATCCTGCACTATCCGCCGGACTTCGATCCCACGCGGACCTACCCCATCTGGGTGATGACCTACGCCGGCCCGCACGCGCCGACGGTCCGCGACAGCTGGCAGCGTGGCCGCACGTGGGAGCAACTGCTGTGCTCGGCGGGCATCGTCGTGCTCCGCACCGATCCCTACCCCGCCAGCGGCAAGGGCGCACGGAGCGCATGGACGACCTACCTCAACATGGGCGTCCGCGAGCTGCAGGACCTCGAGGACGCCGTCCGCTGGGTGCTGCGGAATGACTGGGCCGACGCGTCCCGCGTGGGCATCAACGGCCATTCCTTCGGCGGGTACATCACCGCCTATGCGCTCACGCACAGCACCTTGTTCAGTGCCGGCATCGCCGGTGCGCCCGTGACCGACTGGCGGGACTACGACACCATCTACACCGAGCGGTACATGTCGACGCCCCAGGCCAACCCCGAGGGCTACCGGCGGACCAGCGCGGTCGAGGGCGCGGGCAACCTGCACGGGCGGTTGCTCATCGCGCACGGCACCATCGACGACAACGTGCACCTGCAGAACTCCATCCTGCTGATCTCTGCCCTCCAGCGGGCCAACAAGCTGTTCGAGACCGCGATCTACCCCGGCAGCCGCCATGGCATCTGGTCCCGCCAGTACCGCATGCTGCAGTGGGACTTCATCAAGCGGACCATGGGCGTCGACGAGCCGACCGAGTACGAGGTGCCCGAGTGGCCCACGATCGACTCGCGGCCCCACGAGGCCGCAACGGGCTTGCAGGGGCCGAGCGATCGCTAGATCTGGGTCGAGAGTGGTGCCGGGGCGGCCGTCGACGCCGCACCGACGCAACCGACGAGCGGGTGGATGCAATACGGAGTGCCGCGCCGCCGCAAAACGAAGCCGGCCGCGCCCCGATAGAGAGAACGGGTGGACCTTCCAGTCATGCAGAGGAGATGCGACATGAACCTCGTGGTGGTGTGTGCGGCCGGTGCGTTGGCCGCGAGCGCGGGCAAGGCAATCGCCCAGAATCAGCCCGATGCGGGCATGCTGCGTTATCCGGACGTCAGCGGCGAGCACATCGTGTTCGTCTATGCCAACGACCTGTGGGTCGTCGATCGCAGCGGCGGCACCGCCCGGCCGCTCGCCAGCCCGCCCGGTGCCGAGGCCTTCCCCCGCTTCAGCCCCGACGGCTCCGAGATCGTCTTCCAGGGCAACTACGACGGTGATCGCGACCTGTACGTCGCGGGTCTCGACGGTGGCGTGCCCCGCAGGCTCACGCACCATCCCGCGAACGAGACGCCCACCGACTGGGACGCCGACCGCGGCATCATCTTCCACCGCAACGGCCGCAGCGGGCAGGCGCGGCAGCAGCAGCTCTACGCGGTGTCGCCCAAGGGCGGCAACCCAACCAAGCTGCCGCCGGCCTATGGCGCCAATGGCGCCATCCACGGCGACTGGCTCGCCTACACGCCCAACCAGCGGGACTTCCGCACCTGGAAGCGATACCGCGGCGGCATGGCGTCGGACGTCTGGCTCTTCAACCTCGAGTCCCTCGAGAGCGAGCAGATCACGACGTGGGAGGGCACCGACACGCTGCCCATGTGGCACGACGGCACGGTCTACTACCTCTCCGACGCCGGCCCCGAGCACCGCCTCAACATCTGGTCCTACGACCCCGATACCGGCGACCGCGAGCAGGTCACCGACTATCGCGACTACGACGTCAAGTTCCCCTCGATCGGTCCGGGGACGGACGGCCGCGGCGAGATCGTCTTCCAGAACGGGCCGGAGATCTTCCTGCTCGATCTGCGGCTGGGTCGCGCCCGCAGCGTGTCGATCACGATCCCCGGCGCCAAGCCCTCGGTGCGGCCGCGGATGGTCGATGCCGCGTCGCAGCTTCAGGCCGGCGGAATCAGCGCGACCGGCAAGCGGGCCGTCGTGGAGGCGCGAGGCGACATCTGGACGATCCCCGCCAAGGCCGGCGCCCCCCGCCAGCTGACCGACAGCTCGCGCTACGCCGAGCGGAGCCCCGCCTGGAGCCCCGACGGCCGCTGGATCGCCTACTTCTCCGATGAGAACGGCGAGTACAACCTCTACGTCACCCAGTCCGACGGCAAGGGCGAGACCCGCCGCCTGACCAACACCAGCGAGAACTACTTCTTCGACATCGCCTGGTCGCCCGACAGCGAGACGATCCTCTTCAACGACAAGGCCGGCCGCATCCACGCCGTCGACCTCGAGTCGGGCGAACGGACCGAGATCGATCGCGACGAGATGGCGGGCCGGCCCACGCTGAGCTGGTCGTCCGACAGCCGGTGGATCGCCTACGACAAGACCGACCCGGGCAACCTCGTGACCGCGGTCTGGATCTACGACACCGAGTCGGGCGAGCGTCGGCAGGTCACCAGCGGCTACTTCAACGACTCCGACCCGGCATTCGCCAACGACTACCTCTACTACGCATCCATGCGGCAGTTCACCTCGCCCCGCTACGAGGACGTCGGGTCGACCTTCGTCTACGCCGGCACCGAGGTGCTCATCGCCGTGCCGCTGAACGGCGACGTCGAGAACCCGATGCTCATCGAACCCGACGAGGAATCCTGGAACGAGGACGAAGCCACGGACGAGGAGGACGCCGGCGACGAGGACGCAACGGACGAGAATGCCGACGATGACGCCGACGCAAGCCCCATCGATGGCACCTGGTCGGGCACGGCCACGGGCCTCTCCGCGCTCGGACTGCCCGACGACCAGCTCGAGTTCACCATGTATATCCGCCGCAACGACGACGGAGGCTACGTGGGTGCGAGCGAGAGCCAGGGCCAGCTCAACCAGTACGATTCGGTGACCTTCGACGAATCCACGGGCACGCTCACGACCTCGCGTGCCGATGGCCCCATCACCACGACCATGACCGGCATGCTCAGCGGCGAGTCGCTGAGCGGCACCTGGACGATCGCCGGCCCCATCAGCGGCTCCGGCAGCTTCACGGCAACCCGCACCTCCGCGAGCGTCGCCGACGGCAAGATCGATGATGACGCCGGCAGCGGCGGGAGCGGCGATCCCGTCGAGATCGACTTCGACGGCTTCGAGGCCCGTGGCATGCAGTTGCCCGTAGCCGCCGGCTCCTTCAACGGCCTGCGGACCAACGACCGCGGCGACCTGCTGTACAACAGCTTCGCCCAGGGCGCCCCGCCCAGCGTCAAGCTCATCAATGCGGGCGACGACGAGCCCCAGGAGAAGACCGTCGTGACCGGCGCCGCCCTCGTGGGCCTCTCGGGCGATGGCAAGAAGGCGCTGCTCGCCGCGGGCAACCGCTGGAAGATCGCCGACGCCCGCCCGGGCCAGAACATGAGCGAGGCCCTCGTGCCCCGCGACCTCAACAAGATGCTCGACCCCCGCGAGGAGTGGCGGCAGCTCGTCCGGGATGCCTGGCGCCGCCACCGCGACTTCTTCTACGTCGACAACATGCACGGCGTTGATTGGGACGCCATCTACGACCGCTACAGCCGCATGGTCGACGACGCCGCGAGCCGCGAGGACGTGAGCTTCATCATCGGCGAGATGATCAGCGAGCTCAACGTCGGCCACGCCTACTACTCGGGCGGCGACGTCGATGGCCAGCCCAGCCGCAACGTCGGCATGCTCGGCGTCGACTTCGAGCTCGCCGAACAAGATGGCCAGGTCGGCTACCGCATCGCCCGCATCTACAAGGGCGCCACGTGGGACTCCGACGCCCGCAACCCGCTCACGCACCATGGCATGGATGTCGAGGTCGGCGACTTCGTGACCCACGTCAACGGCAGCCGCATCGATACCAGCAAGGACCCGTGGGCGGCCTTCGTCGGCACTGCCGGCAAGGACACCACGCTCACGATCGCCGATGCGATCGCCGGCGACGACGACGCTCGCAACGTCCGCGACTACACCATCAAGCCGCTGGGCAGCGACCAGTACCTTCGCTACCGGGACTGGGTCGAGCAGAAGCGGGCCCACGTCGATGAGGCGTCGGGCGGCGCCATCGGCTACATCCACGTGCCCGATACCGGCGTCAACGGCCAGAATGAACTGTTCCGCCAGTTCTATGGCCAGATCGGCAAGGACGCCCTGATCATCGACGACCGCTGGAACGGCGGCGGCCAGATCCCTACGCGGTTCATCGAACTGCTCAACCGCCCGCGCACCAACTACTGGTACCGCCGCGACGGCGCCGACTGGGCGTGGCCCTACGACAGCCACCAGGGCCCCAAGGCCATGCTCATCAACGGGCAGGCCGGCTCGGGCGGCGACATGTTCCCGTGGCTCTTCCGCCACAACAACCTTGGCAAGCTCATCGGCCGGCGGACGTGGGGCGGTCTCGTTGGCATCTCGGGCGTGCCACCGCTCATCGACGGCGGCTACACCGCCGTGCCCAACTTCGGCTTCTACGAGGCCGACGGCACCTGGGGCGTCGAGGGCCACGGCGTCGACCCCGACATCGAAGTCATGGACGATCCCACGCTGCTCGCACGCGGCCAGGACCCACAGCTCGATGCGGCCATCGAGCACCTCAAGGCCGAGATCAAGCAGCGCGGCTACGAGCCCCCGCGCCGCCCGGCGCCGCCCAACCGCCGCGGCATGGGCCTGCGGGACGCCGACAAGTAGGCGCCAGCGCCGAGACACGATGCGCAAGCGGGGCACTCCGTGCCCCGCTTTTCGTGCGCGAGATGAACAACCCTGATCCAACCCGTGCCGCCGCGGATCGGCAGCGCGCAACCGCCGGCCTACTGCGGCGAGTGGGCGTAATCGCCGAATATCTCGTCGTCACTCGCGTCGGCCAGCGTCCCGCCGCCCGGCTCGGTCAGCCGCCGCCAGATGGCATCCGAGAAGCGATCGATCGTCGCCCGGGCGAGCCGGATCGGCAGCGAGAGCGCGTCGGCGATTTCGTCGGCATCGCACTGTTCGGAGGCCCACAAGATGATGATCAGCCGATCGATGCCCGACAGCGCCGTGAGCTCCCGGCTGATCGCCGCATCGAGCAGGCGATCATCAATGTCGGCCCGGGTGGAGTCGGCCGCGTAGTCAATGGACGCCTGCGGTTCGACCACCTCCATGGACCGGTAGGCGGTCCACACGCTCCGCGCGGCCTCCAGCCCGGTCAACGGCCTGGCGTGATCGAGGCTCGCGACGCACGCCACGGTCAGGTCGGCCGCCTCGTTCGGTGAGCCGCACAGGTGCAACGCGAATCGATAGAGATCCGAGACGGCGGCGTCCGCGATCGCGTCACTCGATTCCTGCTGCGCCGGAAGGACGGTTCCCGGGTTGGTTCGTTGCTCGGGTTGCATCACGAATCCTCCATGGATGCCGGTGCGTCTCGGTTGATGCGGACGCCGCTCGCAGGTCCAAGCGCCCTTCCACTCGCGGGTCCATCAGCCTTTTCCCGAATCCGTGCGCCGCAATCACGAGGCAATCCGTCGCTTCGTTAGCGATTCTCCGACGCGCACGAAGAATGCGCCCCTGGACGGCATGTTCGCAGGGGCGATCGCTGCCGGACGACGTCGACGGAGCGAAGAGACGACGGCGGCGCAGCAATCTACGGCCGGAGGATCTGCTTGAGGATCCGGTGCACCGTCCGCAGCAGCGACGGCCCCGAACGACCGTTGGTCTCGCTCTCGGGGTGCTCGCCGGCGTTCGGATCGAGGCGATCTTGCTGCAGCGGCAGCTCGAGGAAGCCCTTGGCCTCCTTGTAGGCGGACAGCAGCGAGCGAACCTCGCCGACGAGGACCTCGTCTCCATCGCAGCGTTCGCGGATGAAGGAGTCGCGTTCCGTAGGGGGGACGCCGAGGGCTTCCTCAAATACCTCTTGCGTCCGAGGCCTCATCGCCATCGCCGCTCAGTTCTCGGTAGAGCCACGCCCGGGCGAAGGCCCACCTGCGGTCTACCGTGCTAGTGGACATCTCTAGAGCTGCCGCGGTCTGCTCCACCGTCAGACCCGCGAGGAACCGGAGTTGCACGACCGCGGCAGCGTCCGGCGCCACCTCCTGGAAGCGGCGAAGTGCGTCATCGAACCTCAGGATGTCCGCCGAATCCCTGTCGGCGAGCTCTAGGACATCCCGAAGCGCGAGGGGCGCCCGGCCGCCGCCGCGCTTCTGGCGGCCCCGGCTTCGGGCGTGATCGACCAGCACCCGCCGCATCGCCTCGGCCGCCGCCACGTAGAAGTGCGCCCGGTTCGCCCAGGGCAGGTCGCGGTCGCCCGTGAGCTTCAGATACGCCTCGTGGATGAGCGCGGTCGCGCCCAGCGTGTGGTTCGCTCGCTCCCCGGCGAGCAACCGCACCGCCGTCGAGTGCAGCTGCCCGTAGAGCGCCTCGACGAGGTACTTGGACCGCTCGTCAGAGCCGACCGACGGGTCTTGGAGCAGACGCGTGATGTCGCCTTCCGGGGGTGGGTTCATCCGCCGATCCCTCCCGTCGCGCGCACGCAGCCTGGCGTTGCGAGCAGTCGAGGGCTGCCGCCCGAGTCAGCGGCCGCCGTCGTGGGCCATCGTCCTATCGGAACACCAAACGACCAAAGCGTTTGGGATGTCCTGGTGTCGCGCTCTTCCAAGGAAGGGTCGGCGCAGGAATTCGGTCGGTCGAGGCGTAAGGACCTGGGGTGCGGAAACCGCTAAGAACGCTTTTGCATTTCAAGGGGAGTCCCTACTCGCACCGCGGTCAGCATGACCCCTTGTCGGATGGTGGTAGAACCTCAGCATGACAACCACAGAGTCGATCTTCTGGACCGCCCGGGACCTCTCCCCGGACGATCGCCGTTCCTTCCTGGCCCAGGCCTGTGGCGACGATGCCGAACTCCGCAAGCAGGTCGATGCGCTGCTCGCCGCCGATGCCGATGCCGACGCCGACAGCTTCCTGTCCCTCGAATCGGCCAGCCGCTTCGAGGGCGAGCACGCGGCGGGCGACCAGATCGGCCGCTACACGCTGCTCAAGGAGATCGGCTCGGGGGGCTTCGGCTCGGTGTGGCTCGCCGAGCAGAGCGAGCCGGTCGAGCGCCGGGTGGCGATCAAGATCATCAAGCTCGGCATGGACACCCGTCAGGTGATCGCGCGCTTCGAGGCCGAGCGGCAGGCCATCGCGATGATGGACCATCCCAACATTGCGCGGGTGCTCGACGCGGGCGCGACCGAAGCCGGCCGACCATTCTTCGTCATGGAACTCGTCGACGGCCGGCCCATCGTCGAGTTCTGCAACGAGCACCGGCTCGATATCCGGGCGCGGCTCGAGCTGTTCATCGGCGTGTGCCACGCGGTGCAGCACGCACACCAGAAGGGCATCATCCACCGCGACATCAAGCCGTCCAACGTCCTGACCAGCATGCACGACGGCACGCCGGTGCCCAAGATCATCGACTTCGGCATCGCCAAGGCGACGCGGGTCGAGCTCACGCAGAAGACGCTGATCACCGCGCGGGGCCAGCTGATCGGCTCACCCGCCTACATGTCGCCCGAGCAGCTCACGATGTCCGAGCTCGAGATCGACACCCGCAGCGATGTCTACGGCTTGGGCGTGCTGCTCTACGAGATGCTCACGGGCACCCGGCCCTTCCCGGGCGACGAGCTCGATTCCAAGGGATTGGCAGAACTCGTCCGCGTGCTAACGCAGGAGGACCCGCCCAAGCCCTCGGCGCGTGTGCTCAACATGGACGAGGCCGACCGCGCCGCCGGGCCGCGCCCCGGCGATCCGCACCGTGTTGCGTCGCAGCTTCGCGGCGATCTCGATTGGATCGCGATGAAGTGCCTGGAGAAGGATCGCGAGCGGCGGTACGACACCGCCAACGGCCTAGCGGTGGACATCCGCCGGCATCTCAACGACGAGCCCGTGCTCGCCGGCCCGCCCAACGCGAGCTATCGCATGCAGAAGTTCGTGCGCCGCAACCGCGCGGGCGTCGTGGCGGCCTCGCTCGTAGCGGGTGCGGTGCTGGCCGGGGGCGGTCTCGCGGGGGGCGGTCTGCTCTGGGCCCTGAGCGAGAAGGCCCGCGTCGAGCGAGCCGAGGAATCGACCCGGCGGCAGCTCACCCGGGCGACCGAGGTCAAGCAGCTGATCACGAGCATGCTCGCGAGCGTGCGGCCCGAGGACGCGGGCAGCGCCGACACGCCGATGCTGCGGTCCATCCTCGACAAGACGGTCGCGCGGCTCGACGCCGGAGAGATCGAGGATCGGATGGTGCAGGCCGAATTGCGCACGGTTACCGGCGATGCATATGGCAGCCTCGGCGACTTCCTCACCGCGACCAGCCAGTTCGAGGCCGCGTTGGAGCTCTACCGCGACGAGCTGGGTGCGGAGCATGAGAACACGCTCAACATCGCCCGCCGCCTGGGCGTGCTCTACTTCGAGCTTGCTCGGTACGACGAGGCCGAGTCGCTGATCGCGCCCGTGTACCGGACCTACCTGGAGACGCTCGGCGCTCGGTCGCAGGACGCTCGCCTCGCGGCGGTCAACCTCGGCGGCGTCTACCAGAAGCAGGCCCGATACGACGAGGCCGAGTCGCTCTTCCGGGGCGTGATCGACATGGAGGGCGAAGGAGAGGAGTTCGAGAAGAAGACCCACAACGCGATCCGGAACCTCGCGAGCCTCTACGTCCAGACTCGGCGGTTCGACGAAGCGCTGCCGCTCTTCGAGCAGACGGTCGCGTGGCGATTGGAGAAGTACGGTCCCGAGTACCCCGATACGCTCCGGTCGATCGAGGGCCTCGGCACGCTCTACATCCAGCTCCAGCGCTTCGACGAGGCCGAGCAGATGCTCGGCGATGTGCTCGAGCCGCACCGCCAGGTGTTCGGCGAGACGCATCCCGACACGCTCACGGTTGTGAACAACCTCGGCGCGCTGTACCTTCGCTCGGGCCGTCCGGCGCAGGCCAAACCACTCTTCAAGATCTCATACGACGCCAAGAGGGAACGCCTCGGCGAGCGGCACCCCGAGACGCTGCGGTCGCTCAACAACATCTCCGGCGCCCGCTTCCTCCTCGGCGAGTACGAGGCGGCCCTCGAGAGCTTCGAGGAGATGCTGGTCATGCGGACCGAGGCCCTCGGGCCCGACCACGTCGACTCCATCCGCTCCGCGGGCATGGTCGCCATGTGCCACGACCGGCTCGGCAACATCGACGAGGCCTATAGCGCCTACTCGGACATGATCGAGGCGAGCATCCGAACGCTCGGCGAGGAGCACTACGTCACCCGCACGGCCATGAACAACATGGCGCTCATGCTGGCGCCCACCGGCCGCGTGGCAAGGGCAGTGGAGGTCTCGCGTCGGGTGGCCGAACTCGAGGAAGCGACCGGCCGACCCAACTACGAGTATATCGACACCCATGCGCAGGCCCTGTTCCACGCCGGCGAGTTCGCCGAGGCCATCGAGGTGCAGCGCCGCGTGCTCGAGATCATGCCGCCGGGGGCGGACGACACCGCCTTCGATCGCCTCGCCGAGTATGAGATCGCGGACGAGCACGGCGACGAAATCGAGAGCTGGACCGAGGCTGCGCTCGGCGTCGCGCACGCCCGCCGTGGGCTCGAGGTCCGCACGGAGATGCTCGGACCCGACGCGCCGGCGACGCTCGCGGCCATGGTGGCGCTCGCCGAGGCATTCGTGGCAGCGGAGCAGATCGACGAGGCCACCGAGACGATCGCGCGTGCCAAGGACGTTGCCCGCACCGCGCACGGCGAGCCGTCCGAGCCGCTCGAGGCCGTGCTCCGCGGGGCCGGGGCGGTGTGGTACGACGCCAAGCAGCACGAACGAGCCGAGCCAGAGTACCGAGAACTGTCCCAGCTGCTGGAGTCCTCGGACCGCGGCGATACGCAGGCGGGGTTGGCCGCGCGGGCACGGCATACGCACGTGCTGGCCTGGCTCGATCGCCTCGGCGAGGCCCGGACGGTCATCGACCGCCTCCCCGAACTGAGCGCACGCGTGGGCGAGGAGCGTGCCGCGGTGTTCGTGCCCGCCATGGAGCGCTTGGTCGAGCGGCTGCGTCAGCGGGGCGAACTGGACGCGGCGATCGGCTATTGCCACCAGGCCATCGAGCTGCTTACCAACGTCCACGGCCCCGACAGCACGCCGGTCGCGAACGTGCAGCACCGCCTCTCGGTCGTCCTTTCGGATGCGAACGAACTCACTGAGGCCGTCCGGATCTCCCGGGAGGCCCTCGCCACGCACCGCCTCCGCAGCGGCGACCGCAGCCGAGAGGTCGCCACCACGCTCTACAACCTCGGACTGCTGCTCATGAAGCAACGACGGTTCGAGGACGTGCATGCCGCCCACGGCGAGTCGCTCTCGATCTTCCGGGAACTGCATGGCGACGACCACCCGCGGACCTGGAAGGCCATGATCGACCTCGGGCTCGCCAGCATCCGCAGCGGGCGGTCCGCCGAGGGCGAGGCGCTCTATCGAGACGTGATCATCGCGAGCAACCGGGAGGTCGGCCCGGGTAGTCCCCAGGCGCTGCACGCGATGAACAACCTCGCGTATCACTACGCTGGCACCGACCGCGCCCGCGAGGGGCTCGACATGATCACCGAGGTCGTTCACCTCCAGGCCGAGGCCGGCGAGGAGTCGTTCGTGTACCTCGACACGATGGCCTATGCGCTGTTCAAGGCCGGCCGCATCCGCGAGGCCCTCGAGACCCAGCGCCGCGTGGTCGAGTTGCTGCCCGAGGGTGGCGATCCAACGGTCTTCGATCGCCTCGCGCAGTACGAAGACGCCGCGAGCCGTCTAGAACTCGTCTCGAACGGCACGAAGTAGAGGCGCTGCGACCTCGCCAGCCGGGCGTGCCGCTAGGCAGGATCGGTCGGCCGATCGGGAAACCGTTGCGGCGATTGTGCATGCGGCTGGCGCCGGAGTCTACAGCGACGCATGCTCGAGCGCGTAGCTCGATTGACGAGAGGTGCATCGGTGCAACCGACCGGTGTGTCTTCCGGTTGGACCCATGACTGCGAGAGGTCACGGCGTCACTCAGAGCGACCGACGATTCGCTCCCGTCCGCAAGTGTTACGACGCCATCGGCAGTGCTAGCGCCGCCGTATTGGTGGCAGTGGCTCACGGCAACGGCTGCATCGCTCACCAAACCGAAGCTGCCAGGAGCGTGGCACACGCTACCGATCGGGCAGCGCCACGCGATGCATTCGCAGCGGATCGCCGTGGCGCAGCAGGAACTCGTCCGGGCGTCCGGATGGATATACAAAGCCGTAGGACTCATCCCCACCCGGAATCGGAGGCAACTCGATGCGACGGGGCGGGTCATCGCCGCACGTGTCGTACAGGTACATGAGCCGCTGATCGAAGGTCATGACCCAAGGCTCCACGAACGCGATCCGGACATGCAGGCCCTGTCCGGGCATGGGTAGGGCCGTCGAGGCTCGCCGGTCGGCGAGTTACACGCATACCTCCGGCTTGCCGCCAGAGAAGCCGTGGCCGGCGGCAATCAGCGCGAGCGAGCCGTCCCGCGCCACCGCCCCGTTCTGGATGGTCCCGAGCCAGTCGCGGTTGGGCCTTCGGTGGATCTCGCTGGCCACGACCGTGTCGCCGTGCTCGTCGAACTCCAGCAGGCCAGCCGACTCGTATCCCGGTGCCCATGCCCTGTCCGACTCGGGGTGGAACAGCCACTCTTCGCGAATCTCGTCCAGCATGGCACTCGCGGGGGGTAGCTCCCGCCCCTCGGGTGTGAAACACACATATTCCCTCTCAAAGCTGTGCACGACGCCGGTGCGTGACACGGCCAACTCACGCGCTGCGGGTTCCAAACCGGGTATACTCAGCCGCTTGCAGGGGCACGGCCGCCCGGGACCGCAGCAGTCCGCTGCCGGACGCACCCCGGTCGTCCACGCCCCAGGTTCGGGCGCATAGCTCAGTTGGCTAGAGCGCTGCCGTCACATGGCAGAGGTCACAGGTTCGAGTCCTGTTGCGCTCATTCGGGATCTGTGCGGATGCACGGCCACGGCGTCGCACCAAGCGGCCGCTAGACCGCGGCTCCGGCCAGCACGGGCCGGGCCGGCTCGGGCTCCCGCAGAGACGAGCCCCCGATGGACGCGCGCCGCCGAGCGGTCCCGCGCAGCGCCACCAGCCTGAACAGCCCCGGAACCAGCAGCACCGCGAGCAGCGTGGCACCCGCGATGCCGCCCGCCATCACGATCGCCAGGGACGGCCAGAAGTCCCCGCCGATGAACAGCAGCAGCGGCAGGAAGCCGCCGATGGTCGTCAGCGTCGTCGAGATGACGTGCCGCATGCAGCCCAGGATGGCTTCGGCGATGCCCCGTGGGTCGCCGAGCCGCGCGGTCGGGTGCTCCCGCAGCGATGCGAGCACGACGATGCTGTCGTTGAGCGCCACGCCGATGAGGCCCAGCGTGCCCAGGATGGAGTTGAAGCTGAAGGGGAACGAGATCGCCCACGTCGCCAGCAGCGCGAGGCCGACCGAGAGCACCGCGACGGCCCCGAGGATCGCCGCCATGGCGACGCTGCGGAACGCGAGGATCAGCGTGGCGATCATCAGCACGACGAGCACCGGCGCGTAACGCGCGAGGTTGCCCGTGGCGTCGGAGTTCTGCTCGGCCGCGCCGCCGACGCTGATGGCGTATCCCGCCGGCAGCGGGGGGCCCTGCGACTGGAGGTCCTCGAGCACCTCCGCGCCGATGGCCAGCGGCAATGCGCCCGCCCGCGTGTACGCCTTCACGCTGTTGGATCGCTGCCCCTTGTAGCGGGTGATCGCGCCGCGGGCGGGCCGCAGGCTGGCGTCGGCGATGGCCGGCAGCGGCACCGCCGTGCCGTCGGGGCCGATGATCTCGGTCGACGCGATCTCGGCGATGTCGCCCCGCGCGGCCTCGGCGTGCGACACGCGGACCGGGATCTCCTCGAGATCCTCGAGCACGGTGCCCCCGGTCACGCCCTCGTACGCGTTGCGCAGCTGCGTCGCGACGTCGACCAGCGTGAGGCCCGCCAGCTTCGCCTGCTGCTCGTCCACGTCGAACCACAGCTTCGGTTCGGCCCGCTCGATGGTCATCTGCGTGTGCAGCACGTCCGGGTGCGCCTGCAGCCGCGCGCGGAACGCCTCGCCGATGTCCTGGAGAACGTCGGGATCCGGCCCGGTCACGCGGTACTCGATGTCGGCCACCACGGGCGGTCCCTGGCCGAACGAGCGCACCACGACCTGCGCACCCGGCAGTTGATCGTCGAGCTGGGCCTGCAATTCTGTGACCAGGCGCTTGGTGGCCTCGGCGGAGGTCGTATCGACGATGCCGTGCGCATATGACGGCATCGCGTCCTTGTCCATCACCAGGTTGTACCACACGCTCGGGTAGCTTCCGCCCACCAGCCAGTGGACCCGCTCGACGCCGTCGGCATCGCGGATGATGGACTCGGCCCGCTCGGATTCCGCCCGCGTGCGCGAGAGCGAGGCGTCGCTGGGCATCCAGATCTGCACGTGGAACATGTCGCGATCCACGGGCGGGAAGAACTGGTTGCCGAGCATGGGCGCCACGGCGAATCCGGCCAGCGGGGCGATCAACGCCAGGCTGATGGCCGCCACGGGACGCTCGTAGAGCGCCCGCAGCACGCGCGCCAGCCCGCGGCCCCGGGTCCTGCTGCCGACGCCATCCTTCCACCAACGGCGGCGGGACTCGGGCGCTCTGGACACGAAGATGCCCGCGAGCGCGGCGATGATCGTCAGCGACACGCCGAAGGAGAACACGACGGCGTAGATCACGCTCTGCCCGATGGAGCCCACGAAGTCGCCCGCGCCGCCGGGCAGCAGCAGGATGGGCGCGAAGGCCAGCACGGTCGTGAGCGTCGAGGCGCCCAGCGGCCCGGCGAGGTGCCGCACGGCCGAGCCCATCGCGTCGACCCTGCTCGCGCCCGCGCGCAGCCGCGCGGTAACCTCGTCGGTCACGACGATCGCGTTGTCCACAAGCAGGCCGAGCGCGATGATCATGCCGAAGATCGACATCTGGTGCAGGCTGTTGCCGCTGGCCTGGATGGCCGCGAGCGTGAGCGAGACAACCAATGGCAGGGCCGACCCCACGATGACCGCCTGCCGCATGCCCATGGTCAGCCAGATGACCGCGAGGATCACGCCCGCGCCCGCCAGCAGGTTCAGGCCGAGCTCGGTCAGCCGCGCCGACGTGTAGCTGGTCTGCTCGAACACTCGCTGGACGTCCAGGCCCGAGCGTTCGGCCTCGAAGCTTCGCAGCACGCCGCTCGCCTGCTGGGCCCAGGCGTCGGCCTGCGCGTTCCCTGCCATGCGTGCCGCGACGAGCACGCCACGCCGGCCGTCGCTCAGCGCGAGTGCGTCCACCGGCGTGCGGATGTCCCGATCCAGTGTTGCGATGTCCGACAACCGCAGCACGCGGCCATCGGCGCCCTCGCGGAGCGGAATGGCGGCGATCCGCTCGAGCGTGTCCAGCTCGCCGGCCACCTCGATCAGCACGTCGTTCGCCGCGCCGCGCACCACGCCCGCGGAGGACCTCGAGTCCGCATCGCGGATGAGCTGCGCGATCATGCCCGCATCCAGCCCGAGCGCGGACGCCTCGTCGGCGTCGAGGCGCACGCGGATCTCCTCTCGGGCGTCGCCGTACACGCGGACCAGCTCCGTGCCCGGCACGCCCCGCAGGCGGTCGGCCAGTTCCTCGGCCTGCCTCGTGAGCACCCCGATGGATGCTGCCGAGGGCTCCCTCGAGCCGACGGACGCCACGAGCGTGTAGGCAACCGGATCCCGCTTGTCGTCCATGTCGGGCCGGCCCGCGCCCGCCGGAAGCCGCGGCTCGACGTCCCGCAGCTTGTCGCGGATCTCGCTGAAGATCTCCTGGTTTTCGCGCGCGGTGATGCGGTCCAGCAGTTCGATGGACACCACCGACATGCCCGCTCGCGACGTCGTCTCGACCTTCTTGATCTCATCGATCTCGTCCAGCGCCGTCTCGATGGGCTCTGTCACTAAGCTCTCGACGCGCTCGGCCGAGGCGCCCGGGAACGGCGTGAGCACCAGCGGCCCGCGGTTGACGATGCGCGGATCCTCGAGTCGCGGGATGGTCAGGAAGCTGGAGAGGCCCGCGACCAGCGAGACCACGATCAGCAGCCCCAGCAGGTAGCGATTCCGCATCACGAGGGTCGACCAGCTAGCCATCCCGGCGCTCCGCCTCGGATTCGACGGGCCGCACCCGGATTCCCGGCACGATCCGCTGCGTGCCGTCCTCCACGATCAGCTCGCCGCCGGCGACGGGTCCCCGGACGTATGCCCGGACGGCTTCCGGGCGGATGAGCTCTACTTCGCGTCGCTCCAGGATCCAGCCCTCGTCGGCCGGAGTGACGACGTAGAGCGCCCACAGCCCGCGATTGCTCTGCGTGAGCGCGGACAGCGGCACCCAGAAGCCACGCTCGTCGAGGCGATCCCGCAATCGGATGGATACGTTGCCGCCGTCGCGGAGCACGCCGCCGAGCGGCTCCTCGAGCGCGAGCCGCACCTCGGCGGTGCGTGTCCGCCGATCGATCGACGGCAGCACGCTCACGACGCGCGCCGGCCATGTCCGTCCCTCGCCGACGACGTCGATGCGGTCTCCAAGGGCGGCGAGCGCCCGCGGCGCCACGCCGATGCGCACCTCGGGCGATTCGGTCTCCAGCAGGCTCAGCACGCGGACGCCGGGCTGCATCACCGCGCCGACGTCGGCGTGCCGGTCGGCGACGAACCCGTCGAAGGGCGCGACGATGGTGCTCTTCGAGAGGTCCACTTCCACGAGCGCCAGGGCGGATTCGGCCTGGCCGACCCGTGCGGTCAGCGACGCCACCGAACTGATGACCTGGTCCATCTCCTGCTCGCTGACCGCATCGGCCTCGTACGAGCGGCGGGTGCGCTCGAGCGTGATCTCGGCGATCGAAAGATCGGCCCGGGCTTCCTCCAACGCGGCCCCAAGCCGGTCCCGGTCGGCTCGCAGCCGCGCGGTGTCCAGGCCGGCGATGGGATCGCCCGCGCGGACGAGATCGCCCTCGTCGGCATAGATCGCCTCGATCTTGCCGGCCAGTTCGAAGGCGGCGTCGATCCGCTGCCGGGCCTGGATCTCGCCGCGGTACCGCGTCTCGATCTCGATCGAGTCGAGCCAGCGCACCGGCGCGACCGAGACGGCGAGCGGGCGGGCCTCAACCGTGGAGTCGTCGCCGCCGGAGCGCGCGACCACCGCGGTGCCGCCGACCAGCACGAGCACGCCCAGCACCACGGCGGCGGTCGGCAGCGCCCGCCTGGCGATCTGCAGGCCATTCATGACGAACCCTCCATGGAAAAACACCGGTCAAGGAATGACGAAGCGTCAGAAGCACGACAAATAGAGAAGGCAGCCCGCGGCATCACGCCAGCCCCTCGGGCAGGCGTTCGTCGAACACCGCCTCGCAGATGCGCGCGGCCGACGCGCGGTAGTCCCACTCAGCGGCGAGCGGCCGCCATCCGTAGCCGTCGAGCATCGCGTTGTAGTTGCGCCACAGCACGGGGTGCAGGTCGATGCCCTCGAAGGGCGGCATCGGCTCGGTCGACGCGATGCGGTAGTGCCCGATCGACTGCGTCCACAATCCGTAGAGCGGCGCGCACAGCGGCAACTCGGGCGGCAGATCCAGATCGCCGGTCTCGATGGCGTCCCGCACGATGCCGGTCAGCACGTCCATCATCGCCGACTTGGTGTGCGTCCACGCGTCGCGGCGCTCCTGGCTGATCTTGTCGGCGATCGAGCGGAGATCCAGGATGCTCTCCACCGCGAAGTGGTCCGGGAATCGGCGGATGAAGATGGCATCGGCGACGCCGATGGCGAGGATCCGCTCCCGCGTCCGGCCGTCGTAGGCCGCCGCCTGGCGGAACATCTCCGCCCGCGCCAGCGCCGTGTCGTTGCACAGCGCGGCGATGAGGTCCTCCTTCGAGCTGAAGTGCTGGTACACCGTGCCCTTGGAGTACTCGATGGTCTCGGCCAGCCGGTCCATGTTCAGGCCCAGGTAGCCGCTCTCGGCGAGCATCCGTCGGGCCGTATCGAGGATGAGCTTCTCGCGGGCGATCTTCTCGCGTTGACGGCGAGCAACGGTAGCCATACCGAATTATGGTCACATTTCGACGAAGAGTCAAGAATCGACGGAGATCCAGTATTGGCGGCCGGGAATCACCGAACAGGGCCTCCTGCCGCCCTAGTGAACACCGAAGACACTGAATGTCAGCACATCGCGGGCTGGAACGGATACCGCGCGGGCTCAGCTGGGCCCGCGAGGGCCCGGAATCCGCCGGCCGTGGGGGTCCACACTCGGCCCAGCGGGCGGGGGCATGTCGAGGTGCTCGAGCTGCTCCGCGGGATCGTGGACGTGGTCGGGCGCGTAGCCGGCCTGGTCGACCAGGTAGCTCTCCCAGAGGCGGTGCCGGCGGACGAGGGCGGACGCCCGCGTGGTGCCCTCGGGCGTGAGTCGGAGGGCATCGCCGCGCCGCTCGACCATGCCCGCGCGCGTCGCAACGCGCAGCGCGCCGGCGATCCGGCGGGCCGGCAGAGCAGAGGCGAGTTCGCGCTCCGCTATCGCGTCGCGGCCAGCTTCGGCGTTGCGATAGAGGGCCGCGAGCGCATCGTCCAGGGCGACCCGCAGCGCGACCCGCCGCCGCTGCACCAGCCTAGAGACCACGCCGTGCCGCGGCGCCGCGACGATCGCGGTCACCAGCAGTCCGCCGGCCGCCACGGTCATCCCGCCGGCGGCGTTGACGGCATCCAGGCCGAACGCCGCGGGGATCGCGCTCGACCCCACGTAGCCGCCGACGGCCGACGCGATCGCGATCGCGACGCTCCAGGCGATCTGCGTCGCGAGCCGATTGGTCAGCAGCCGCGCGGTGGCGGCGGGGCACACCAGCATCGCGATGACCAGGATGGAGCCGACGGCCTCGAAGCTGGCGACGGTTGCCGCCGCCACCAGCACCATCAGCGCGTAGTGCAGCGCCGTGGCGTGGAAGCCCTGCGAGGTTGCGAGGGCGGCATCGAAGGCGGCGATCCGCAGCTCCTTGAACAACACCACGACGAACGCGATCGCTACGGCCGCCGTGATCGCCAGCACGACCACCTGCCGGGGGATCTCGCCCAGCGTCGACCAGCTGACCAGCGCCGCGAGCGTGTCGGGGGCCGAGTACCAGGCGAGGTACTCCAGCTGGCCGTGCAACACGCAGTCGGCATCGAGGTGCAGGTTGCGGGCGGCGGCCCGCTCGATGAGCAGCACGCCCAGCGCGAAGAGCACGCTGAAGACCACGCCCATGGCCGCCCCGGGCTCGATGCGTCCGAGCTTCTTGACCGCTTCGACCAGCACGACCGTGGCGATGCCCGCGATGGTCGCGCCGGCGAGCATCGCCAGCGGGCTGCTCGTGCCGGCCAGCAGGAACGCGACGACGAGCCCGGGCAGGACGCTGTGGCTGATGGCGTCGCCCATCAGGCTCAGCCGCCGCAACACCAGGAAGTTGCCGAGCACGCCGCAGCTCACGCAGGCCAGCACGCCGGCGAGCAGCGGGAACAGGTCGAGCGCGAGCAGCGTGCGCAGCGCCTCGCTGGGCTGGTGCATCCAGCCGCCGACGTTCGTTGTTGTTGCGAGTGGCACCATCACGGCGCGGCACCCCCGGCCGAGGGCACGGCGACGCCGCGGGCGGCCAGTTCGGCCTCCAGCCGCCGCACCAGATCCTCGGAGAGCGCGTGCTCCACCTGATCGACCGACCAATCGACGTGGCTGGGCGCGATGTCGGCGTGGCTGATCAGGTACTGCTCCCAGAGCGCGTGGTTGCGGGCCACGCGGGCGCCCCGGGCGAGGCCCGCGGGCGACGGCTTCACGACGCCGCTCGCGGTGTTGGCGTCGCCGCGGAGCCGCAGCGCCAAAAGCACCAGCAGCCGCAGCGCGGGCGACCAGCGTCGCCGCTCGGCCAGGCGTCCGACCTCGGCGGCGGATAGCTCGCGGGCGCCGCGCTCGTGCGCGAGCTCGAGCAGGTGGTCGCCGGCGATCCGCACGCGGAGTCGGACGCGGCGGATCAGAGCGGCGACGACGCCCCTGGCCGGCGCGGCCAGGAAGCTGATCGCGAAGATCCCGCCCGCGGCCAGCACGATGACCGCGCCCGCGGGCTTGCGGGGGAGCAACGCGGAGACCACGGACCCCAGGTAGCCGCTCGCCGCTCCGAAGGCGCCCGCGAGGACCACCAGCAGCCACAGCCGCTCGGTCCAGAAGCGGGCGGCCACGGGCGGGATGATCAGCATCGCGACGACGAGGATGAGTCCGACCGCCCGCAGCCCCGCGACGGTGACGAGCACGACCAGGCCCATCATCAGCAGATCGAGCAGGCCCACGGGCCAGCCGTCGACGCGGGCGAAGGCGTCGTTGAAGCAGGCGAGCTTGAACTCCTTGAAGAGCAGCAGCGTGGCCAGGATGGCCGCCGCGGCGATGCCCGCCATCGCCAGCACGTCGCCGGGCTGCATCGTCGCCGCCTGGCCGTAGATCAGCGCGTCGAGCCCCGCGGCGCCGGTGGCCGCGTTGGCCTGGATGTAGCTGAGCAGCACGACGCCCGCGCCGAAGAAGACGCTCAGCACAATGCCGATCGCCGCGTCCTCGCGCAGCCGTGTGTGCCGCAGGATCAGCTGGATGCACGCGACCCCAAGCACGCCGGTAGCCGCCGCGCCCACGAGCAGCAGCGGCAGCGTGCGGCCATCGAGCCCGATCGCGCCGGCGAGCAGGAAGGCGGCGGCGATGCCCGGCAGCGTCGCGTGGCTGATCGCATCGGCAACCAGCGCCCGCTTGCGCAGCAGCGCGAAGACGCCGACGACGCCTGCCGCCAGCCCGAGCAGGGAGGTGCCCGCGACCACCACGCTCGTGTTGAAGCCCGCCCGGAACGTGAGCGTGTCGACGATCTCGGCCAGGCCGACCGCGTTGCCCGGTTGCGTCAGCCCGGGGGGGCGCACGGCCTAGCGCCGCCCCGCGGCCGCGCGGGCGACGGCCTCGGCGGCCTCGGACAGCAGCGTCAGCCGGCCGCCGTAGGTCCGCTGTAGGTTCTCCGGGGTGAAGACCTCCGGCACCGGGCCCGCGGCCACGATCCGCATGTTCAGCAGCATCACGTCGTCGAAGTACTCGGGCACGGTCTGCAGGTCGTGGTGCACGGCGACGACGGTCTTGCCGGCCCGCTGCAACTCGCGGAGCACGCCGACGATGGCCCGCTCGGTGGCCGCATCGACGCCCGCGAAGGGCTCGTCCATGAAGTAGAGGTCGGCTTCCTGCGCCAGGGCGCGCGCCAGGAACACCCGCTGCTGCTGCCCGCCCGAGAGCTGGCTGATCTGCCGCCGCGCGTAGTCCCGCATGCCGACGCGTTCCAGGCACTCCAGTGCCGCGTCCTTGTGGCTCCGGGTCACCGGACGGCACCAGCCGATCCTTCGGTATCGGCCCATGCACACCACGTCGAGGGCCGACACCGGGAAGTCCCAGTCCACGCTCTCCCGCTGGGGCACGTAGCCCACGCGGGACCGCGCGCGGCGGTACGC
This sequence comes from Planctomycetota bacterium, assembly GCA_039819165.1. Lineage (NCBI taxonomy): Bacteria > Pseudomonadati > Planctomycetota > Planctomycetota bacterium. Next base: position 76,865 of record JBCBSM010000001.1, read on the forward strand.
CCCCCCCCAGAACTCGACCTGGCCCGACGCGCGTGGCACGAGGTCGAGGCAGGCCTTGATCAGCGTGCTCTTGCCCGCGCCGTTGGGGCCCACGATGGCGATCAACCGGTTGGGGGCGGCATCGAAGTCGACGTCCCACAGCACCGGCTTGCGGTCGTAGGCCACCGTCATCGCGTGCACCGAGAGCGGGCTCGCCGACGAGTGCTCGGGCCGCTCGGCCAGATCCGTGGCCGCCCGCGTCGTGGGGTGCAGGACGCTCGGCATGGCCGCTACCTGGGCGAAGCCGGCGCCGCGAGCCGGCCCTGCATGCCGCCCTCGGGCGCCTCGCCGCCCAGTGCGCGGGCGATGGTCGTCACGTTGTGGTCGATCATGCCGACGTAGGTGCCGCGGTAGGTGCCCGCATCGCCCATCGCGTCGCTGAACAGCGTGCCGCCGATGGAGACCTCGTGCCCCCGCGCCCGGGCCCCGGCTATGAGCGCCTCAACATTGCGTTGCGAGACCGTCGACTCGACGAACACCGCGGCGATCTTGCGGTCGACGAGCAGGTCGACCAGACGCTCGATGTCCCGCACGCCCGCTTCGGAATCCGTCGAGATGCCCTGGATGCCCACGACCTCGTAGCCGAAGCGGCGGCCGAAGTAGTTGAAGGCGTCGTGGGCCGTGACCAGCGCCCGCTGCTCCTCGGGAACGCTCGCCAGCACGCGGACGGCGTAGGCGTCGAGCGCGTCGAGCCGGGCGGCGTAGGCCTCGGCGTTCTCGCGGTACGCCGACGCGCCCTGCGGATCGAATTCGGTCAGCTTGTCCCGCACGACGCCGACCGCCTTGGACCACGCCAGCGGGTCCATCCACACGTGCGGGTCGTAGTGGCCCTCGAAGCCCTCGGGCTCGAGCAGGTAGGCCTCATCGAGCAGTTCGGTCACGCGGAAGACCTTCTTGCCCGCCTCGGCGGCGCGGAACAGCGAGTCGGTCATCTTGCCCTCGAGCAGCAGTCCGTTGATGAAGATCGCGTCGGCGCCCAGCAGCCGCTGCACGTCGCTCCGCGTGGGCTTGTAGAGGTGGGGGTCGACGCCCGAACCGATGAGGCCCGTCACCGTCGCCCGCTCCCCCGCGACGTTCCGCACGATGTCGGCCACCATGCCCGTGGTGGCGACGATCGAGTAGGTCGCCCCGCCGGATGCTGCGCCGCTATCGGCGGGTCCCGACGCGGGTGTGGCGGTCGTCGCGCCCTCGCCGCAGCCCAGCAGCAGCCCGAGGATCGGGAGCAACCAGAGCAGCGGGGATCGTGCCGGCGCGCGGAGCGTGGTGCCTTGCATGCGTCCTCCGAGTTGGGGGCCATCCATCATCGGCCACGGCAAGCATAGCATTCAAAGTTTGTCTAGTCAAACAATCTCGACCATGGCTTGGACGGCCGTGCCGTGTCGGTAGCGACCGGCTAGCCGACGGGATCGACGTGGATCTTCTCGGCCGCCTCAAACGACAGGCTGACGGGCGATCGCCGCATCGCCTTGACGCTCATCGACCCGGCCTCTGGTACGACCTCGACCACGCCGATCCGGGTGCCGGGCCGCAGGCCGTGCTTCGCCGCGAATCCCAGAAAATCGGGGTCTTGGTCGACGATGCGGGCGACCACGCCCCGATCCCCCGCGTGCAACTGCGAGAGGGGTGTGGACCGGTCCTCGACCAGCCGGCCGTCGGCGTCGGGTATTGGGTCGCCGTGCGGGTCGATCGAGGGATGGTCCAGGAAGGCGTCCAGGCGGTCCAGCACCTTTGCGGAGAGGGCGTGCTCCAGCCGCTCGGCCTCCTCGTGCACCTCGGCCCAATCGAAGCCCAGCGTCTCGACGAGGAAGACCTCGATGAGCCGGTGCCGGCGGATCATGTCGATCGCCAGCTTGCGGCCCCTGGCCGTCAGCCGGATGCCGCCGTACCGCTCGGCGTCCGCGAGCTTCGCTTCGCGGAGCTTGCGGACCATGGCCGTCACGCTGCCCTTAGTCACGCCCAGGGTCGCGGCGAGGCGGACGACGGTGGCCTCGCCCGTCGGCGCATCCCGCTGCAGCAGGTAGATCGCCTTGACGTAGTCTTCGACGGTCGAGGTCGGCATGCGGGCGGATGCTAGCCGGCGATCCCCGTTGCGCCGCCCGCGGTCATGCAGCGGGGTACTCGGGGAAGTCGACCCCCGCGATCTGCTCGGCGTAGTTCGCGTGCCGCCCGGCCGACGTGGTGTACAGCGGCCGGTTGACCTGGTCGTAGCTGAGCGTGCGAACGGTGCGGCGGCTCTTGTAGAACTCGCGGCAGGCGTCGTCCCACTCCAGGCCGATGAACTCGATGAGCCTCGGGAACTGCGTGCCGGGATCGCTCACGAGGTCCTCGTATCGCAGGTCTAGGATCGGGATGTCCAGTGTCTGCGCCCAGTGGGCCATCATCCGCTCGGACTGCTCCCAGGCGTGGGCGACCCAGTCCAGCCGCGTGGTCCAGGGCAGCGCGACGTTGTTGAACGCGCCCATGTAGCACGAGATCGCCACGTCCCGCGGGTCTCGCATCGCGTGGATGATCCGCGTCCTAGGGAACAGCCGCGCCAGCAGCCCGACCAGCCGGTTGTTGCCCATCGCCTTGTTGACCACGCGATCCGCGCCCGGCGCCAGCGTGCCGAGCTCCTTGACGTAGTCGTCGGCCACCCGCGTCCAGCGGAAGCGGTTGATGCTGCCGAAACGCTTGGCGGGCGCGGCGTCGGCGTTGTACGCGGCGTCGAGCTGCGCCGCGAACCGCTCGATCGACGACAGCTCGCCCACGCCCGCCGCCCGCGGGTGGGCGTCGATGATCTGGTCGATCAAGCTCGTGCCCGAGCGGGGCATGCCCGCGACGAAGATCGGCACCTCGCTCTGGCAGGTCGACAGCGGGAAGTCGGCCATGTTCTCCGCGGTCCACGTCTCGATCACCCGCGTGACCTGCTGCTCGTAGGCCGCCGGGTCCCAGGCCTCGCGGCCCTTGTCGTTGGCGATCGTGGCCGATCCGAACGCCGCGGCGTAGTCGCCCGAGCGATCCTGGGCCTTGGCCCGCAGGTAGTACCCAAGGCACGACAGCGTGCGGGGCGTGGCGGCGTCGGCGGCGAACGCATCGACGACCTCGACCGCCCGCTGGTAGTCCTTCTCGTGGATGAGCAGCTTGGCCAGCTCGTACCGCAGGTGGGGGGGCAGCGGCCGGCCCTCGGCCTCGAGCCGTTCGATCATCGGATCGATGACGGCGCGGGCCTCGTCCAGCCGACCGGCTTCCTCCAGCGTGCCCACGCGGTGCATGAGCAGGGGCAGGTCGCCCGGCACCATCTTGAGCGCGTCGTCGATCAGGTGCAGGGCGCGGTCGGTGTTGCCCGCGCGACGCTCGATGCGCGACAACGCCACGAGCGCACCAGCGTTGGGTCCCTGCTTCATCGCCTGCTCGGCGTGGTGGCGGGCGCGGTCCTCGGCGCCCATCCGCTCGGCCAGCGCCGCCATCATCAGGTGCAGCTGGGGATCGGACGGGTACCGCCGGAGGGCCGCCTGCCCGTGCTGCCACCCCTCGGCGACGCGATCGCTCTCGAGCGCCGCCTGCACGGGCTCGATCGCCTTCAGCCTGCGCTGGTCCTGCGGCTTCGCGGGCCGCGCCGCCTGCGGTGGATTCATCACGGGGCATGGTATCGGCGGCGTCGGACGCCGGCCCCAGCCGGGATCGCGGGTCCGGCGTCGCGATATCCTGTGGGTTCCGCCACCCGTGGAGACGCGATGCCGCTGCCCAAGCCACTCCGCCACCCGTTCGTGCCGATCGTCCTCTTCGCGGGGCTGATGCTGTGGCTGGCGTTCAAGACGGCGTCGTCCTTCCTGCGGGGCAAGCAGGGCGACTTCCACGTGTTCTACCAGGCGGCCGAGGCCGTGCGGGAGGGCGCCGACATCTACGCGTCGGGGGTCGGGGGCTACCTATACCCGCCGATGCTCGCGACGGCCTTCGTGCCGCTCACGTGGCTCTCGCTGGGCCAGGCCGGAGCCGTGTGGGCGATCGTCAACGGCGTGATGCTCGCCGCCGCGGCGTGGCTCATGGCCGACGAGGCGCTCCGCCGCTTCGGGCTGCCGCGATCCACGTTCACGGTCGCCAGCGCCGCGCTGCTGGGCAGCGCCGTGGTCTTCGACAAGGCCAAGTCCGCCCTCGCGATGGGCCAGACCGACCTGCTCATCCTGCTCGGGCTGGTGCTGGCGCTGCGGTGGGTCGGCCGCGCGCCGCTGCTGTGCGGCGTCGCCTTCGGCGTCGTCATGAACGTCAAGTACCTCGCGGTGATGTTCCTGCCCTACCTATTGCTGCGGCGGCGGTGGGGGGCGAGCGCCGCCTTCGTGGGCGGCACCCTGATGGTGTCGCTCTCCACCGCCCTGGTCTTCGGCTGGCAGCGCAACCTGGCGTATCTCGGCTCGTCCCTGGGCGCACTGGGCGAGGTCGTGGGCCTGGCCGACGCCGACGCGACCGTGACGAACCCCAACGCCCTCACCTGGGATCGCAGCGTCTCGGTGACCAGCGCCACGGCCCGGCTGGTCGAGGGATCGGACCACGCGACGCTCTGGTTGCTGCTCGGCGTGGGCGGCGTAGCGCTTGCAGTGACGGCGGTCTGCTGGTCGTTCTACGCCGCGAAGGGCCTGCCCGTGCTGCGGGATCGCGGCGGCCGGGGCGACGAGGCCATCCCCCGCCGCCGGGCGTTGGTGCTGCTGGAGTGGTCGGGCGTCATCGTCGCGACGCTGGCGTTCAGCCCCCAGACCGACGGGCGGCACATGGTCATCGCGCTGCCCGCGGTGATGGCGGCCTCGGTGCTGCTGCTGCACGGGAAGACCCACGCCGCCCGCGCGCTGCCCCTGGCTGGACTGGTGATCTTCGTCGCCGGCCTGTACCTGCCGCCCGGAGGCAAGACCTTCGAGGCCGCGCTCGACGGCTGGCGTTCCATCGGCGGCGCGAGCTGGTGCCTGCTGGCGATGTACCTCTGCGTCTTGTGGAGCGGCCTCGCCCGCGCCCGCACTCTCGAGAACGACGCCGAGCCGGCGAACGACTGATCGCGATTCTGCCCGGTCTTCGCTGCGATCCGTGTATCAATCTGCCGATCGTCCGCATATACCAGGGCACGCCGCGGGCGAACAACGCTTGGGTTATCGGCACGCCGAGTGGCGACCATTGGACCACGGCCGCCACGAGACGCATCCAGAGACGAGCAATCGGGAAGAGTGGGGTGATTTCGATGAGGGGAAGTCGCAGGATACTCGTGGCGCTAGCCGCGCCGTTGCTGCTCGCGACGGCCGTGCCGACGCCGGCCCAGGACGCCGGACGGGATACGGGCCCGGATGCGAGCCAGCCCGAGCCGACGCTCCGGGACAGCTGGGTCGAGCAGCTCCGCTGGCGGTCCATCGGCCCGGCGAACATGGGCGGCCGCATTGTCGACCTGGCGGTCTACGAGGACGACCCCAGCATCTGGTATGCCGCGACCGCGTCGGGCGGCATCCTCAAGACGGTCAACAACGGCACGACATTCGAGCACCAGTTCGACGACCAGAACACGGTCTCGATCGGCGACATGGACGTGGCCGCGACCGATCCCGATCTCGTCTGGGTCGGCACCGGCGAGCAGAACCCCCGCAACTCGGTCTCGTTCGGCGACGGCGTCTACAAGTCGACCGACGGCGGCGCGACCTGGGAGCACAAGGGCCTGGAGGAGACCTTCCAGGTCGGCAAGGTCATCATCCACCCCGAGGACCACGACATCGTGTACGTCGGCGCGATGGGCCGGCTGTGGGGCACCAACGAGCAGCGCGGCCTGTTCCGCACCACCGACGGCGGCGATAGCTGGGAGAAGATCCTCTACGTCGACGACACCACCGGCGTCATCGACATGGCGATGCACCCCGAGGACCCCGACGTCATCCTGGTGGCGATGTGGGAGCGGCAGCGCGACGAGTTCGACACCAACGACCCCGCCAAGCGGTGGGGCCCCGGCAGCGGGCTGTACCGCACCGACGACGGCGGCGACACCTTCGAGGAGATCACCGACGGCCTGCCATCGGTGGACATGGGCCGCATGGGCCTCAGCTGGTCCCGCAGCAACCCCGATGACGTCTACGCGCTCGTGGATAGCGTCAAGATCGGCGGCGGCATCGCCAACCCCGGCTTCATGGGCATGAGCGGGAGGGATGCCGAGGCCGGCGCCCGGTTGACCTCCATCACCGACGATGGCCCCGCCGCCGAGGCGGGCCTCGAGGTCGGCGACATTGTCGTCGGCATCGACGACGAGCGGATCGTCTCGTACGACACGCTACTGTCGGCCATCCGCATCCGCGAGGCCGGCACCGACGCGGTCGTCGAGGTCGTCCGTGATGGCGAGCTCATGGAGTTCGACATCACCTTCGGCGAGCCGCCCGAGCCCAACGAGACGCCCTTCACGAGCGATCTGGGCGGCCAGCGGGAGGACGTGCACCACCTGCAGGGCGACGAGGGCGTCGACACCGGCGGCCTCTACAAGTCGACCGATGCGGGCAAGACCTGGACCAGGCTCAACAGCATCAACCCCAGGCCCATGTACTTCAGCAAGGTCTACGTCGACCCCAGCGACGATGACTACCAGTGGGTGCTGGGCATTCGGCTGGCCAAGAGCGAGGACGGCGGCGAGAGCTGGTCCCGCAACGGCGCGCCGGGCGTCGTCCACGTCGACCACCACGCCCTGTGGATCAACCCCGACGACGGCGAGCACATCATCCTCGGCAACGACGGCGGCATCTACGTCACCTACGACCGCGGCCTGAACTGGGACCACCTCGACCACGCCGCCATCGGCCAGTTCTACCACGTCACCGTCGACAACCAGCCGCTGTACAACGTCTACGGCGGGCTGCAGGACAACGGCTCCTGGGGCGGCCCCAACCGCACGCGGACGTCCGAGGGCACGTACAACACCGACTGGTTCCGCGTGGGCGGCGGCGACGGATTCATCTGCCGCGTCGACGCCGATGATCCGAACCAGATCTACTACTCGAGCCAGAACGGCGGGCTGGCCCGCGTGCACTTGCTCACCGGCGAGCGGCGGGGCCTGCGGCCACGGGCGCCCCGGGGCACGCGGTACCGCTGGAACTGGCAGACGCCGCACATGCTCAGCCATCACAACCCCAAGATCTACTACACCGCGGGCAACGTGGTCTTCCGGTCTTTCCACAAGGGCGACGACCCCAAGGTCATCTCGCCCGAGATCACCCGCACGCGTCGCGGCGCCGCGACGGCCTTCGACGAGTCGCCGCGGGACGCCGACCTGCTGATGGTCGGCACCGACGACGGCGCCCTCTGGGTCACCCGCGACGGCGGCGAGAACTGGCAGAACATCCTGTTCCCCTACGACGAGACTGCCTTCGCCGAGGAGAACGAGGGCGACGAAGAGGGCTCCGAAGAGTCTGCGGACGAATCGGAGGGCGAAGCCGCGGAGCCCGCCGAGGGCCAGCGTGGCCAGCGTGCGGGCCGGCTCGCGCAGCTGCTCGAGCGCGTCGACGCCAACGACGACGGCAGGATCCAGCGGAGCGAGATGCCCGAGCGGATGCAGCGGATGTTCGATCGGCTCGACGCCAACGACGACGACGTGATCGACGCGAAGGAGATCGAGCAGGCCGCCGGCCGGCTCCGCCAGGAGGGCGGAGCCGATGCCGAGCGACGGGCCGAGCGCCGCCTGGTGCCCGAGGCGGGCTCGGACGACGTCGCCCAGCCCGAGACGCCCCAGGGACCCATCGACGGCGAGTGGATCGCCGAGCTGCAGGGCGAGGCCGCCGGCGGCGATCCGTTCACTCTCGACTTCAAGGACCTGGAGGAGGGCGCACTCCGCGTCTCCATCCGGTCGACGAACCTCGACGCGGACACCGAGGGCGGCAGCTTCGATGCGGACACCGGCCGCTTCCGCTTCGAAGTGAGCGGGCAGATCGGCCGCGTGGTCGTCACCGGCACGCTCGCGGAGGGAGCCATCACCGGCACCGTCGAGGCGACCGACGTCGGCTTCGCCGCGCCCTTCAAAGCCACGCGGGCCGGCGGCGAAGCGACGGAGCAGCCGGAGGGCCCCACGCTGGCGAGCTTGGTGCCCGGCCCGCGGCGCGTCAGCAGCATCGAGTGGTCGAGGTTCGAGACCAACCGCGTCTACGTCACCCTCGATGGCCACTACTACGACGACGACGCGCCGCACGTCTTCGCCAGCGAGGACGCCGGCAAGACCTGGCGCTCGCTGCGGGCCAACCTGCCCGACGGCACGACCCGCGTGATCCGTGAAGACCTCGAGAATCCCGACCTGCTCTACCTGGGCACCGAGTTCGCGCTCTGGGTCTCGATCGATCGCGGCCGGAGCTGGACCAAGCTCAACAGCAACCTGCCGACGGTGGCGATCCACGAGGTTGCCCAGCACGTCACCAGCGGCGAGGTCATCGTCGCCACGCACGGCCGCAGCATCTGGGCTCTGGACGTCACGCCGCTGCGGCAGTTCAGCGCCGAGCGGAGCGACGAGCCGGCCTGGCTGTACGAGCCCAACGACGTGATCCGCTGGCGGCTCACGGGCTCGCGGGGCCGCGGCGCCAGCCGCTGGTTCGCCGGCCAGAACCCCGGCTCGAGCGCTCAGATCTTCTACTCGCTCGGACGGGCGCAGCGGGACCTCGAGCTCACGGTGTACGACGTGGGCGGCAGGCTCGTCCGCGAGCTCTCGGTGCCGAGCACCGAGCCCGGGCTGCACCGCGTGTCGTGGGACCTCCGCCGCGAGCCGCCGGCGGGCCAGCAGGGCCGCTTCCGGCGCGGCCCGCTCGTGCCGCCAGGCGCCTACCGCGTCGTGATGTCCCACGGCGACTCGCGGGTCGGCCGCAACCTCGTCGTGCACGGCGACCCGACCGTGCCCGGAGGCGCCTTCGCCACCGAGGAGTTCCTCGCCGAGCTCTACGCCGACGAGGAGGACGAGGCCGGCGGCGACGAGGACGAGGGCCGGGCCCGGTAACCCCAGCGCCTCCGCCCCGGCCGCGAGTCCACCTGCGCGAGTCGTGCGGGCCGGGAGTGCGAGGCGCCGCGGGCAATCCGGGTCGTCCGGGTCCTCGTCATCTCGCCCGGCCGGACTACCGATGCCCTGTGCAACGGGGCGGCCGCACCGTCCCGCTCCAGGGGGCCGGCGATGCGCGAAGGGATCGGCCGCGACGTCCGTTGCCGCGGCTTCGTGAAGATTGCCTGCCTCGTGTGCGTCGTGCTCGGCCTGGGCATCCTCGCGCTGGCGACCAAGACGGTCGTCGGCGCCGTGCAGGCCCACGCCGCGGAGGTGCAGGCGGTCGACGGGCTGTCCGTCGTCGTCGATCCGCTGATCGCCGAGGATGCCCTCACCGAGGCGATCACGGATGAGCCGGCACTCCTGGGACGCATCGTGCTGGCCGACCGCGAGACCGGCGTCGTCGAGCACGACCTGTGGTCGCAGTTGCCCGACGAACTGCGGACGGTCAATCCCGACGAGGTCCGCACGGCCGTGCTCTACCGCCGCTGGCAGATGTCCGTGGGCACCGCCGGCGGGGGTGATGGGATGGATGGCGGCACGGCCTTCCGCATCGCCTACGACGTCGTGATCGTCCGCGTCGATACGCGGACCATCATCGCCCGCCACACCATCGTGGGCGACGAGCCCGCGATGCACGCCGGCTTCAACGCCGACGTCTGGGGCCCCGATCCCTGGGCGGACATGATCGCGTGGATCGACGGCTTGCCTCGTCGGTAGCCGCGGATCTCGGAGCTGGCTACGACGCCGGCGGAACGCCGCGGGCGGCCCGGGTTCGGCGGCCGCGGCGGCGGGCGCCGATGGGCAGCCACCACAGGTAGATGCCCGTGAGCCAGAGCGCCAGCAGCACTAGCCCGCTCGGCAGGAAGACCGCGAGCTTGGCCCAGTCGCCGAAGAACGCCCCGTCGTGCAGGCTCTCGATGAGGTCCGATCGCCGGTAGGCCGACTGCAGCACCTCGCCCGTTGCGGTGTCGATCTGGACCTCCCAGCGCGAGTTGGCCCGCACCTTCACGATGCCCTTGCCCGGCCGCACGTCCAGGCGATCGACGTCCTCCCAGGTGGCGATGCCGGCCTCCTCTACGGTGCGGGCGGCCGCGAGGATGGCGTCGAAGGAGATCTCCGGGTTCGGCGAGCTGCCACGCGCCGTCGGCGGCTGCACCCAGTCGGACTGCTTCTTGACCTGCAGCAGCACGCCAGAGGCGATCACCAGCAGCAACGGGAGCGCGATGGCGATCGAGCCCCAGCGGTGCAGCGTGCGGCTCCACTTGTTCCACAGCTTCGTTGTCGTGCGCCGTGCCATGCACCGCGATGATACAGCCTGCCGGCCGGGCCGCCGACGCCGCTCCGGTTCGTGAAGTCCCGATTCCCGCGGGTTATGCGGTCCATTCGCCGGCGTAGCGGCAGTCGTAGCCGGCCGCGTCGCGGAGCACGATCTGGTGCAGCCGCTTGACGATCTGCCGCGCGTGCAGCAGGTCGTGGTCGGTCCACGAGGCCAGCAGGTCGCCCGCCCGCAGGTCGCCCCTCGGATGGACGTAGGCAACGTCCCAGTCGGGCGCCGCGATTGACCGCAGCCAGGCGATGCTGTCCCGGCGTTCGCGCTCGAGGCCCGACAAGAGATCCGCGGGGTCGGCCTCGATGTACCGCTCCTCGCGGACCGACGCCTCGGGGTCGATGGGCGGCCATGGCTCGCCGGGCGATTCGAGCGTCAGCCGCAGGCGATGGCGGAAGTCGACGCGCTCTTCGTGCAGCAGATGGCCGACGACCTCCACGATCGCCCAGGACTTCGGATCGGGCCGCCAGCGCCAGTCGGCATCGGGGAGCCCCGAGACGAGCGCGTCCAGCCGCATCGGGAAGGCGGAGAGGCGGTCGACCAGAGATTGCGCAACGGCCTGATGCATCTGTCTTTGGCTATCGCGACCCGCGTATGGCCATCGCGATCAATGCCGCGGCGACCCGATCATGCCGCGCCGCGGCGACCCTTCTTCAGCTCGAGCACGCCGGTGACCACGCTGGCGATCAATGCGATGCACGCGGCGATGAACACGCCGAAGAAGTCGCCCTCCAGCCCGACCGGACCGACGACGTGGCTGCCGATGGCGCCGACCATCATCACGGCGGCCAGCCCCGCGCCGGCGATCGCCGTCCGGGGGATCAGCAGCAGCACGATGGCAACGATCTCGGCGGCCGCGATGCCGTACACCGCGGCCTGGCCCCCATAGCCCTCGAGAGCCTCGACCAGCGGCTGGCTCTGCTCGCGGAGCACCAGCTTGGGCAGCCAGCCGGTCACGCTGAAGATCGCGACGACGAGGATCTTCGTGATCCACCGCACGATCTTGGCGGGCATGGGCTCTTGCGTCGTGGCCATGGCTATTCCCTTCCCGAGCCCGGTCCGGGCCCTCGATGCGGCGGGGGTCCTAGCGGCAACCCGCCCGTTTGTATACTAAGCGGTGGAGGAGCCGTCCGCACCGCTCGAAACGACTACTGCCTGCGGCGGCACGCCCGATGCGCATGCGGTGCGTGTCGCGCGGTTCACCGAGGCCGCCCGCGCCGCACGCTCGGCGGCCGAATGGCGGGACGCCGCCGAGTTCCTGCTGTCCGACCAGCCCTGCGTCTTCCACCGCAACCTCGAGATCTCCGCCGCGTACGCATGGATGTACCTCGACCAGCCACGCCTGTTCAAGTGGGCGGGCATGGCCGCCTTTGCGTCGTACCACGCCCGGTTGCTGCTTATTCCCTTCAAGCTCAAGACGACCGCCGCCGGGGCCGTCCGCGATGAGATCGAGCCCAAGGAGGCCGGCGGCGACCAAGCGAGCACGAACGCCCGTGCGCGTCGATGGCTCGGCGTGGCGATGGAGGACGTCGAGCTCATCCGCCAGACCAACAACGCCATCTTCCGCGACATCTTCTGGGCCCACGCCGCCTACCGGGGCACCGCCGAGGGCTTCGAGCGGGTCCGCAAACTCATCACCTCGGAGGAGGATCGGCCGATGCTCCGAGGCTTCGAACTGATCGAGCGCGGCCGCCGGCTGCGGGACGACGATGCCCGCCGGGCGCAGCGGTTCATCCACGCGGGCAACATGCGGCTGCTGTGGCACGAACAGAGCCGGGTCGTGCAGCCGCGGTTTGGCCGGCTGTCGGATCGCTTCGCGCAGCTCGTGTCGGTGGGTTCGTCGCTGGATTTCGAGGCCGACCGCCTGCGGCACCGCCTTCTGCAGACGATGAGCTTCTACCTGTTCATGCTCGCGAGGCGGCCCAACGTCCTGATCCGCACGCGGTCTCTGCCGCGGATCAATAGGCTCGAGCACCGCTGGTGCTGGGCGGCCACTCGGGTCGCGGGCACCTTCGAGCGGCTGGAGGCCGAGGCCGGGGGCGAGATTCTCCGCGACCGGCTGCGTCGCATCGTCGAGGCCGCGGGCTAGACACTCGAGGCCACCCGGGTGCATGCCGGGGCCGTACGCTGCTCGGCGAGATGCCGCCGGTGGCATCCCAAACCCGCCGCCCTCTGGAGCTGCGCATGAACGCACAACGACTCGTGCTGCTGGGCCTTCTGATCGTCCCGTTGCTGGCCCTTGCTTCGGGGTGTGCGGGGCCCACGGTGGCCGGCACGGCGCCGGACTCCTTCCCGCGGGTCGTGGTGCTCGCGCACGGCTACGTCGAGCCGATCGAGGGCCGCAACCCCATCCCCGGAAGCGACGACGGCGCCCGCCGAGTCGCGAGCACGGTCGTGCTCATCGAGGCCGCGGGCGCGGTGATCGTCGCGGATCCTGGCATGGTGGCCGACCGCGCGATCATCGTCGATGCGCTGCGGGCGGAGGGCATCCTGCCGCGCGACGTCACGCATGTCTTTATCAGCCACCACCACCCCGACCACACGCTCAACGCAGCGATGTTCCCCCGGGCCGCCGTCGTCGATTTCTGGGGCGTCTACCAGGATGATCTCTGGGAGGACCATCCGGACCACTTCGAGATCGCGCCCGGCGTCCGCGTCGTCCGCACGCCCGGCCACACGCACGAGGACGCCAGCCTGCTCATCGAGGCCTCCGACGGCACCTACGCCATCACCCACCTGTGGTGGAACGAGCAGATGCAGCCCGAGGTCGATCCGCTCGCCGAGGACGCCGAGGCGATGGAGGTCCATCGCGACATGATCCTGCGCGAGGCCGACTGGATCATCCCGGGCCACGGCCGCATGTTCCGCAATCCGTCGCGGGGGTAACCGGCGGGCCTGCGGCCAGACAATCGGACCTCCGGTCGGGCCTTGGCGTCGGCGGAGCGGTAGGATCCTCTGGCCTTGGCCGGCCAGTACCGGAGGACGAGCATGCCGCCCACGCGTCCGCTCTTCCATCTCACCTACGTCAGCCACCGGGCGACCGGCGTCACCGACGACGACGTCATCGATGGCATCGTGCTCCCCGCGATGGCCAAGAACTACCGCCTGGGGGTGACCGGCTGCCTGTGGTTCGGCAGGGAGCGATTCGTGCAGGTGCTCGAGGGCGAGCGCGCGACCGTTGAGGACCTCTTCGACGCCATCCGCGTCGACGAGCGGCACTACTCGGTCGATCTGCTGGGGACCGAGCCCATCGCCGAGCGGAACTTCGCGCGATTCAGCATGCGGACGATCGCCAGCGATGCACCCGAGTCGATCGCCACGCTCATCCGCGAGGCTTCCGAGCGGCCGCCCGGACCTGCCGTAGCGTCCGAAGCCTTCCGATGCCTCGTACGCCGTGCCATCGCGGATCTAGCGGCGTGGCCGATGCGGGGCCATGTCCCGCCGGCATCGGGCACGATCTAGGTCGGCATGCGCTACACGCAGCCGGCATCGAACTCATTCTGGAACGCCAAGAAATCGAACAGCGTCAGCATGCCGTCGTCGTCGAAGTCGGCGGCGAGGTCACCCGCATCAAATGCGTTCTGGAACGCCAGGAAATCGAACAGCGTGAGTTCGCCGTCGCCGTCGACATCGGCGCGGCAGGGCGTGCCCGGTGCCGGGACGAGCACCATGGCATCGGAACGAACGGCGTCGCCCTCGGCGAACACGCCGATGTAACCCCAGGCCTCGTCGTATCGGAGCAGCGTGCCGTTGAGTGCACTCGATACGACGTGCGTGCCATCGTCGAGCGTCACCCAGTCCACGGGGCCGTTCATTGGTGCGCCTCCGTTGCGGAGATCGACGGTGCGAATCATGTCGCCCGTGTCGATGGCGTGCTCGGTCAGCGTGTTGCTTCCGAAGTTGACGGTGAGAATCGAATCGCCATCGCCGGAAATCGCGGCGCCCCACGGACGGTTCAGGCCGTCGCCGGTGACCAGCGTCGACTTCGCCGTCCCGGAGCCGCCGTCGAAGACGCGATATTCGTTACGCAGCCAGTCGCCCACGATGACGTCGCCCGAGGGCGCGAAGAGCACCGCCTCGGGGACGGCCATTCCGGTGATGAAGTCATCGATGTAATCGCCCGTCTCGGCGTCGAAGCGGAACACGGTGCCGCTCCGACCATCGGAGACATACAGCCGTCCGTCGTGGATCGCCAGCCCGGCGGGTCCGACCATGGTCGGATGGGCCGCAAAGTCGCCGAGTGGCACGCCGGTCCCGAGGTCGTAGCGGTGCACCTTGCGGCTGAGATCTCCGGAGACCAGGAGATCGCCCGCGGGGCTGATAGCGATGCCCAGCGGATCGTTCACGCCGCCGGCGCCGGCGTCGATCACGTCGCCCAGGTAGGTGCCGTCGAGGTCGTATTTTCGGACCGTATCAGCGCCGCCATCGGTGACGAGCAGGAACTGGGCAGCGGCAAGATCCGCCGTACAGGCCAGAACGACCCACACTAGAACGATACGAAGCGGGTTTGACATGGTGCTCCCCGGGTGCTCGGCGACCTGGAGAGCGACATGCTCCGCGCGGCCACGCTGCTCGGGGCATGCTACAGGCAGCACCGCATCCGGTTGCAGAACTACGGCGGAGCCAGGCAAAACTGCCGTCGACGAATATGCGGTTCGATCCGTTCCAGCCACACGTACATAGAGACTGCACTCTTGAACGCTCGTTGGTGGCCAGCTTGCTGGTTCTGGATACACGACGCCGTCGACTATGACCACGGCGCATGCGGGCGCGGCAATGCTGTCCCCTGCATTGTACAAGCCGTCACGGATCGTGTGGATTCGCCATGTCAACGACTTGCTTGACGACGTCCGCGGGCAGGACCAGCAACCAGCCGGGCCGATGCCACGCGATGGCGATGCCGAGGAGGCGTCCCTCCCGGTCGACGACGGGTCCTCCGCAGAGCGATGCGTTGGAACTCGTCATGATCCCGAATGCATCGCGAAACCCGGTGTACCGCAAGCTTTGGCCGGCGGGGTGGGGATAGAACGCCGGGGCGAGTTGCTGCAGCACGGTCATCGTTCGACCCTCGCGGATGATGTCCAGCGCGACGGTGTCCCCGGCGTTCACATCCAGATCGTCGTTGGAGTCCGACAACAGGGCCCAGCAGGACTTCGCGGTCGGCGTGGGTCGTCCCTCGAGGCCCTGGATTATGTCGCCGGTCTCCAGCATCCCCGATGCCAGATCCTGGACGCCGTCGAATGGCGAAAATTCGACAACCTCGGTGACGCGTGGGCCGTGCAGACCATCTTCGAGGTGAACCCGAAGGAAGCCCCGTTCCCGGTCGTACGATCGCTGCGGCACCGCGATGCATCCGATGGCCGGCTTCGGATCGCCGGTGGCGGTCGCGACTAGCGATCCGACGACGGATCCGACTGCGGAGTAGCGAGCATCCTCAAGTTTCAAGAAGGATGGGACCTGGTCGTCGATCCGCAGCACGGCAAGGTCGTGGCCGCGGATGCGCACCAGGACGCGTGCGGCGACCTCCCGGCCGTCGGGCAGCCGGCAGCGTGGGGCCGCAGGCAGCGTGCTCGCCTTGGTGACCAGCAGGCGTGGCCCGACGAGCGTGCCGAGCGCGACGGGCTCATCTTCTGCCAGGATCGAGACGACGGCTCCCAAGGCCTCGGCCGAGGCCTTGTCCAACGCGGCTTCGATGGCGTGGGCGTGTGGCGTCGATCTTTCCCGGAAGCTCGCCCGCAACCCCTTAGAGAGCCGCTCGATCAGCTCGATCCGCGTGTGTTCCGACGCATCGTCCGAATGCCGGATGTGGATGCCGATCAGCCGCCCCCGGGAATCGAACAATCCTCCGCCGCTATCACCGCCCACCATCGGCGTTGACGAGAACACCGAGAACGATGCGCGCTCGTTCCCATGCGCGATGCGTCCCTCGTGCATGCTCGGGTCGTGCTCCGAGAGCGGCAGTCCCCCGAAGCCGAGGGCGAAGCAGTGGTCTCCCGGCCGTGACTGCGCCGTGTTGCCCGTTTCGACGTACTCGAAGGGCCCGTCCTCGGGTCGGAGCTGCACCAGGCCGACGTCGGTAGGAAACTGAAGTCCCAAGACTTCGCCAGCCAGATCGCGGCCGTCGGGGAACGACACCGTGACCGCCGTCCCCGGCATGAAGAAGTGGTGCGCACAGGTTGCGATGAGCCCGTCGCGGCGGATGACCGTTCCGCTGACCCTCATCTGGTTCTGCCACGATTGCTCGGATGCCTGCGTGCGCCGAATGCGGACGGACGCGGCGGTGGCCCGCTTCTTGGCCTCCTCCGAGATCGGTGGGGGTTCTTTGGCGTCGCGCGGCTGGTCGTTCTCGATTGGCCCAAGATCGACCCTCTTGCCGTCCCGGAGCGTGTTCAGCGTGGACTCGATATCCGTTGTGCTGGCAAATCCCCACCCGAAATCCCGCTGTCCCGAAGAGAACGACGCAAGGCCCACGAGCCGGCCGCTCAGATCGAACGCCACGGGCCTCAAGTACGAGCCGAGGAACACGCCGTTCGTGACGAACCAATGGCCCGCGGCTGCGCCGTCCACGAACTCGATGCTCGGGAGGGGGCGGTCGAGATGCTCGCCGCTCTTGTTGAGGGGATGGCGCAGGACGAGCAGCGGCTGCCCGGCCACGAGTGGCGCCGAGCCGCCAACGGAAACGTGGGGCCATGGCCCCGGCTCCGCGAGACGTGCCAGCCCGTAGCCGCGATCCTTGGACCAGTGCAGGCGAGCCGCCCGTACCGGTCGGCCGTCGGCCAATCGAACCTCTATCTCGCCCGCTGGCACCGGCCCGCTTACCAGCAGTTCACCGGTAGAGGAGACTAGGACGCCGTGGGACAGGACCAGGCCGTTGCTAGCATCGTTGTAGCGGACGCGCACAACGGCCGACGCGACGCGAGCGTAGATGCTGCGAGCGTTCCGCTCCGAGTCCGCCAGCGATTGGTGCGCAGCGCCCGCGTCCTGGGCGACGTCCGCACCCTGGGCCGACGCAACGCCGGTGGCCGCGACGTTCCCGGCGGCGAGCAATCCAGACGAAAAAACGACGGCCATCAAATCGAAGCGGGCTTGTGCGCGCATGGGGACGTACCTCGCATAATGCCGAACCCTCGTCCTCCGCGAGAACACCAAACACGAACGTGGACTGGCCGAGGGGTGCGATTACTCCGTTGGGCGTTGATCCGGGTACGGCGCTCTCCGTCGTAGCCCCATGGGCCAACCGTCCGCTCTGGCGAGCGAACAGAGAGCCGGCGTGGTTGCAATCGAGGGGATCGCTTTGGGGCATCCGCCAACATCCTGACGCGCGAATGCGGGCAGGCCGGCACATCTCTGGCGTTGCCGGGGTCGAGCGCCGATCCGGTGCGCGATCGAGATGATCGCCCGATGCATGGACGGCTCGCGTCCAAGTGGTGCGGGCCCGCCAAACTCCCCGAACAGGACTCGAACCTGTAACCTAGCGGTTAACAGCCGCTCGCTCTACCATTGAGCTATCGGGGATCGGTTCTCCAGCGCGGTGAAAGCCTAACCCGATGATTCCCAGCGTCAAGGACGGGGCCGCACCGTCGCCCCCGACCGGCCGGCGGCCGGACGCCGCCCCGCCCCCCAGCACGGAGTACACCAGGCCCATGCCACGCCTCCCTCGATATCGCTCTACTGCCCGTAGGGGCAACCTGCTCGTTGGCTGCCTCGCCGTCGTCGGCGTCCTCGTGGTGCTGGCGATCATCGGCGCCGTGATCGTCATGATGAACTGGCGGGGCTGGACCGCCTCGGGCATGAAGGCCGGCATGACCGCGGTGGTGCAGCAGAGCGACCTGCCCGCCGACCAGAAGCGCCGCATCATCGTCCAGGTCGACCAGCTCGCCGAGGCCTTCAAGAACAAGCAGATCACGTTCGAAGAGTTCGGCCGGATCGCCGAGGCTCTCGAGGATCACCCGATCCTGCCCATCGGCGTGCTCGAGTTCGTCGAGACCAACAAGCTCCAGGCCTCTTCGCTGAGCGCCGAGGACAAGGCCGCCGGCATCCTCGCCGTGCAGCGGCTGCAGCGCGGCCTGGATGAGCGCACGCTGACGATGGACGACATCCAGCCGGTGCTCGATCCCATCAGCCAGCTCGACGACCAGGGCAACACGACGGTCATCGACAACCCGACGAACGTGCAGCTGCAGTCGTTCATCGAGGCCGCCCAGCAGAAGGCCGACGAGGCCGGCGTCCCCAACGAGCCCTTCGAGGTGGACATCGCCGCCGAGATCGAAAGCCTGATCAACGACACGCTGGGCCGCCAGGTCGTCACCACGCCGCCGCCGGCGGTCGAAGCCGAGGCGACCCCCGCCGCGCTGCCAGAAGCTCCCGCGGACGGCGATCCGGTGGAGTCGCCGGAGGATCCCGCTCCGCCCCCGGCGGAGGGTGGCGGCTAAGCCCGTCGAGATTCGTATCGAGTCGAAGAGGAGAATGCGGGCGGCGTTAGGCCGCCATTTCTCGTACGTCGTCGGCGACCAGGATCTCGGCGGCGGTCTTCTGCTTGACCTCGTCCACCGTTACGCCCGGCGCCAGTTCCGTCAGCACGAAGCGGCCCTTGTCGTGGTCCATCTCCAGCACGCACAGGTCGGTGATGACCATGTCGATGCACCGCTGGCCGGTGAGCGGCAGCGTGCAGGCCTTGACGATCTTGGGCTCGCCCTTCTTGTTGCAGTGGTCCATCGTGACGACGACCTTGCGGACGCCGGCGACGAGGTCCATCGCCCCGCCCATGCCCTTGACCATCTTGCCGGGGATCATCCAGTTGGCGATGTCGCCCTCTTCGCTGATCTCCATCGCGCCCAGGATGCACATGTCGATGTGCCCGCCGCGGATCATGCCGAAGCTCTCGGCGCTGCTGAAGAAGCTGGCGCCGGTGCGGGCGGTCACCGTCTGCTTGCCGGCGTTGATGAGGTCGGCGTCCACCTGGTCATCGGTGGGGAACGGACCGATGCCGAGCAGGCCGTTCTCCGACTGGAGCCAGACGTCCATGCCGTCGGGGATGTGGTTGGCCACGAGCGTGGGCATGCCGATGCCCAGGTTCACGACGTAGCCGTCGCGGAGCTCCTTGGCCGCCCGCCTGGTGATCTGGTCGCGGTCGAGTGCCATGCGGCAGGATACCCGTCCGCGGCCAGCGGCGTGACCGGCTAGCCGATCATCTTCCGCCGCCTCGCGTTCTTGCGGGCGATCCGTGCGATGATGAAGCCGACGATCGACAGCGGCAGCCCCGAGCCGCCGACGATCGCCCATTGGAGCATCCGATCGGCGGCGGCCCTTTCCGGCTCGGCATCCCCGGCCGCACTCTCGGCGAGCGGGTCGGCCAGGGCGCCCTGGATCATCTCGGCGTAGGTCAGCAGCGCCATCAGGAGGCCGGCGGCCATGATGAGCACGCCCAGCGCCATCGCGATGCGTCCCATCCAGCGGAGCAGCGGGCTCACGGCGCATCTCCCGGATGCCGCGCCGCCAGCAGCCGGACGCCTCCGAGGATCGCGATCGCCATGCCCGTGAGCGAGACCAGCGCGGCCACGGCGAGCGTCGCGATCGACAGCGAGCGGAGCTCCTCGAGCGGGAGCCGCGCGGCGCGGGCGCTGGTCACCCCGGCGGCCACGAGCCCAAGCAGCCCCAGCAGCAGCCAGGGCGTGCACGCCACGATGATGCCCAGCTTGATCCGCTGGGCGTGCCTGCGTCTCTCGTTGTGCGGTGCGCTATCCGACACGGTTCAGCCACTCCGATTCCAGTGCGTCCAGCTCGGCCTTGGCACCGTCCCGCTCGGCGTTGATGCCGGCCGCCCGCACCGCGTCCTTCCAGATCTCCGGGTCATCCAGCGTGCGATCGAGCCCCGCCACGGCCCCCTCCAGCTCGGCGATGCGTTCCTCCAGCGCGTCCACCGACATCCACGAGTACTTGCTCTTGCCGGGCTTCGGCCGCGCCGAGCCATTAGTCGTCGGCGTGCGTGCATTCGTGGACGCGGATCGCTCGGGCTTCTTCGGCGCGGCCCCATTGCGGGTCGACGACGCTGCGGGTGCGCGGCTCTCGAGCCACCGGCTCCAGTTGCCCAGGAAGACCTTGACGCCGCCCCTGCCGTCGAACACCAGCAGGTTGTCGCACACCGCGTCCACGAGCGCCCGGTCGTGGCTCACGATGATCAGGGTGCCCTCGAAGGCCCCGCGTTTCTTGGCCGTCGCGGGCGACAGCATCGCCTCGAGCCGCTCGGCGCTGGGGATGTCCAGGTGGTTGGTGGGCTCATCAAGCACTAGAACGTTGCGGCCGCACGCCAGCAGCCCCGCGAGGGCGGCCCGCGCCTTCTCGCCGCCCGACATCTCGAAGAGCGGTGCTTCCTGGCGATCGCCCGAGAAGAGGAACGCGCCGGCGAGGTCCCGCGACTCCTGCTCGCTGAGCGTCCTGGGCCTGTCGGGGCCCTCGTCCTCGTCGGCGATGCGGGCGACCGTCCGCTGGATGTACCGGGGCACGGTCAGCTCGGGGTCCATGTCGTCGCGGCTCTGCGAAAAGTACCCAACCTTCAGCCCCGAACCGTGCTTGACCGCGCCCGCCGTCGGCTCGCGTCGGCCCAGCAGGCACTCGACGAGCGTGCTCTTGCCCGCGCCATTGGGGCCGACGATGCCCCAGCGCTCGCCCCGCGAGATCTTGATGTCCAGGTCGCGGAAGAGCGTGAGCGTGGAGCCGTCGTCCCGCGGGAACTCCATCGCCAGGCCGCTGGCGGTCAGCACGACGTCGCCCGTCCGGGGCGCCGGCGGGATGCTGGGCTCGAAGACCGCCAACTCCACGGGGCGTTCGATGGTCGAGTCGGCGCGGGCTCGTTCGAGGCGGCTCTCGCGGCCCCGCGCCTGCTTGGCCCGCTGGCCCGCCTTGTACTTGTCGATGAAGGCCTGCTCCTGGCGGAACTTGGTCTGCTGCCGCTCCCACGCCTCCATCTGCGTGCGGAGCCGATCGACCCGCAGCGTGCGGAAGGCGTCGTAGCCGCCGGGGTAGGTGATCACGCGGCCGCGCTCGACCTCGGCGACGCGCTGGGCCACCCGCTTGAGCACCGAGCGGTCGTGGGCGATCAGCACCACCGCGCCCTTGAACGTGTCGACGAGGAACTCCTCGAGCCAGATGCGGCCGTGCACGTCGAGGTGGTTGGTGGGCTCGTCCATGAGGAGCACGTCGGGCTCGGTGAGCAGCGCCCGGGCGAGCGCGAGCCGGGCCCGCTGGCCGCCGCTGAGCTTGGCGACCGGCAGCGTGAACTGCGCATCGACGAAGCCCAGCCCGTGCAGCACCTCGTCGATGCGATGGTCGACCGCGTATCCACCGGCGGCCTGGATGCGGGACTCGAGCCGCGCTTGCTCGGCCAGCAGCTTCTGCATGGCCTCGCCGGTGGCGTCGCCGAGCTTCTCGAACACGGCCTCGAGCTGGTGGTGCAGCCGGCTGAGCTCCTCGAAGGCCTCGGCGGCGTGCTCGCGGAGCGTGACGCCCTCGGGCACCTCGGGGGTCTGCGCGAGGTAGGCGATCCGTGCGCCCCGCTGGCGGTTGACCTCGCCGGCGTCGGGCTGGAGCACGCCGGCCAGGATCTTCAGCAGGCTCGACTTGCCCGTGCCGTTGGCGCCGACGATCGCCACTCGCTCCTGCGGCTCGATCGACAGCGCGCACCCCTGCAGGATGACGTCGTCGCCGTAGGACAGCGCCAGGTTGGAGGCCGCGAGTATCGGCACGGGAGCATGGTAGAGGGCACGGCCACCCGCCCCGATCCGGAAGCCCGGCGGGGTGCGGCATCCACCGGGACGGAGGCGGATGGCCCTGGGGGTCGCTCGGTCCAACCATGCTCGGTGGCCATGCCCCGAGGCCGAGGAGGTCCGAGGCGTCCAGGAGGTGCCCATGCCCGCCCGCGTGATCGCGATCGTCGTGCTGCTGCTCGCCCTGCCCGCGTGGGCCCAGCCCTACGGGCCGGACGACCCCAGGTCGGACGTGCGCTCCTGGATCGGCGACGCCCGCACGCGGTACGACGTGGACCTCAGCCGGTCGCGTTCGCAGCTGGTCACCATCACCAAGACGATGCGGAACCTGGAGCGGGACGCCGTCGAGGTCCGGCTGCCCACCTGGCGGCCGGGCCGCTATGAGATTCTGGACCCCGCGGGCACGATCCGCACGATCGAGGGCGTCGACGGCGGCGGGAACGCCGTGCCGCACGAGCGGGTGGACAAGGCGACCTGGCGCTTCCCAACCCGCGGCGTCGACGAGCTGCGCATCACCTACACGATCTACGCCAACTCGATCAACAACCGCACGCGGCACGCCGACGCGACGCACGCCTTCCTGAGTCCGTCGTCCTGCTTCCTGTACACCGACGAACGCCGCGGCGAGCCGCTCTTGGTCGGGTTCCGCAAGCCCCGCGGCTGGAGGGTCTCGACGGGGCTGGATCCCCACCCACTCCTCGACGATACCTTTGCGGCCGTCGACTATGACACGCTGGTCGATAGCCCGTTCGAGGTCGGCGAGCACGACTACACGGGGTTTGTGGTCCGCGGCGTGCCGCACGAGATCGTCATCTGGGGCCGGCACGAGGCCGACCTCGAGGAGCTCGCGGTCGACTTCGCCAAGATCGTCGAGCACCAGGCGGAGATGTACGAGGGCGACGGCCCGCTGCCCTACGGCCGCTACGTCTTCCAGATCCACGTCGGGCCGACGCTGGGTGGCGGCACCGAGCACCTCAACTCGACCATCATGCAGGCCCGGCCGGCCAGCTTCACCGACCAGGGGCGCTACGAGGGCTTCCTCGGGCTGGTCAGCCACGAGATGTACCACGCCTGGAACGTCAAGCGGCTGCGGCCGGCGGGCCTGACGCCCTACGACTACCAGCGCGAGAACTACACCGATCTGCTCTGGGTTGCCGAGGGCACCACGAGCTACTACGACGACCTCACGCTCGTGCGGACCGGGCTGATCGACGTCCGCGAGTACCTCGACCGCATGGAGGGCACCGTGCGATCGACGCGCGCGGCGCCCGGGCTGCTCGTGCAGTCCCTCGCGGGCTCGAGCTTCGACGCCTGGATCAAGTTCAACAACCGGTCGGCCGACTGGTCCAACATCGACGTCAACTTCTACGGCCAGGGCGCGCTCGCGAGCCTCGTGCTCGACCTGTGGATCCGCGAGAACACCGCCAATCGCAGCAGCCTCGACGATGTGATGGCCGAGCTGTACCGCCGGCACCCGCTGGAGTCGGGCGGCTTCACGCTGCTCGACATGGCCGACGCGCTGTCCCGCGTGGGCAACTTCTCGCGGAGCGAGGCGGTGCGGATGCTGGCGGACGTCGCCAACACGCCGGGCGATCTGCCGCTGGAGCGGAACCTGGCGTTCGTCGGCCTCGAGCTGACGCCCCGCGAGCCCGACGACGGCGCCGATATCGGCGTGCGGTTGCGGGATCGCGACGGCTTCGCCGAGGTGCGATCGGTTGTCGATGGCCGCCCCGCCTTCGACGCCGGGCTCATCGCGGGCGACCTGATCGTCGCGGTCGGCACGCTGCGGGCGACCCCGGCCGCCATGGACGACTTGCTCGATCGCACCGAGCCCGGAGACGTCCTGTCGCTGGCCTTCTTCCGCAACGGCGAGCTGCAGACCCTCGACGTCGAGACGGTCGCGAAGCCGCCGAGCGGCTGGGACCTGGACCACGCCGACGAGCCGACCAGGCAGCAGCGCGACGCCTACGAGGCGTGGCTCGGCCTCGGGTGGCCCGGTGATGAGTCGTCCGGCACCGAGTCGGACGGCTAGTTCGGCACGAGGCCGGCCGCCTCGTCGAGTAGCGCCGCGGCGGTCGCCTCGTCGGGGGCCTCGGCGATCAGCCGCAGGATGGGCTCGGTGTTGCTCGCGCGGACGCTGAACCAGGCCCGCTGCTCCTCTAGGTCGACGCGGACGCCGTCCTGCCGGTCGACGCGGCCCCGCGCCGCGAAGGCCTCGGCGACCGCCTCGATCGCCGGTTCGGCGTCGGACTTGCGCGCCAGCGGCTGGGTCCGCTTGATGATCGCGTACCGCGGGATCTCGGCAACGATCTCGCTCAGCGGCCGCCCACGCTGGCACAGCAGCAGCACGGTGAGCGCCATGGCCGACAGCGAATCCCGCACGAAGCAGACGCTCGGCCAGATGACGCCGCCGTTGCCCTCTCCGCCCAGGATGACGTTGTCCCCGGCTTGCATGCGCTCGATCATCCGCTGCACCACGTGGGCCTCGCCCACGGGCGTCCGCTCGACCCGGGCCCCGAAGCGCGCCGCCACGTCGTCGATCATGCGGCTCGTGGACAGGTTGGCCACCAGCACCGCGTCGTCGGGTCGATCGTGCTCGAGCAGTGCGAGGGCCGCGAGCACGAAGGTGTACTCCTCGCCGATGTACGCGCCCGTTTCGTCGACGATGGCCAGCCGATCGGCATCAGGATCCTGCGCGAAGCCCGCGGCCGCCCCGACGCCGGGCACCACCGAGCACAGGCCCCCCGCGCCCGAGAGGTTCTCCCGCGTCGGCTCCGGCGTGTGCGGGAAGACGCCCGAGTTGCCGCAGTGCAGCGGGACCACCCCGCCCAGGTAGTCCAGGAAGGGCACGGCGATGGTCGAGCCCGAGCTGTTCACCGCGTCGACGACGAAGCGCAGCCCGATCGACCCCGTGTCGTTCCAGCGGTCGAGCAAGGCCTCGGGCAGCACGCCGAGCAGGCCCCCGGCTAGGCTCATCCAGTGCTCGTACGCGGCCTCGGCGTGGTCCTCCAGCGGTCGATCGGCGGCGGCCGTCTCCCAGCGGGGTTCGCCGTGGAAGCGTTCGATGATCTGGGCGGCGATGTCGGCGGGCGGCGCGCACGCAAACTCGAAGGGCTCCTCGTCGATGTCCACGCTGCCGGCGAGCAGCAGCTTCAGCCCGTTCCACGCCTGCGGGTTGTGGCTGGCGGTGACGATGATGGCGCCGTCCAGGTCGGCAGCGACGCGGCCGACCGTGGGCGTGGCCGCCACGCCGAGCCGCGTCACGGCGCAGCCCGCACCTAGCAGACCGGCGATGGCGGCCTCGTAGATCGCTTCCCCACCCCGCCGGCCGTCGCGGGCGACCGCAACCATGCCGATGCGGTCTCGCTCGCGGAGCCACCCGCCGAAGGCCGCGGCGTACCGCAGCGCGACCTCGGGCGTCAGGCTCTTCCCGACGATGCCCCGCATGCCGCTGACGCCCAGCATGAGTGGCGCTCCGGTGTCCGTGTGCGGTGCCATAGACGCCGAGGCTAGACGCCGCGAGCCGAGATTTTCCGCGCACGGCCGGACGACCGGCCCGCGGGCGGTGTCGAATGGGTAGCGGCGGAGACGCCGATTCGAATGCTCCAGTCAATCCGGAGGACGAGGATGCCCAAGCGAATTCCGAACACGATGGTCCCTCTGCTCGCGGTGCTGGCCGCGGCCTGCGGCACCGCCCTGCCGGCGGCTCACGCTCTGGCCCAGGCAGGGCCCCGCGTCGGCCAGCGGGCCGAGCTCAACGCCGCCCTGGACTACTGGCGGATCATGGAGATCCTCGGCAACGACGCCGAACTGGCCGACGCGGTCCGCGAGGCCGCCGACCGCCTCTCGCGGCAGGATGAGGACGGGGTGTCCGTCGCCGTCGACATCCCGGGCGAACTGCGGCCCGGCGGCGCCACCGCTCGGCTGCTCGTAGAGCGATCCAGCTCGGTCGCCGGGCTCATCCGCGCATCGAGCGTCCCGTCGTGCGACTTCCAGATCCGATACGAGGACGGCTTCGACGCGCTGCTGCCGCACCTGCGCTCGATGCGGCAGTCGGCGTGGTTGCTCATCGTGGATGCCCGCCGGGTGGCGGCCGCGGGCGATCTGTCCGGCGCCGCCGAGCGGCTCGCCGCGACGCTGCGCATGGCGCGGCACGTCGCGTCGGACTTCACGATGATCAGCTCGCTCGTGGCGGTCTCGATGGCGCACTCGGCGTGCGTGCAGGCCGCCTGGCTGCTCGAGCAGCCGGGCCTCGCCGATGCGCAGCGCGAGGCGCTGCACGCCGCCGCGCTCGGCTTCGATCCGGAGGACCCCTTCAACCTCGTGGGAGCGCTCACCATCGAGCAGGACATGGTCGGCCTGCTGGCGACCAAGTACCGCGGGCCCGACGCGGGTCGGCGATTCGCCGAGGGGTTCATCGGCGACAACTGGGAGGGCCTCGAGGCCGAGGAGCGAGCCGTTGCCGCCATGGATGGGCCGCGGTTCCGCGAGGCGATCGACCGCACCGTGGATGCCTACGACCTGCTGATCGATGCGTGGCTGGCCGAGGACGCGGAGGAGCGGCTTGCGGCCTGGGGTGCTCGATTGGAAGCCGGCGACTTCGGCCCCATCGCCATCCTGACCGTGCCGTCCTACGGCCAGGTGCGCACGCAGGCGGCCAAGGGGCATGCGTCGCTCCTGCGCATCCGCGACACCACCGCGCCGGACCGCTAGCCGCGTGGCCGACGTTCCGCCAGTCGGCGATTCGCGCACCGATCGCGACCTGCTGCGCGCCATGCGCCGGGGCGAGGACGCCGCGGCCCGCGCGCTCTGGGGCCGCCACGCCGGCCCGCTCGTGCGATACGCCGAGAGCATGGTGGGGGCGGCCGAGGCCGAGGACGTGGTGCAGTCGGCCTTCGTCGCCGCGCTGCAGCGGCCGCCGCGCGAGATCCGCCGCGTCCGCGACCCCGCGGCCTGGCTGTGCCGGCTGACCCGCAACGCCGCCCTGAACGCGCGGCGCGCCGCCGAGCGACGATCCCGATGGCACGATCGCGGCGGCCGTCCCGTCGGCGAGACGCCACCTACTAGGGGCGATCTGCCCGAGGCGCTCGCGCAGCTCGATCCGGAGCTACGCGACGCCGTGGTGCTCCGCCACGCGTACGGATTCACCGTCGAGCGGTTGGCCGATGCGCTGGGCGTCTCGCGGAGCACCGCGGCCGATCGCTACGCCCGGGGCCTGCGAGAAGCCCGCAACGCCCTAGACGATCGATCGAAGCCGGACGCGGCTGCGCCAATCGTCGTCCATCCGGAGGGAGTGCACCATGGCTGAGCGAGACTTCGACGCCTTCGTGCCGCCTGCGCCGCGGCCCGCGTACCCGCCTCGGGTGGCCTCGGCGGTGGCGAGGGTCCGCCGCCGGCGGTTGGTGCGGCGGACGAGCCTCGCGGCGCTGGGTACGGTGGCGCTGCTCGCCCTTGCCGCATGGCCGCTGCTGCGGCAGCCGCCGGCGGCGCACGACCATGGGCCTGGCGTCGCAGCCGCGGCCCCGCCGAGCGAGAGCCTGCTCGGCCTCCGCCGGCAGTGGCAGCGGGGGGGGGAGCTGCCAGCGCCCGCGGCCCGGCCTCCCCGCGGGAGCGATGGAGATCCCGCGCCCATCCGCGCCGGCGAGCGCGCCCGCCTGCTGGATCTCCGCGCCGGCTGATCCCGCGCCGGCTGATCCCGCGTGGAGCCCGACCGTCGCCGCCGCCGATACGGGGGCATGACGCCCGCGATCCGGCGATGGCTCCGGCTCGGTGTGCTTGCGGCCTCCATGCTGGGGGTCGCGGCCCACGCCCAGATTCCCGAGGATCTCGACGACGAGCCCGCCGACGTGCAGCGGCCCGCGGCAATCAGCCGCATCGTCCGCCACTTCGACTTCGAGGAGCAGGCGATCAACCCGATCGATGTGCCGCTCTACTGGGTCCGTGCGCAGCACGATCCCGAGGTCCGCGATCGGCCGCGCTACCCCCTCGCCAACCTCGCCGCATTGGATTACGCGGCGGCCGCCGCCAGCGGCTTCGGCTCGGCGCGTTTGCGGACCGCCGGCGGAAGCACCAGCCTCCGGCTGCAGCCCGGCGTCATCCCGGTGTTCCCCTCGGTCCGCTATGCCATCGGCGCCATGGTCCGCACCGAGGGCCTCACGCATGCGCGGCCCCGGCTCATCGGCCGGCTGCTCGATGCCGACGGCACGCCCATCCCCGGCGCGGAGGCCTCCTACACCGCACCGCTGAGCGAGAACGGCTTCACGCCGCTGCTCCTGCAGATGCCTCCGGCCCCCGAGGACGCCGTCTCGCTGCAGATCGACCTGGAGCTGGCACAGCCCCGCGAACTCGGCGGTACCCAGGCCAACGACTACACGATCTGGAACGAGGACTTCGAGGGGGCGGCCTGGTTCGATGACGTCGTCGTGGTGCAACTGCCCACCGCTTCACTCGAGCCGGCCGAGCCCACGGGGCTGTTCGTCGGCGAGGAGCGCCCGTCGGTGCGGGTCCGCGTCCGCGACCTGTCGGGCGACCCCATCACCGTCACGCTGCGCGCCGTGGACGACACCGGCCGGATCGTGGACGAGAGGATCGAGCAGATCGGAGCGGGCGTCTGGACGCTCGACTGGCGGCCGACTCTGCCGGCCCTGGGCTGGTACCACGCCGAGATGACGATCGGTGCCGGGGGCGTTCCCATGGTGCGCTCGGGCGTGTCCTTCGCCTGGATGCCCGAACTGTCGCCGCTCGCGACGCTCGGTTCGGCCGCGGCCGTGGCCGTGGACGATCCGCGCGCGACGCGGCCGGTCGTGCGGGCGGAGTTGTACGACCGCAAGCGGCTCGGCCTTGTCGCGCCCGCCACGCCCGCCGCCGCCCTCGCGGTGCTGCCCGAGTTCGTGCGGAAGTCCGGCGCCCGTGCGATCGCGCTGCGGACGCCGCTGGATGGCGAGGCAACCAGCGAAGGGTCCGGCGACGGCGACGCACCGCTGGCCTGGGCGGAGGAGGCCCAGTGGTCGCTGCAGCTGCTGCGCCGCCTCGGCGTGCAGCCGACGGCGATCCTGATGCCCAGGCCCGCCATCACCGAGGGCGAGCTGGCCAGCGACGGCGACCTGGCGCTGCGGGCCCTCGAGGATCCCACGCTGTGGACCGAACGCATCGTGCCCCTGACCGACCTCATCGGCGACGCCGTGCGGCGGTGGCACATCGGGCCGCTGGGCAGCGAGGCCCACGCCGCCGGCGACCAGAACACCGCCCGGCTCGCCGCCGCCGGCGCGCGATTGCAACGGCTCCGGCCCGGCGTGATCGTCGGCGTCCCGTGGAGCGGCGAGTTCGTGCTCGACGGCGTGCCGCTGGCCGCCACTGGCGGCGACGCCATGCTCACCGTCAGCGTGCCGGGCCACGCCAGCCCGGAGACCATCGCCGAACTCGGCGGGCGCCTGGCCGACATGGGGCCGGCCTCCGACGAGCCCACCGAGGGGCGAGCCATCCCCGCTCCCGTGCCGGCCCGTGTCGAGACCACGATGGTGCTCCAACCCATGGACGAGGAGTCGTTCGGCCGCCGGGCGGCGGTGCGGCACCTCGTCGGCCAGATGCTCGAGTTCTGGCGTGGCCTGCCCGAGACGCCGACCGATCGGCTTGAGGCCGACGGTCCCGTGCACCGCCTGGCGCTGGCGGACGGCTGGGCGTGGCGCACCGAGGGCGTGCTCCGCGCCGAGCCCACGGCCCGCCTCGCCGCCTGGCGGGCCGTGGGGGATCGCCTCGCGGGCACGCGGTTCGTCCGTGCCTTCACCACCGCGGACGGCATCGAGTGCATGGTCTTCCGCCGGCTCACCACCGGGCTGCGCGACGAGGGCGGGCTTGTCGTGCTGCGGCGCCACTCCGCGCCCCGTGGCGGCGATCCCGCGCCCTTCGAGCTCTACCTCGGAGAGGACCCTGTGACGGTGTACGACGCGTATGGCAACCACTGGGAGGTCCCCGAGATCGCCGTCCACGAGCCCTTCGCCGAGACGCCCCGGCAGGTGCACCGCATCGCCGTGGACGAGGATCCGGTGTTCGTCGAGGGCGTCGACATCGAGCTGCTGCTGTTCCTCGCCTCGCTTCGGCTAGAGCCCGACCTGCTGCCGGCCATCGACATCGAGCACGAGGTGGCGCTGGTCGTGCAGAACCAGTGGCCCACGACCACCTCGATCCGCAGCCGGATCGTCTCGCCGGGGGGCTTCGCCGGCCGATCGGTGGCCCAGCGGGACTGGGAGATCTCGCCCCGGCTCAGCGACCTGGTGCTGTCGGGAGCCGAGGAGCGCCGCGTGCCCATCACCGTGCGATTCCGGCGGTCCGAGCAAGCCGGCCGCAAGATGCTGGGGCTCGAGCTGGACGTCCGCGGCGAGCGATCGGCCGAGCGGCTGCGGGTGGACGTGCCCTTCCGCATCGGGCTGCCCTACCTGGAGGTGGACGCCACGGGGCGGCGCTCCCCTGGCGGCGGCGTCGTGGTCACCGCCGTCATCCGCAACATCGGGCAGCGCCCGCTCACGCTCGACCTCACCGCTCTTGCGCCCGGGGTTGCCCGAGCCCGCATGACCATCGCCGAGCTGCCGCCCGGGGGCACCGCCCGCCGCGAGCTCGTGCTCCGCGAGGTGCGGGGCGCGCAGGCCGGCGCGGTGACGCTCTCGGTCGAGGACGTCGCCATCGGCGCGCGATTGAACTACGACGTCGACCTGCCCTAGTGCGCCAATCCGCCTCGGCGGAGCAGCCAGAGCGCGTAGCCCGGCTCGGTGGGCTCGATGGGGCGGCCCTGCTCGTCGACGCAGCCGGCGGCCTCGAACGGCGAGCGATCGACGAGTGTTCGCCACTGGCGGAGGTCGTAGGTCCGCAGGTCGTAGTTCGTCGGCAGCACGAAGTCGCCGGCCGGCCGCTCGATGTGCAGCACGCTGGTGACCCGCTCCCGCCGTGGCGACGCGCGCCCGGGTGGCTCGTACTGCACCACCTGCGTCACGCGCAGCGGCCCGCGGGCGCCCCGCCACACGTCCTCGGAGGGCTGCTCCACGCCGTAGGCCGACAGGCTGATGCCGACGACGTACACGCCGCCGGACCGGAGCGAGGCGTGCACCAGTTCCAGGTGCCGCAGCACCGCGGCGTCGCTCGAGAGGTGGCGGATCGTGTTGATCGTGTTGAACGCCAGGCCGAAGCGCCACGCCGGCGCGAGCCGCCTCGGGTCGGCGGATTGCATGTCGCCCAGCGCGAGCCTGCAGCGGCGCGGGTCCCGCACCCGCCGCTGCGCGTAGGCGATCATCTCCGGCGAGCGATCGACGCCGAGCACGCGTATGCCCCGTCGCTCGGCGGCCCGCAGGTACCGCCCGCTGCCACAGCCCGGCTCGAACCATGCGAGACGCTCGTCGATGCCCAGCTCGCGCGCGATGCGCCGCAGACCGTCGATCTCCGCCTGCGTGCCCGCCGCGTGCAGCACGTCGTACAGCACCGGTTCGTCGTAGAATCCGTGCGCAAGCCCGTTGGCCGCAGGAGATCCGCCCATGCCACAGCGTACCGGACGAGCCCCGATCGGGCGCGTCGCCGCCGCCGCGCTCGCGTGCCTCGCCGTGACCCTCGGCGCGACGACCTCAGAGCCCGACCAGCCCGTCCGCCGGGTGCAGGCCGCCGGCGCCGAGGCGCTCGTTCTCCGCGATGGGGTACGGCACGGCGGTGTTGCGATCGAGGCGCCCTTAAGGCCCGTCGACGCGGCCGAATTCGGCGGCCTGCTGCTGGTCGCGGGCCGGGACGGGGTCGTCGACGTCTTCCGTCCGACCGACGCCGGCGCCCGGCGGGTGCACCGCGTGGAGAACCTGGGCCGGGGACTCGTCCGACTCGCGGTCGCGGACGACGTCGAGCGCGTGCTGGCGCTGGCGGCCGATTCGCTGGAGATCTTCGGCTTCATCGCCCCCGATCCCGAGCTCACCGACGAGCCCGAGGAACTCGATCCCATCATCGTCGACCACGCCCGGTTCTGCGACTTCCTCCGCGGAGACGACGGCGTCGCCGCCAGGCCGCGCACGTTTGCGCTGGGGCAGGACTACTTGGTACTCGCCACGGACGACGAGCTCCTGCAGCTCATCTACCAGGACCGCAGCTACCGCGTGCATGCGCGGCATCCGCTGCCCGACGCCATCGCGCGTGTCGAGGATCTCGCGTTCACCGGATCGCGCTGGGTGCTGGCCGGCCTCGATCGCACGGCCCGCCCGGTGCTATGGACAGCGCCCGCCGTCACCGAGGCGTGGACCGATCTCGGCGTCGATGCGCTCGATGCGGCGCTGTCGGCCGGCGGCGAGCCCATCGCCTGGCTGCCCGGCGGGCTGTCGGTGGGCGATGGCTCGATCTCGCTGGCGATCCGCGGCGAGCGGCCCGGGATCGTCGGCTGGCCCGCCGATGCCGCGTCGGTCGAGCCCGCCGAGCTCCGCGTGCGATGGCTCGACGCGACCGAGAGCGACGACGGCGGATGACGGCAGCCAGCGCCGCGCCGCACATCAACGAGGCCGCACCCGTGCCCCGGTACTGGCTGCCCGGCCGGCCGCAGGACGCCGGCTACGCGCACGGCCGGGCGATCACCGAACTGCTCGCGCCCGCCTTCGCCGATCGCTACATCGCCCGCGTTGCGCGCGCCAACCGCGTCGATCGAGCCGCGCTCGATGCGCAGGCCGCCCGCTGGATGGAGCACCTGCCCGAGCCCTACCGCCTCGAGATCGATGCCATGGCGGCGGGCGCGCGCGTGCCGGCCGACGGCGTCGCGCAGTTCCTGTACGCCGACATCGCGGGCCCCAGCTCGCCCTACGCCGCGAGGCCCGACGCCGGTGATCCGCCCGGGCCCATGTGCAGCGCCATCGCGCACCGCATCCGCGATGGGTTGCTGGTCGCCCGCAACTGCGATTGGCTGCCGGCGACGCTCTCGCGCGCCACCGCGGCGGTGGGCCACGCCCGGCCCGGCCACCTGCCCGTGCTGGCCGTCGGCATCCGCGGCGACATCGACATCGATACCGGCCTCAACGCCGCCGGCCTCTGGCTGCACCTGCACACCATGCACGCGACCGACGCCCCGGCCCTCGCCCGGCCCGGCGGCGGGCCCCGGCCGCTCATCTCGTGGCTCTTCTGGGGTCGCTACGCCCTGGAGACCTGCGAGACGCTCGACGATGTCGATCGCCTTCTGGCCAAGACCCGCCGCGACCGGGGCGTGATGGTGGTGGCCGCCCACGGCCCCAGCCGGACGGCCGCGGTCTTCGAGTGCCACCACGCGTCTCACGAGCGGCGGGACCTCGAGCCGGGCGACGCACCGTGCCTGCTGGCGACCAACCATCCCTGGCACAAGCACCCCGACCGCGCACGAGCCATGCGATCCAAGACCGGGGCCACCATCGCACGGGCCGAGCGGCTGAAGGAAGCCAGCGGCGGCCTCAACGACGCAACGACGCCCGAGCACCTTCAGCACATCCTGGCCGATGCTCGCGTCGAGATGCGGGCCGACCCGGCCACGCCCGACCGCCCGCTCAGGACCATCTACAGCAGCGTGTGCGACATCGCGTCGGGCGAGCTGCGGTTCGCATCGGGCCGCGAGGACCCCGAACGCCCCGCGGCCAGCGGGGGAGTGTTCGAGCGAGTGGAGTTGCCGTGGGGGTGATGTGGGCGATGATCGCCTACGACCAGGTCGCGCGCCACCGGAGCGTGCGGTAGACCCACACGCCGACGGCCGCCAGGCCCAGCCACGCGAGCAGGCCGCCCACGAAGACCTCGACGATCCAGGCAGCAGAGTCCGCAAGGGTGCCACCACCGCGTGCCAGCGCCTCCCGCATGGAGACGAGAAAGCTGGTCTTCCCCGCGCCGCCGGAGGAAGCGTCTGGCTCCGCCTGGACCCGCTGGATCTCGCCCCGCAGCGTCGCCAGCGCCACACGGGCGGTGGTCGCGGCGCACTGCGCCTCGAGCCGCTCGATGTCAAGCCGCACCTCGCCGAGCGCCTCGCGGACGCGCAGCACGTCGGCCAGCGGCGCTTCCGCTCGGTTCGCGAGCAATTCGAGCAGTTCGGCCTCGATGCGTTCCTCGTTGCGCAGACGCGCTTCCAGATCGGTCAGCACGTCGGTGGCGTCGCTCGCGGATCGATCCTCGCGCTCGACGGCCGCCACGCCGGGCAGGCGGCGGAGGCCTGCGAGCACGTCGTCCAGCCGAGTAGCCGTGATCCGCAGCGTGGCGCTCGCCACCATGTCGCCGCGCTGGCCGGACACCCGACTGTTTTCGACGAACTCGCCGGGTTCCAGCATCGCAATCGCGGCCTCGTAGGCGCCACGAACGTCCGCCACGCGCAGCTCGATCGTTGCGCGACGCACGATGGCGCGGCCACTGGGCGAGAGCGACCGCGGTTCGTTCGAGACGGTCCAGCCCTGTTCCACGAACGCGGACGGCACGCTGGCGAGGCGATCGAGCGTGGCGCGTTTTTCGGCCTCGCTCATGGGGACGTACGTGATGGGGCCGCTCGGCGCCAACTGGCGCGCAACGTTGCCGACGGCCCGCGTTCCGGATGGCGGCGATGCCAGCCATGACACCGCCGCCACCATGCCGCCGATTCCGCGTCGCGTTCGTCGAGTGCGGCCCGCCACAGCCGCGTGGGCTCACCCGTCCACTCGGTGCGGCGTTGCAGTTCGTTCGCCAGTGGGTCGCGATCGGTCATGGCGTGGGCTCCTCCGTCTCGAGGCTCCCGCGGAGCTGCCGCATTGCGCGGTGGACCCGTGTCTTGAGCGTGCCGAGCGGGATGCCGAGGACGGATGCCGCCTGCTCGTGGGTCATGCCCCGCATGTGGCACAGCAGCAGCGCCTCACGGTCGGGTTGCCACAAGAGACCCAGCACGTCGCCCAGCCGATCGGGCTGGGAGTCTTCGGAGGCGGCGTCAACGACCAGCGAACGCGACACGCGGCGGGCGTGCGATCCCGATTGGCTTCGGAGTACCGCGTGCCGCCCCTCGCGTCGCACTGCGTCGCGGCAGCGGTGGATCGCGATGCGGTATACCCACGTCGCGAAGCTGCTCCGCCCCCGGACTTCGCGGCGTGGCGGATCACCCGCATCCACGTCTCTTGCACGACCTCGCGGGCGAGGTCCTCGCGGCCGTTGCACAGCCCAAGCGTGAGCCCGAGCAGCCGATGCTCGTGCCGCCGGGCCAGCTCGCCGAGCGCGAGTTCGGCCGCTGCATTCGGCCGGCGTGATGCCCCGCCCGCCCCCACGAAGCGTGCGAGCAACTGCTCATCGTCCAGTTCATCGAGCTGTACGGTCTGTTCCATGGCGGCTTCGGCCATTAGACCCCGCGAAGCCGGGCACGGTTTTTCTTTTTCTGGGTTTTCTGCTGCGAGGAGGGTGCCGGCGCAGTCAGTCCGCCGCCCCGACCCCGACCCGCAGCAGCCGTGTCCGTCCGGGGGGCGTGCCCGCGTCGTTGGCGAAGCTCGCCTCGTCGGCGCAGACGGCGGGGACGACCACCGTGTGCCCGGCGTGGATCACCAGCGGCTCGCCATCGCCGAACACGACCTCGCCCATGCCCGAGACGAGCATCAGCACCTGGCAGCGGCCATCGAAGGCCAGCGGGATCTCGTCGCTCGGCGCGGGGCGGGCCTCGTCGATCGTGAAGGCGTCGAGCGCGCACAGCCGGCCGGCCTCATCGTGCCGAGGCAGCCGCGTGCTCGCGGGCGGCGGGCCCTCCAGGATGCACTCCGCGGCCTCGTCCAGGTGCAGCTCGCGGTCCGTCCGACCGAACTCGCGGGCCCAGTCGTACACGCGGAACGTCGTGTCGCTGGGCGTCTGCACCTCAGCCACGAGCGTGCCGGCCCCGAGCGCGTGGATCGTCCCCGTCGGTAGCGTGTGCAGGTCGCCCACGCGGGACGGCGCCGCGTGCAAGAGCACCGGCACGTCGCCGCCGCTCTGCGCGGCCTCGATCACATCGCTCGCCACCACGCCGGGCGCGAGTCCCTTGAGGATCCGGGCGTGCGGGTCGGCCTCCACGACGTACCAGCACTCGGTCTTCACGTGCGCACCCGGATGCCGCGTGGCGTAGCCGGCGGTGGGATGGACCTGGATCGACAGATCCTCGCGCGCGTCGAGGTACTTGATGAGCAGCGGGAAGCGGCCCTCCGGCGCGTCGACAGCGCCCAGCAGGTCCTCGCCCCAGGCTGCGACGACGTCGCGGATTGTCCGACCGCGCATGCCGCCAGTCTCGATCACGCTCGAGACCGAGCCGCCACCCGCGCCGCTGGCGCTCGTGGCGTCGAGGTCGGCCAGCTCCCAGCTCTCGCCGATGTTCGCACTGGCCGGCAGGGGCTTGCCGAACAGTTCGAGGCGTCGGCCGCCCCAGACCTTCTCGAAGAGCGTGGGTTGCAGCAGCAGTGGATGGGGGGCGGCGGACACCTGGGCCTCTAGCCGCGATCGGTGCCGTGCCCGCTGATTGCGGCGTCGGTGCCCTCGTTGGGCACCATGGCCATGCCGGAGATGGCGGCCTCGAAGGCGATCTTGTCGTTGACGACGCCCTGGATGTCCGCGCTGAAGCGGCGGCGGCCGAACTTGATCTCGCGGCCCAGGATCACCAGCTCGTCGCCCGGGGCGACCATCGAGCGGAAGGCGGCATTCTCGATGCGCAGGAAGGCCGCGATGTACGGGCGGTCCTGGCGGATCAGGAACATGAAGCAGGCCAGCTGGGCGCCGGCCTCGATCTGGAGCACGCCGGGGAAGAGGGGCTGGCCCGGGAAGTGACCCGCGACCCAGAAGTCGTCGTCCGTCAGCCGCTTGGCCGCGACGGCCTGCGTGTAGCCGTCGTTGTGCCACACGATGCGGTCGAGCAGCCGCATGTGGCCGCGATGGGGCAGCACCCGCTCCACGCCCTCGGTGTCGAAGGCCTGGGTCGCGAAGTCGATGTGGTTGATCGGGAAGAGCAGCCCCTTGGCCTCCGTGCCCGGGCCGGGCGTCGCGGGGGGTGGTCCCGCGGGCCCCGGCTCGCTCGAGATGGTCGTCATGTCCGGGCTCATTCCTGCTTGCGCATGTCCAGGACCTCCTTGCGGACCTCCTGGGCGAGGTTCTTGATGTCCTGCATCGCCGATCGGACACGCGTGCCGGCGGCCTTGTTGCCGCCCTTGGCCTTGTCGAGGTCTTCCGCGATGGACTCGAGGATCTGTTTCATCTGATCATACTTCTCCACGAGCGTGTCTCCCACGGCGAGCCGGGTTGGCGCCCCTCGCACGGGGCGGCTCACCGGCGTGATACTTCACGCCCGCCACGGGCGGGGCAAGTGCGGGGCAAGTTCGGGGCCTGAGTCGATTCCGGGCCGGCAGGCCGGGTCAGGCGGCAAATCCGAGGGCCCGGGCCGGGTGCGAAGGCTGGAAATCCCTAGCCCCCGAGGGTCCGGACGGTCCGCTCCAGGACGTCCAGAGCGCCGGCCAGGTAGGTCGCGTCGCCCTCGTGATCGAGGTTTGCGGGCGCCGCCGCCGCTGCCAGCAACCGCTTGGCGTTGGCCAGCTTGCCGTACTCGTCCTCGATGGGAAGGCCGGCCTCCCGCCGGGCCCGGGCCATGTAGGACAGCGGCCGGACGCCGTGGAGACGGTCGCGGCGACCCCAGAACTGCCGCTCGAGGTAGAGCGCGTCCTCGCTCCAGTGGCCGGGGCGGACGAGCGCCAGATCGATCAGCGCCACGTGCCGTACGCCGTCGTCGTTGGCCCGCCACATCGCATTGGCGGGGTGCAGGTCGCCGTGCAGCCAGGCGCTGGTGGGCCGCCGGAGCCACAGGTCCAGGCAGCGGGGCACGAGCCGGTGGGCGTGCTTGAGGGCGACGTGCCACTGCCGCGCGTGGTCGAAGGTGTCCTCGCGGGCCATGGCCCGGGCGTGCCCGATGAGCTTCTCCCAGTCGGGGTCCCAGGGCCGGCCGGCGGGCGGGCGGATGCGGGCGGCCCGAGCCTGGAAGCTCGCCGCCGCGTCGAGCAGCTCGGCCAGCGGCCGTTCGCCCAGTTCGGCCGACACCGGCTTGCCCTCGAACCGCTCGGTGACCAGCCAGCACATGTCGTAAGGTCCGAGAACCTCGGCAGACGCCAGCAGACGCGGCGTGGGCTTGGCCAGGCTCGCGGAGCTCGACCAGCCGTCGGCACCGCAGTCGCCCAGGGCCGAGACCCATCGCCGCTCGTCGGGACCAACGGGGACCTTGACCACGCACGGCGAATGCGAGCCGTCGGCGTGGGTCCAGGTCGCGTTGCCGGTGGCCGAACCGCCGCGCTGCCAGCTGGTGCGGAACCACTCGATCTCGCCCAGGCCGGGTCCGGCCGCCTCCCGGACGACCGGGGCGAGCATGGCCCCGAGCGCCAGCGGATCGCCGGCGTCCAGGGCCGCCGCGTTGGAGGGGGCTTCAGACATCCCGGCGACGGGCACCTCCGAGGGCCGCGTGCATCCTACCCGAAACACACTCGGAAACGAAGGCCCGGTAGACACCCAGGCCGAGCATCCGCTCGCCGCTGCGCTCGGGATGCCACTGCACGCCGACGAAGAACGTCCGAGAGGCGTCCCGGACTGCCTCGATCACGCCGTCGGGGGCTACGCCGATAACGTCGAGCGCCCCCGCGTCGGTCATCGCCTGGCGGTGCCTGCTGCAGGGCCGCTCGCCGGCCGCCTCGCGGAGCCAGGCGGGCGCGTTGCCGACGGGCTCGATCGCGTGCTCGCCCCCCCAATGGACATCGGCGGCGGCACCGAGGGTGTCGGGCAGGTGCTGGTCGAGCCGGCCGCCCGCGATCAGCGCCATCATCTGCATCCCGTAGCAGACCCCGAGCACCGGCAGCTCGGGCCGGGAGCCCAGCTCTCCAAGCAGCGCCACGTCGAAGGCCTGCCGCAGCGGGTCGACGGGCGTGACTCGAGGATCGGTGGGGACGCCGAAGGGCTCGGTCCTGGGGTCGTCGCCGCCGATGAGCAGCACGCCATCCGCGAGGCCGAGCACGTCGCCGAGGAGCTCCGCCCGCGGCGGCACGACCAGCGGCAGCCCACCGGCGGCGGCGACCGCGTCGACGTAGCCCAGCCGGCACGCGGCCCGGGGCATGGGCGGCGTGCCCGGGGCCCGATCCACGTCGCCCGCGATGGCGATG
Organism: Planctomycetota bacterium; assembly: GCA_039819165.1. Lineage (NCBI taxonomy): Bacteria > Pseudomonadati > Planctomycetota > Planctomycetota bacterium. Next base: position 116,108 of record JBCBSM010000001.1, read on the forward strand.
ACGGGCCGCGCGGGCCGATCTTCGGGGTGCTTATCCAACCGCGGCCTCCGTGCCGATGGCGGGGGTGGCCCCGCAGCCCAGCATACTCCATCGGAAGCCGACGCCCGGAAGAATCACACGACCGTGCCCGCCCGCCCCGCCATCCTGGCCCTGCTCGTGGCGATCGCCCTCGCGGTCGGGTCCATCTGGCTGCTCGCGCCGCCGCCGCCCGAGGCCGATCGGGTGCCGCGGAGTTTGCTGGAGGTCGATGCGGCGGCCATCACGGCACTGGAGCTGTCCCGCCCGGGTGGCGCCGCGGCGCGGATCGAGCGGGGCCCGCTCGGCTGGTCGATGGCGGGCGGCACCTACCCCTGGGCGATCGACGAGACCCGCGCCCGGGCCGCGACGCGCATCCTCGCGGACCTGCGGGGTCGTCCGCTGGCCGACGCCGAGGAGGAACCGCCGCCCGTCGCCGCGACGATCACGCTCGGCGATGCCGCCGGCCGCAGCTTCGCCATCGGCGTGCGCGAGCCGGTGGTGGGCGGCCGCCGGGTGGTGGACCTCTCCATGGACGGAGCGCCCGCGGAGCGATTCGTCGTCGACGAGCCGCTCTACGAGCTGTTCGCGGTCAGCGGTCTGGACGCCTGGCGCGTGCCGCTGGCCCTGGCGGGGCTGCCGGGCCGGCCGTCGCGCGTGGCGCTGGAGTCGGCGTCGGGTCGGCTGGAGTTCGCTCGCGTCGACGGTCGCTGGGCGCTGCGGACGCCCGTGGCGGTCCGGGCCGACGAGGCCGCGGTGGACGCCCTGCTCGCGTCGCTGGCCGAGCTCCGCATCGAACGCTTCGAGCTGCCGCCGCCCGAGGGCGAGGCGAGCGCCCGCATCACGCTCGAGACTGATGCCGTCGATCGGTCCGGCGGCGAGCCGACTCGGCTCGTCGAGCGGCTCGCGATCGCGCTGCACGGCGCGGCCGACACCACGGGCACGCGGCTCGTCGCCGGGCTGGGCCGCACGCGTGAGGTCCGCGCCGCGGGCGCCGAGCCGGTAGACCTTGGCGCCGCGACGGTGGCGGTCGACGCCGCGCCGCTCGCGACGATCTCCCTAGCGCCCCGCGCCTTCGTTGCTCGCACGGCTCTGGATGGCGACGCCAGCCTCGTCGCGGCGCTCACGGTCGGCGGCGTCCGCTACGAGCGCACGAGTGCGGGCTGGGCCCCGAGCGGCGAGGCGGACGACGACGCCGCCGCCCCGCCGGGCGCGCTCGAGACGGTCGCGCGACTACTCGCCGAAGCTCCGGCAACGCGAGTGCTGATGCCAGACCAGTCGCCGCCCGAGGGCCGCCTCATCGGCTCGGTCGTCGTTTCGGCGGAAGACGCCGGCGGCACGACCATCTCGCCCGTCGGCGGCATCAGGGCGATCGTGCTCGAGCCGTCCGGCGGCGACGCCCTCGTGCTGCTGCAGAGCGAAGGCGTCACACGACAGCACTCGGGCAACGCGGCCGCCGCCATCCGCTGGGCGATCGACGAGGATGGCTAGCCAGTTCATGGCCGTCTGCGCTAAACGAGGTGGGACAAACCGAAATCAGAGTTCCGGCGCAAATCCCCGCCGCATTGTGTTCTCGCAGCTGGCACGGGGCTCGACGAACTGCAGCAGGTAGTCGCCGCCGCCGGCCTTGCTGCCCACGCCCGACATGCCGAAGCCGCCGAAGGGCTGCCGCCCGACGAGCGCGCCGGTGATGCTGCGGTTGATGTACAGGTTGCCCACACGGAGGTCCCGCTTGGCCCGCTCGATGTGCGTGGGCTTGCGGGTGAACACGCCGCCGGTCAGCTTATAGGCGTGCTGGTTGGCGATCCGCAGCGCCTCGTCGTAGTTGGCCGCGTGCATGATGGCCAGCACCGGGCCGAAGACCTCCTGCTGCGCCAGCGTGTGCCCGGCTTCGACGCCCGCGAAGACGTGCGGGCCGACGTAGGGCTTGCCGACGCGGCCGGCCAGGCCCTCGGGCGGCTGCATGCCCAGCTCGAGCGCGAGCCCCTCCCGCTGGGCGGCATCGATGTGGCGGCGGATGTTGCCGGCGGCCTCGTCGTCGATGACCGGGCCCACGTCGGTGCCGGGGTCCATGGGGTCGCCGATGACTAGCGATCGCGTCGACGCCACAAGCCGCCGCGTGAACGCGGCGATGTGCGGCCCGGTGGGTCCCTGCGGATCGACCACGATGCACCGCGAGCAAGCGCTGCACTTCTGGCCCTGGAAGCCGAAGGCGCTGCCGCGGACGCCGAGCACGGCCTCGTCGAGGTCGGCCGAGCTATCGACGATGATGGCGTTCTTGCCGCCCATCTCGCACACGACCTTCTTGACGTGCAGCTGCGCCTCGGGCGTCACGCCGGCGGCCTGGATGATGTCCAGGCCCACCGCCTTGCTCCCGGTGAAGGCCAGGATGGACACGCGGGGGTCCCGCACGAGGGCGGCGCCCGTGGTCTCGCCCGGCGCGGGGCAGAAGTGCATCGCGTCGGCGTGCGACGTGCCGAACTCGGTCCGCATCGCCCCGGCCAGGATGTCGAACAGGACCCGCGCGATGCCCGGCGTCTGCTCCGCGGGCTTGAGGATGATCGTATTGCCCGTGACCAGCGCCGCCGTCGTCATGCCGCAGGCGATCGCCAGCGGGAAGTTCCACGGAGAGATGACGACCGCGACGCCTCGCGGCTGGTACCACTGCTCGTCCAGCTCGCCGATGTACCTGCCTAGCCGCTGGCGATCGAACAGGTGGATGGCCTCGCGCGCGTAGTACTCGCAGAAGTCGATGGCCTCGGCCACGTCGGCGTCGGCGTTGCGCCAGTCCTTGCCATTCTCCTTGATGATGATGCCGCTCAGCTCGTCGCGGCGCTCTCGCATCGCCGCGGCGGCGCGCACCAGCACGGCGGCCCGCTTCCGCGGGGCCGCGTCGCGCCAGGCCGGGAAGGCCTCGTGCGCCCGCTGCACCATCTCGGCGGCCTGCTCGGGAGTGCGATCGTTGGCGACCGCGGGCACCTCGCTGGCGGCGATGGCCCGCGCGAAGGCCTCGCGGCTGCCCTTCTTCGAGAAATCCCGCAGCGGTTCGGTCGCGAACGGCCGGCCGTTGCCGACGCCAGCGTCGCTGCGGCTGAGCTGGTGACGCTCGGGTGCAATGGTGCACAAGTCGGCGGGGTCGGCCTGCCCGTTGACGCCCGCCGCCGGCGCGGGAGGCGCCAGCAGCTGCGCGGGATCGGCCTCGTCCAGGAAGCCGGCCTTCAGCCAGCTCTCGTTGCTGGTGTTCTCCAGCAATCGGCGCACGAGGTAGGCCATCCCCGGGATCATCTCGCCCACGGGCACGTACTCGCGAATACGCAGGCCCATCTCGGTCGCGGCGTGCTTGAGCTGGTCGGCCATGCCGTGCAGCATCTGCAGTTCGATGGCCTCGCGCGGCAGCTGCTTCTCGTCCATGTATGCAAGAGCGGCGGCGATGGAGCGCACGTTGTGCGAGCCGAGCGCGAGCTTCACGCCGCCCCGGCCGGGTTCCAGGCTTGTCGGGCCGAGTCCTTCGGTCGGCTCGCCGGTGGGCGTGGAGTCGAGGAACACGCGGCACATGTCCTCGAAGCACTTGTCGGTCTGCCACTTGGCGTTCCACACCGGGCAGGGCCAGCCCTCTTGCTCGGCGTGGATGGTCTCGTAGTCCCAGTATGCGCCCTTGACCAGGCGGACGGTCACAATGCGGCCCGTGCGCCCCGCCCACTCGCACACGCGGCGGGCGTCGTCGACGCCGCTCTTGAGGTAGGCCTGCATCGCCAGGCCGGCCTGGAAGTCGACGGCCTCGCAGCAGCGGAAGAACAACTCGAGCGTGAGGTCCTTGTGCTCGAACTGCTCCATGTCGAAGTTCACGAAGACGCCGCGGTCGCGGGCGCTCTCGAGGATGGGCACGATGCGGAACATCAGGTCCCCGATGGCGCCCTCGGTGTCGATCGGGTCGTCCTTGGCGCTCAGCGAGCTGATCTTGATCGACACGTTCGTCCGCGGGATGCTGCCTAGGTGGTCCCGCTCCAGCCTCGCGTTGGCCTTCCAGTCCGAGACCGAGGCGGGCAGGTTCTCGATGAGGTCGAGGTACTTGGCCTTGTAGCCGTCGGCCTCGTCGTCGCTAACGCAGGCCTCGCCCAGCAGATCCACGCTGAACGCGATGCCGTCGGCCCAGAGCTTCTTGAGCCCGGGCAGCGCACTGGCGGCGTCGGTGCCCGCGATGAACTTCCGCGCCATGCCCTCGATCTGGCCCGAGATGGTCTTGGTCATCAGGCCCTTGGCCATGCCGCCGGCCTTGAGCCCCAGGTCCATGCCGGGGGGCAGCTTGACGTGCGGCTGGTCGAGATAGTCGCTCAGGTGCTCGTGCACCATGTCGCTGGTGGTCAGCACCGGGAAGGTGTCCACGAAGCGGAACATCTCGACCTTGAAGCCGTGGTCCCGCATCGACCAGTCCATCAGCTTGTCGCTATAGAACGACTTGCTGAGCAGGCCGGCCTTGTGGTCGTGGGCGCGATCCAGCATGTCTCGGCCGATGGACTCGATGCGGGCCTCGAGGGAGGCGGCCACGCCCTCGGCCAGCCCACGCGTGGCGCGGGCGGGCCCCACGGCGGAGGCGGTCGGCTTGGGCTTGCGGGTAAAAAAGGCCATGCGGCTCGCTCCCTCGACCATGGTCCGTTGGCGGTCCGGAAGCCGCCGGATCGCAGTATATTCGCGGGGCGGACCCGGCCCGCGCACGCGGGACGCCGCCGCGGCGCTCGCTAGCATTTCTCTTGGACACGACCCGCTCGGCCATCACCATCGGCGTCTTCGACGGCGTGCACCTGGGCCACCGGGCGCTGCTGGAGCGGGCCCGCGCTCGCGCCGGCGATGGCCCGGTGCTCGCCATGGCCTTCGATCCGCATCCGCGGGCGGTGCTGCGGCCGGACGCCCCCGCGCCGCCGCCGCTCACAACCTTCGATCGGCGGGCCGACCTGCTGCTCGACGCCGGCGCCGACGAGGTGCTGCGGCTCGAGCCCACGCCGGAACTGCTGGCGCTCGCGCCCGAGGCCTTTGTCGACCAGATGCTCATGCCCCACGCGCCGGCGGCGGTGGTGGAGGGGCCCGACTTCCGCTTCGGCGCACGGCGAGCCGGCGGCGTCGACACGCTCGCGGAGCTCGGCCGCGCCCGGGGCTTCGCCGTCGAAGTTGCCGAGCCGGTGGAGGTCGACCTGCACGACCAGAGCCTCGTCCGGGCGTCCAGCAGCATCGCCCGGTGGCTGGTGTCGTACGGCCGTGTTGCCGACGCCGCCCGCGTGCTGGGCAGGCCCTACGAGTTGGCCGGCGCCGTAGTCCGGGGCGACCGCCGGGGCCGGACGATCGGTTTCCCGACCGCGAACATCGAGGCGAGCACGCTGCGGCCAGCCGAGGGCGTGTACGCCTGCCTCGCCGTGCTGCCGGACGGTCGGTCGTGCGCCGCCGCCGCCAACATCGGGTCGCGGCCCACGTTCGATGGTACCGAACCCCGCGTCGAGGCGCACCTGATCGACGCGCCGAGCGATGGGGACGCCATCGCGGGGTTGCCCGAGTACGGCTGGCAGGTGCGGCTGCAGTTCCAGGCCTATCTTCGGGATCAGGTGCGATTCGGCGGCGTCGACGCGCTCGCCGGCCAGCTCGCCCGGGACCGCGACCGGGCCCTGCGGGTCATCGAGTCGCTGGCCGCATATCGGGAGGACGGCGATGTCCCCGCCTGACGCCATCGAGCAGGCCCGCTACGAGACGAACACGTCGCCGGCGGGCCTCGTCGCGTGGATCCGCGACGCCGATCGGCTGCTGATCGTGACGCACTCGCGGCCCGACGGCGACGCGGTGGGCAGCAGCCTCGCGATCGCGCGGGCGGTGCAGCAAGCGGGAGGTTCGGCCGCGCTGGCCTACGCGGGCGAGCTGCCGGGTTGGATGGACTCGATCCTGGCGGGCACGCCCTGGCAGCACCTGGATCGGGGTGAGCCGCCGCCGCCCTTCGATCGTGCGCTGGTTTGCGATACCGGGGCGTGGAATCAGCTGGAGCCCTACAAGCCGTGGCTCGCGGGCAAGGCCGATCGCATCGCCGTGCTCGACCACCACCGCAGCGGGTCGGCCGACGCCGCGGATTTGCGGCTCGTGGATGCCGAGGCCGCCGCGACGTGCGAGCTCGCCGCGGGTGCTTGCGTGGATCTGCTCGGGCTCGCGTCCGCCTCGCAGTTGCCCACGGAGATCGCCGAGCCGCTGCTCCTCGGGCTCGGCACGGACACGGGTTGGTTCCGCCACCCGAGCGTAACGCCGGGCGTGCTCCGGCTCGCGGCCGACCTGATCGAGGCCGGCGGCGACCACGCGACCCTGGTCAAGAAGACCATGCTCAGTGATCCGCCCAACCGGGCGCGGCTCATGGCCCGGGCGCTCGCAACGCTCACGCTGCACGAGGCCGAGGGCCTGGCGACCATCAAGGTCACCGCCGCCGACCTGCGCGAGACGGGATCGAGCGTCGGCATGACCAGCGGCTTTGCCGATCCGGCGCTGGGCGTGCAGGGCATCTCGGCCGCCGCCGTGCTCACCGAGCTACCAAAGGGCCAGGGCGGCCCGGGTGTGGTCAAGATCAGCCTTCGGTCGAAGGTCGACGGCCCCGACGTGGCGAAGATGGCCGGGGCGTTCGGCGGCGGCGGGCACATCCACGCCGCCGGCGCTCGATCGGACAAGTCGCTGGCGGAGGTCGAGGCGGCGTTGCTCGAACTCGTCCGCGCCGTGCGGGACGACGCCGCGACCGGACGAGGCTAGTGGCCGGCGAGCGGCCCAGGCCCGGCCCGCCCCGCTGGCAGGACGTCGCCGGCGACCCGAAGGTCCGTCCCGGGAGGCGGCCGCCCATGCGGCTGATGACCACCACGCTGTGGGCCTACCCCAGCCAGCACTACGACGGCCGCTCCACCGAGCAGGGCGACAAGACGTACGCCGGCGGCACGCCGAGCTGGGTCATCTGGCAGCTGCTCACCCGCTACACCCGCGAGGGCGACGCCGTCCTCGACCCGATGTGCGGCGGCGGCACCACCATCGACGTGTGCGCCGACCTCGGTCGCACGCCGCTGGGCTTCGACCTGGCGCCGAGCCGGCCGGACATCCGCCAATCGGATGCGCGGTCGCTGCCGCTGGACGCGGGTTCGGCGGACTTCGTGTTCCTCGATCCGCCGTACTCGACGCACATCGAGTACAGCGACGATCCGAACTGCATCGGCAAGCTGGATGCGGCCGGTGACGATGGCGGGGAGGCGTACTACGCCGCGATGGACGCCGTCTTCGGCGAGGTGGATCGCGTGCTCAAGGACCGCCGCTACCTCGCGGTCTACATCTCGGACAGCTGGCGGAAGCAGCGGGGCGGACCGAAGGGCTCGGGCGGCGGCGTCTTCATGCCCATCGGCTTCGAGCTGTTCGCGCTGCTCCGCAAGCGATTCCGGCCCATCGACGTCGTGTGCGTGGTCCGCCGCAACGCCAAGCTCAAGCAGGGCCAGCGGCACCAGGCCGCGGCGAAGGACAACTTCTTCATCCGGGGGTTCAACTACTTGCTGATATTCAAGAAGGAGCGCTAGTGGTTCCGGACGCGCACGAGAACGCGCACGTCCTGGCCCGCCTGATGCGGTGGTACCACTCGATGTGCGACGAGGAGTGAGAGCACTCCTGCGGCATCAAGATCGACACCCTGGACAATCCAGGCTGGCGGGTGGCGATCAGTCTCGAGGGTACCGGCGTTGATCCCGCGTCCATTGCCAGAAAGAGCGTGGAACGCAGCGAAGACGACGGGTTCGAGTGCCGGACGGAGTACGACGCCGAGGCGGGAGGGCTCGGCCGTGACAACATGGGGCACTCGTTCCATGGCGCCGGCGGACCGCACAATCTGGCCGATATCCTCGCGTACTTCCTGGAGCACGCGGAGACCTAATGGAAGTGCCCCGGCTGCCGCTCCTCGCGGACCATCGCGCCGATAACCATGGCGGCGAAGAACAGCGTCGCGTCCTTGAGCAGGTACTGGCCCTGGATCGTCGGCGTCAGCACGTTGCCGGCAAAGCACACGTCGAACTTGAGCACGAGGGCCAGCAGCGTGCCCGGCAGCCGCACTAGCAGCAGCAGGATGGCCAGGCGGTTGAGCCGGCGGATGAGCAGGCACAGGCCGATGGCTACCTCCCACCAGCCCAGCAGCGGCACCATGACGGCGGGATCGCCGAAATAGATCGTGTCGGCCAGCAGGCTCGAGCCGGTCTTGAAGCCGAACTGCTTGAGCAGGCCCAGCCAGACGAAGATCACGCCAAAGGAGACGCGATGCAGCCCGTGGCCGTAGCGCCCCATGAATCGCGCGAGGCGATCATCGAAGGCGTCGACCTTCGGATGGCGGTGCAAGTGCTTCAGCCGGCGCACCGCCAATGATTGCGGGGCGTGGGCGGCCACGCGGGAGGCCGGCCGGTGGCACGAACGACGCGAGCCCCACGCACGCAGCCCATCCGCGTCAGCATGACGCTGCACGTGGTGGGCGTGATCGTCGTGCTGTCGGTGGTCGTCTTCGCGATGGCGGTGTTCGGCGCTCGCCGGGCGGTGCAGCGGCTGTCGGGCGAGGTGACCCACCAAGCCACCGAGCGGACCCGGGAGGGGCTCAACCGCTTCTTCGAGCCCGTGGGCGAGTCGCTGGGCATCGCCGCCCGCTGGAGCCAGGCCGGCCGCATCGCGCCCGAAGCGCCCCTCGAGACCCTCGCGGTGCTCGGTCCCTTGGTCCGCCAGTCGCCGTCGATCTCGTCGGCCATCATCGCCGACGAGGCCGGCCACGAGGTGCTCATCCTTGAGCTCGATGACGGCTGGCGGGTGCGGATCACCGAGCCGCCGCCGCCGGACGGCGCGGCCGAGTCGACCAACACCATCGTGCTCCTCGATCGGCAGGGACGCGAGACGCGGCGATGGCGCGAACACGGCTACACGCCGCTGGATCGGGCGTGGTTCCGCCTGGCCATGGAGCGGGCCGACGAAGACGGCTTCGACGCCCAGGGCCGCGGCTCGCTCGCGTGGACGGACGTCTATACGTTCTTCACGACCGGGGACTATGGCATTACGGCCGCCATGCCGCATCTCACGGCGGATGGCTCGCGGCGGGTGATCGCCTTCGACGTGCTGCTGCGGGACATCTCCGAGTTCACCCGCGGCATCCACGTGGTCAATGACGGCGTGGTCGTCGTGACGACGCCGCAGCGGCGGCTGATCGGGGCCCCGGGGCTATCCGAATTCGACGACGCCGAGCGGCTCCGCGGTGCGCTCGAGCGCCCGCTGGGGGACCTGGAAATCCCGCTGCTGGCCCGGGCCGACGAGACGCTGGGCGCGCTGTACTCCAGCGACGAGTTCCGGGTGCTCCGCTTCGGCGTGGGCGGCGAGCCGTGGTGGGGCGCTGCTGATCTCTACAGGCTCGGCGGCGAGCGTTCCTACTGGATCTGGGTGCTCGTGCCCGAGCGGGACATCCTGGGCGACCTGCACTGGCAGCGGGTGCTCATCCCGATCGCGGCGGGCATCGCGCTGTGCCTGGGCGTCCTGCGGGCGCTCCAACTCGCCGCGCGGTACAGCGGGCCCTTGCGACGGCTCGTCGATCAGAGCGATCGCATCAGCCGCATGGAGCTCGACGAGGGCGAGCCCATCACGTCCACGGTGGAGGAAGTCCAGCAGCTCGCCCGCGCCCAGGACCACATGCGGGCCTCGCTCCGCACGCTGGTCAAGCTCGAGCAGGACATGGCGCTCGCGCGGCGGATCCAGCAGGACACCTGGCCCGCGGCGATGCCCACCGATGACCGATTCGAGATCGACGCCTGGAGCGAGCCCGCCGACGAGACCGGCGGCGACGGCTACGACGTGGTGCCCGTCCGCATCATCGATGGCGAGCGCGAGCCGTGCGACGACCATCCCGATCGTGTCTTCTGCATGCTCGCCGACGCGACGGGCCACGGCGTGGGGCCCGCGCTCTCGGTGGCGCAGGCCCGGTCGATGTTCCGCATGGCCGTCCGGGCGGGCATGCCGCTGGACGACATCGCGCGGCACGCCAACCAGCAGCTCGGTGCCGACCTCACCGAAGGGCGCTTCATCACGGCGTGGATGGCCGAGTTCGATCCGGCGACCGGGGAGCTCTCGATGGTTAGCGCCGGGCAGGCGCCGCTCTACCTGCTGCGGTCGGGCGGCGGCATCGAGCGATTCGGCGCCTCGGTGCCGCCGATGGGCGTGCTGCCCGACCTGCCCGACATGGAGCCCGTGGTGGTGCCGCTGGGGCCCGGCGATGCCTTCGTCGTGTGCTCGGACGGCATCTACGAGGCCATGGACGAGGACCACCGCCAGCTCGGCGAGGACGCGGCCATCCGGGCGATCACCGAGGCGCAGCCGGGCGGGCTGGGGGCCATGCGGGCGGCGATCGCGGCAACCGTGGGCGGTTTCGCCGGTAGCGCTCCCGCGTCGGACGATCGCACCTGCCTGCTGATCCGGCGGGTTCGCTGACCTGGTGGTTTTGGCCGGATCGGGTGGCGTTGCGGCTGGATGCGCACACCGGCGTACCGTTGTGCGGGGAAACGCCCGCCGCCGTCGAGACGTGAACACGGTGACCAGCACGCCAAGGAGGCCATAGATGCTGCTGACGGAGATTGCACGCTGGACCATCGCGGCGGGAGTCGCGACCACGCCCACCATCGCGTTCCACGACACGCCGACCGAGACACCCCCGCCCGCGCCGCTGTGGGGTGCCGAGGCCCCGATCGATGCCCCGGTCGAATCCGCCCAGGCGATCCCGGAGCGGAGCCTGGCGATGGCGACCGCGGACGTCGCCAACGAGCCCGCGCGGGTGGGTGCCGAAGCCGCGACGATGGCCGAGAAGCTGGGCTGGTCCTTCGAGCAGAGCCGCGTGGGCTTCCCGCGGATGCCCTCGATCAGCCCGGATGGCTCGCTGATCGCCTTCAGCTGGGCGGGCGACCTCTGGGCCGTGCCCGCGGGCGGCGGGGTCGCGTCGCGGCTGACCTCGCACCCCGCCGACGAGCTGCGGTCGGCCTTTAGCCCCGATGGCAGCGTGCTGGCCTTCGAGTCGACCCGCGACGGCAGCCGCAACCTGTACGCGATGCCCGTCAGCAGCCGCGACGGCCGCGTCTTCGGCGGCGAGATCCGCCGGCTCACGCTCGGCGATCGCGCGCTCACGCTCTCGGGCTTCACCGCCGACGGCGAGGCGCTGCTGGCGCATGGCCGGCTCGATCCTGCGATGTACCGCGGAAGCTCGATGTACCGCGTGCCCCTGGCCGGTGGGCACATCCAGAAGATCACCGACGCCTACGGCACCTCGCCCACGATGTCGGCCGACGGCTCCCAGATCCTCTTCACCCGCCGGCGGGAGCTGACCGATCGTCCGGCCTACCGCGGCCCGGGCGCGGGCGACCTCTGGTCGATGTCGACCGAGACCGGCCGCTTCCGCCAGCTCACCACCTTCGACGGCAACGACCAGCACGGCTTCGTGCTGCCCAACGGCTCGGTGCTGTACTCGTCCTCGCGGCACGGCCAGAACAACCTCTGGCTGCTGCCCAGCGGCCGCACCGATGCCGCGGGGCCCAGGCGGGTCACGAGCTTCGAGCCCACCGACGAGCAGCTGAGCATCGGCCACGGCGTCCGCGGCCTGGACGTCTCCTTCGATGGCTCCACCGCGGTGTTCTGCGTGTGGGACACGCTCTACACCCTCGACCTGACGCAGCGGACACCCACGCCCAGTGCCGTGTCCATCAACGCCTCGGTCGACACCGACAGCTTGGACTCGCGGACCATCGATCTTGACCGCCAGGTCAGCGAGGCCCGCCTGAGCCCCGACGGCAAGACGCTGGCGGTCATCGCCCGCGGCGAGGTCTTCGTCCGCAGCACCGAGGATGACCGCCCGACGCGGCGCGTGACCCACACCTCGGGCCGCGAGCGCGACCTGGCGTGGTCGCCCGACAACCGCGTGCTCTACTTCGCCTCCGATGAGAGCGGCCAGTTCGCCATCCACCAGGCCTCGGTCGCCCTGGCCCGCGAGGACCTCGAGCCGCAGGCCGTGGAGGAAGCCGAGGCGGAGGGCGCCGCCGAAGAGCAGGCCTCCGACGAGGCCACCGAGGACTCGGAATCGACCGACGAGAACGCCGAGGGCGACGACGGGCAGGCCGACGAGGCCGAAGCCGACGACGCCAAGGACGAGGACGAAGAAGACGCCGTCGACCACGGCGCCCGCTGGGCCGATGCGCTCCGCTTCGAGGTCACGCCCGTCGTGGCGAGCGACGCGATGGAGATTGCGCCGTTGCCCTCGCCCGACGGCCTGCGGCTGCTGTTCGTCCGCGAGCGGGGCGACGTGTGGCTGCACGACTTCGAGACCGGCGAGGAGCGCATGCTCTTCGAGAGCTGGAATCAGCCCGAGATCCAGTGGGCCTCGGACAGCCGCCACATCGTCTACGAGGTCGGCGACCTGGACTTCAACAGCGACATCTGGATCCTCGACACCGAGGACGGCGAGCCGGTCAACGTCACCCGCCACCCCGACATCGACACCAGCCCGCGGCTGAGCCACGACGGCAAGGTGCTGACCTTCCTGAGCGACCGCGCGGGCGAGAACTGGTCCTACGACGTCTACGCGGTCATGCTCGATCGCGAGCTTGAGGGCCTGACCGAGTACGAGCTGGCGCAGTACTTCGAGGACGCCGCCAAGGCCGCCAAGAAGCTCGGCGCGATCGACACGCCGGACGTCTTCCTCGAGCGCGACGCCGATGAGGCCGCGGACGAGGAAGCCACCGACGAGGAAGAAGCCAACGACGACGGGGCGGACGATGAGGCCGAGCCGATGGAGTTCGACCTCGACGACGCCTGGAACCGCGTCCGCCGCGTCACCCGCTTCAGCGGCGTGGGCAACCACCAGCTGACGCCCGGCGGCGAGCGGGTCGTCTTCAGCACCAGCATCGACGGCAGCACCTCGCTGTTCTCGGTGGACTACCGGGGCCGCGAGCGCAAGACCGTGCAGAGCGGCGGCGTCTCGGGCGTCAGCGTGTCGACCGACGGCTCCAAGGTCGTGTACCTGCGCAGCGGGCAGCCCACCGTCGGCAAGCCCGTCGGCGGCAGCAGCGACACGATGCCCATCGACGCCACCATCCGCCTCGACGTCGAGGCCGAGCAGGCCCAGAAGTTCCGCGATGCCGCCCGCATGCTGGGCCGCGACTTCTACCACCCGACCATGAAGGACCTGGACTGGGAGGGCCTCACCAACCGCTACCTCGATCTAGCCCGCCGCACGCGGACGCCCAGCGAGTTCTACGAGGTCGCCAACATGCTCTTCGGCGAGCTCAACGGCTCGCACCTGGGCATCTGGGGTGGCGCCCAGGTCTACAGCCCGCCGAGCATCCGCACCGGCTACCTGGGCATCGACTACGTGCCCGTTGAGGGTGGCTACGAGGTGGTCTACGTCGTGCCCGAGGGGCCGGCGTCGCGGGACGCCAGCACGCTGCACGTCGGCGACGTGATCACCGCCGTCAACGGCACGCCGCTCGCGCCCGATGGCGGCATGCCGACCGTCGACCTGCGCGAGGCCATGGCGGGCACGTCGGGCCAGGAGACCCTGCTCGACGTCGACTGCCTGGCCGAGGACGGCAGCGCCTACGTGCTCATCGTGCCGACCTCGTCGGGCGGCGAGTCGGGCCTGCGGTACGAGGACGGCGTCCGCCAGCGCCGCGCGATGGTGGAGGAGATGTCCGGCGGCCGGCTGGGCTACCTGCACATCCGCGGCATGAACGAGCCGGCGCTGCGTGACTTCGAGCGGGACCTCTACGCCGCCGCGAACGGCCGCGAGGGCCTGCTCATCGACGTCCGCGACAACGGCGGCGGCTGGACGACCGACATCCTGCTTACGTCGCTCACCGCGCCGCGGCACGCCTACACGATTCCGCGCGGCGCCGACGCCGAGGACGTGCACGAGGACGCCTACCCGCGGGATCGCCGGCTGATCTACGGCTACAACCGGCCCATCGCCGTGCTGTGCAACGAGAACTCCTTCTCCAACGCGGAGATCTTCTCACACGCCATCAAGACCACCGGTCGCGGCAAGGTCATCGGTGAGCAGACCTTCGGCGGCGTGATCTCGACCGGCTCGTACCGCCTCATCGACGGCACGACCGTCCGCCGCCCATTCCGCGGCTGGTACCTGCCCGACGGCACGGACATGGAGAACAACGGCGCCATGCCCGACGTCCGCGTGATGCAGGGGCCGAGCGACGAGGCCGCAGGTCGCGACGCCCAGCTCGGGTCGGCGGTCCGCACGCTGCTCGAGGACATGGGGCGATAACGCCCCGGGGCGGCGGCGGCACGACCCGCGCGGCTTGCCCGGTCCATCCGACCGGGCCGGCCCGCAGCACCGCCGCCGCGGCCCGCTCCGCCGGCCCGCCACGATTGCCGAAGCCAGCCCCGGAGCCACCCGGCGTGGTGGCGCTCGGGGTTGCGCGCATGGAACACGATCCCTGGCTAGCGCGGTCGGCGTTCTTGATCTGGCTGGCATCGGTGCTGGCCGCCGCCGGCATTGCGCACTGGCTGCTGCCGATCGACTGGCAGGGCGGCATCCTCGCGCTCGGGCTGCTATGCATGCTCTACACGCTCGTCGCGTTCGCGCTGGCGAGGCGGCGGGCGTCGATGTCGGCCCTCATCCCGCTGGCGTGGGCGGGCGCCTTCGGCATGTGGATGCCCATCCTCCAGGATTACGCGGTCGAGCACGCGTCGGCACCGCTGATTGCGCGCGGGCTCTCGCCCGACACCGCTGCCGACTTCGCGACCGCAGCCGGCCTGCTGGCGGGCGGCGTGCTGACCGGCGCGGCGCTGTTCATCGGCACCATGTCGGCCGCGGTCATGCTGCACGTCTCGATCGTGACGGCGCTCGTCGCCGGCGCGGCGCTCTCGCGGGGCGAGGCCGCCGAGTCCTCGCTCGTGGCGATCATCGCCTGGCACGCCGGCGTCTCCGGGTCCCTGGGCTACTGGTCGGTCCGCGTCGGCCGTGCGGCCCGCGAGGGAGTCTGCCCCAAGTGCGGTGAGACGCTGCGGGGCATCGGCCGCAACGCCTGTCCGGAGTGCAACGCGGGACTGGTCTTCACCCCGCCGCCGAGGCCGCGGGAGGAGATGCCCCAGCCGCCCCGCCGGGCGGCGTAGCCGCCGGCGTGCGAGGCTCGATCACGATGGGTGTTACCGGCCCGAGCCCGTCGTAGGGCGCGAGCACCTCGGGCAGTCGCTTCAGGCCCCGCCTGCGCGCCTTGGCCACCGCATATCGCAGCGCCTCGTCGATCCGCTGGTGCACCCGCGGCGTGATCGACAGCCCGTGCTCGTGCATCTGCTCGAGCGCGAACTTCCAGGCCATGTACTCCTCGAGGCAGCGGGGGGTGTAGGTGCCCAGCCCGATGGCGTGGTGGCCGACCTCGTGCAGGAAGACCGCCGCCGAGATCGGCCCGCGGGGCCTGGGCGATTCGATGAGCCTGGATCGCGTGCCGTCGGCATAGGCGACCTCCCACGCCACGCCGCTGGTGCTGCTCCGCCATTTCCGCACCCGGATGCCGTAGCGATCGAGCATCGCCCGCGCGACGGCGTCGTACCGCTCCGCCGACCGGCGCGCCGGCGGACGCCGCCGCGGCGGAACGGGCGCGGGAACTACCGCGACCGGCGGCTCGGGCGTGGGTGAAGGGCGTCGGATCAGGTCCCAGAGGGTTCGCACGGCTTGCGCTCCGATTCCACAGTCATGCCGGCCCGGATGCCCCGGCCGTTGGCGAACGCCTCCCACGCCATGGGGCGCCCACCCGCGGGCTGGACCTCCAGAAGCCGCAGCGTCGTGCCACCCCCGCAGGCGACGACGCCGGCATCGGCGAGCAGCGTGCCCGGCGGGGAATCGAATGCGCCGCCATGTTCTTGTTCGCGCACCCGCAGCAATTTCGCGGCGTGCTCGCCCACGCGGATCGACACGCCCGGCCACGGCGTCAGCCCATGCACGCGAGCCCGGCAGGTCGCGGCGGGCTGCGCGAAGTCCACCCAGCCGTCGGCCTTGCTCAGCTTGCCCGCGAACGTCACCAGCGCGGGATCCTGCTCACGTGGCTCCAGCGTGCCGTTGGCGTGCCGTCGCAGCACCCGCCGGACGGCCTCGACGCCGTCGCGGGCCAGCACGTCGTGCAATTCCCCGGTGGTGCGATCGGGCTCGATCGCCATCGCACGCTGGCCCAGGATGAGCCCGGCGTCCATCTCGTCGGCCAGCGTGATGACGCTCACGCCGGTGGTCGTGTCGCCCGCGATGACCGCGGCATGGATGGGCGCGGCGCCCCGCCACCGGGGAAGCAGCGAGGCGTGCAGGTTCATCGCGAAGCGGTCCGCTAGCAGCTTCTGGCCCAGCTTCTGGCCGAAGGCGATGACGACCCATGCTTCGCAGTCCCACCCGCGGATCGCGTCGCGGACCGAAGGTTCGTTGACCCGCTCGGGCTTGAGCACCGGGGCCGCGATGCCGTGCTCTTGGGCGTGCGCGCCGATCGGGGTCGCCGCCAGCTTCTTGCCTCGGCCCGTCGGCTTGTCGGGCTGGGTGACGATGCCGACCAGCTCGTGCTCGGCGTGCAGCATCCGCAGCGTCGGCAGGCCGAACTCGCCGGAACCGAAGTAGGCCACGCGCATCCGTGCGGTGCTCCCGGGTCGTCGCCCTCAGGCGTTTCGCTTCTCGAGGCGGCGGAGGGCCGACCGCGTCCGCAGGCGATCGAGCTGCGCGAACTTGTCGATGATCAGCACGCCGTCGAGGTGGTCCATCTCGTGCTGCCAGCAGCGGGCCAGCAGCCCGTCGCCCCGCACCGAGAACCGCTCGCCGTCGAGGTTGGTCGCCTCAAGGCGGACGATCGGCGGCCGCTGGACCATGCCGCGGATGTCCGGCAGGCTCAGGCAGCCCTCCTCGAAGGGCGATATCGGCCCCTCGAGGCTCAGCTCGGGGTCGATGCACACCATCGGCTCGCCCTCGGTGTCGACCGGCAGGCCCGACTCGGCGGGCTCGGCGTGCGGATCCGCGGGCAGCCGGCAGACGAACATCCGCCAAGCCAGCCCGACCTGCGGGGCCGCCAGGCCGATGCCCTCCTCGGCGTGCATGATCTCCAGCATCCGCTGGGCGACCTGGCGGACCTCCTCGGTCACCTCCCCGACCGGTCGTGCGTGCTCGCGCAGGCACGGATCCGGGAACATCCGAAGCCGAAGGCTGGCCGGATCGACGGGAGCGTGGTCTGTTTCGGCGTGCGGCGGCACGACCGATGGTATTGGCGCGGACCGGGGCCCGCCCGAGGGCGGCCCTAGAATCTGGGTCCACGCAGGACGCTACGACGCCGGCCGACGCAGCCGGCACCAAACACGACGCGGGGTGTGCACTTGGCTCTATTCGGCGGGAAGAAGAAGGGCGAGCAGAAGGCCACGGACGCCGGCGGCGATCCGCGGGCCAACGGCGAGGCTTCGCCGGCCGCGCCCGACAAGTCCAAGCTCGACAAGTCCAAGCCAGATAAGGCCGAGCGTGTCAAGGGCGCCGAGCCCGGCGTGACCTTCAACCCCGAGAAGGCCGCCGCCTTCTTCGAGCACGCACGCACCGCGCACGAGACCACCAACTACGAGTACGCCATGACGCTCTGGCTGCAGGGCCTGCGGATGGACCCCAGCGACCAGACCGCCATGGAGAGCTTCTTCGAGTCGGCCCGCAAGTACGCGTCGGCCAACCCCCGCAAGAAGGCCAAGGTCAACCTCGAGAGCACCAAGGGTCCCGCCGACAAGTTCCTCGCGGCGCTGCTGGCCTGGGGCACCCGAATGGAGGACGGCGACGCCGCGATGCGGGCGGGCGATGCCGCCGCGGGCATCAACCTCCAGGAGCAGGCCTACTGGTGCCTCGAGCGGTCGATGGCGCTCCACCAGCGGGCCAAGCGGCCGACGAGCTCGGCCTTCAAGAGATTGATGCAGCTGTTCGCCAAGATCGGCGCCTACGACGAGGCCGTCCGCGCCGGCCAGATCGCCGTGCAGCTCGCGCCCGCCGACACCGACCTCGCCCACGCCGTCAAGAACTTCTCGGCCCAGGCGACCATGTCGCAGGGCGGCTACGACGAGACCGGCAAGGAGGGCGGCTTCCGCAAGAACATCCGCGACGCCGAGAAGCAGCGGCGGCTGCAGGACGAGGAGGCGATCTCCAAGGACGAGGTCACCATCGAGCGGCTCATCGCCAACGCCCGCGAGGACTACCAGCAGCGGCCCGAGGACCCCGCGACCATCAACCAGCTCGCCAAGCGGCTGCTCGAGCGCGGCACCCCGAAGGACGAGAAGGACGCCTACGAGCTGTACAAGCGGGGCTACCAGCTCACCCGCGAATTCCGCTTCCGCCAGGCCGCCGACGATATCAAGCTCCGCGCCTGGCGCCGCAAGCTCTCGAACCTCAAGAAGAAGGTGAATGCCGAGCCCGACAACGCAGAGCTACGGGCCGAGTACGAATCGGGGCTGAAGGACGTGCTCGAGGCCGAGATCAAGGTCTACGCCGCTCGCGTGGAGGCCTACCCGACGGACCTGCACCTCAAGTACGAGCTGGGCTTCCGCCACTTCGAGCTGGGCCAGCACGAGGACGCCATCACGCTGCTGCAGGCCGCCCAGGAGGAGCCCAAGCTCCGCGTCAAGGTCAAGCACATGCTCGCGCAGTCCTTCATGGCGATGGGTTGGAGCGACGAGGCCGTCGCTACCTTCCGTGACGCCCTGCAGGTGCACGGCCGCGATAGCGACGCCGTGGGCATGGACATCCGCTACGGGCTCATGAGCGCGCTGCTGGGCCGCGCCAAGGAGCGAGGCGACGCCGAGGCCGCCGCCGAGGCCGACAAGATCGCCAGCGCCATCGCCATCCGCGATCTGGGCTTCCGCGACATCCGCGACAAGCGGGCCGAGGCCAAGGAACTGCTGGGCGAGCTCCGCCAGGCCTAAGCCATGGGCCACCCGCCGCCCCCGAAGGCCACCGCCATCATCCCCGCCCGCCTGGGCTCCACCCGCTTCCCGGGCAAGGTGCTGGCCGCCGACACGGGCAGGCCCATGGTCGTGCACGTCTGCGAGCAGGCGAGCAAGGCCGAGTCGGTCGACCGGGTCGTCGTCGCCACCGATGCCGAGGAGGTCGCGTCGGCCGTCCGCGAGCACGGATTCGAGGCGGTGCTGACGAGCGCCGAGCACGCGACTGGGACGAGCCGCGTAGCGGAGGCGGCGTCACTGCTCAAGCTCGGGCTCCAAGCCTGCGTCATCAACGTCCAGGGGGACGAGCCCGAGATCGAATCCGACGCAATCGACGGCGTCCTGACGCGCTTCCATCCAATGGCGCTCGAGTGCTACACCGTGGCGACCACGATCAACGATCCTTCGGCTTCGTCGAGCCCAAGCGTGGTGAAGGTCGTGACGACCACGCCCAACGAGAAGGGCTACCGTCGAGCGCTGTACTTCTCTCGCTCATCGATTCCATTCCACCGCGATCGCGAATCGGTCGGTGACGCGGTTGCCGGGACGCTACGCCACGTCGGGATCTACGCCTACACGCCGGCGACGCTGAACGAGTTGCGTACGTTGTCGCCGACGCCCCTCGAACAAGCCGAACAGCTCGAACAGCTCCGCTGGCTCGAGCACGGCCTGCCCATCGCCGTCGCCATCCGCGAGTCCTCGCACACCGGCATCGACACGCCCGAGCAGTATGCCGCCTTCGTCGAACGCCACCGGGCGCGCCAGACGCCCTGACGCCCTGACGCCGCCGGAGCCCCCGCCTACGCTTTCTGGTGCCCGACCACCCGATCCAGCCCGGCGGCAACCTCCCCCATCTCGAGCATGACCAACCCCGGGGCGACGAGCGCCGCCGGCGGGCCGACGAGCTTCTCGTCAGCGCCGCCGAGGGCCAGCTGACCACCGAGTTCTACTCGCCGGTGCCGCCCGGGTATCGCCGGGGCCGCACGAAGTACGTCGCGGTGCTGGGCACGGTGATGAGCGGGCTGGGCAAGGGCATCTTCGCCGCCAGCGCCGCCAAGCTGCTCAAGGACAAGAGCCTCGTCGTCGCGCCCATCAAGATGGAGGGCTACCTGAACATCGATTCGGGCACGCTCAACCCGTACCGCCACGGCGAGGTCTTCGTGCTCGACGACGGCACCGAGTGCGATATGGATCTGGGCACCTACGAGCGGATGCTCGCCCAGAACCTCAGCCGCCGCAACTTCACGACGTCGGGCCAGATCTTCACCGAGGTCCTCGAGCGCGAACGGATGGGCGACTACCTGGGCCGCGACGTCCAGATGATCCCGCACGTCACCGGCGAGGTGAAGCGCAAGCTCCGCGAGCTGGCCATGCGGGGCGACGGCAGCCGCGACGGCGACGGTGACGGCCCGGGCCGGCCGGCCGACATCGTGATGATCGAGGTCGGCGGCACCGTGGGCGATTACGAGAACGGCTTCTACATCGAGGCCCTCCGCGAGCTGGCCTTCGAGGAGGGGCCCCGCTCGGTCTGCTTCGTGGCGCTCACCTACGTCATCGAGCCCCGGGCCCTGGGCGAGCAGAAGTCCAAGGCCGCCCAGCTGGGCATCCAGCGGCTCATGGAGGCGGGCATCCAGCCCCACATGATCGCCTGCCGTGCCGACAACCCGGTCACGGGCCAGGCCCTCCAGAAGATCGCCATGTACAGCAACGTGCCCATGCGGCGGGTCTTCAGCATGCACGACCGCGAGAGCATCTACTTCATCCCCGAGGAGATGCGCCGCGACGGGCTCGACCGCGAGATCCTCTCGGTGCTCGACCTGCACGACCGGGTCAACATGGCCAACGAGGACCGCGAGCGGGAGCGCTGGCAGGCGTTCGTCCGCGAGCTGACCAGCGAGCCACAGCACAAGATCACCGTCGGGCTGGCGGGCAAGTACACCGACCTCGCCGACGCCTACGCCTCGATCGACAAGGCGATCGAGCACTGCTCGGCCCACCTAGGGGCCGACATCGAGGTGCAGCGCTTCGACACGACCGACCTCAACGACGCCCGCGCCGCCAGCGACCTGGCCGACCTCGACGCCGTGATCGTGCCGGGCGGCTTCGGCACGCGGGGCGTCGAGGGCAAGCTGGCGGTGGTCAAGCACTGCCGCGAGAGCGGGCTGCCCTACCTCGGCATCTGCCTGGGCTTCCAGGTTGCCGTCATCGAGTTCGCCCGCTCGGTGCTAGGGCTGGCCGACGCATCCTCGACCGAGTTCGACTCCGAGTCGGCCGCGCCGGTCATCAGCGAACTGCCCGAGCAGAAGCGGATCGAGGGCCTCGGCGGATCGATGCGGCTGGGCGCCCAGGACGTGGACCTGCTGCCCGAGTCGCTGGCGGCCTTCCTCTTCGCCGGCAAGGCCGCCATCCGCGAGCGCTTCCGCCACCGCTACGAGGTCGACCCGGCCTTCGTCGAGCGGCTGGGCAAGGCCGGCCTGATCTTCTCGGGACGCCACCCCACGCAGCCCATCATGCAGGTGCTGGAGCTGGCCCAGCCGATCGCGGGCGATGGGGATTCGGCCGATGCCGGTCCCACGCACCCCTTCTTCATCGCCGCCCAGTTCCACCCCGAGCTGACAAGCCGACCCCTGACGCCCCAGCCGATGTTCCTCGGGCTGTGCGCCGCCGCCATCGCGAGACGGGTGGCGCTCGGGGCTCGCCCGGGCGAACCCGACGGGCCCAAGGACGTCTCGCCGCAGGTCCGCCGCTGGCTCCGCCGCCCCAAGAAGCGGATGCAGCCGGCCTAGCCGGTCACTCTCGGTCCACCGCCGCCCGAAGCGAGCGGGCCGCCGCGTGCAGGATCATCGCCGAGAAGCGACCGGGCCGGCCGGTGGCGATCGTCGCGTTGTGCAGCAGCGTCTGGGCGTACAGGTCGGCGTGGCCGTCGCCGCGGGCACCCAACCACGCGAACACGTCGATCGCCCAGGGGTGGTTGGTCGCGTTGTCGGGCTGCAGCTCCGCCACGCACCACCGGGCGGCGTCCTCGGCCCGCGTGCGGGCGTGCTCGTCGCGCCGCTCGATCCCTATCGCCCACAACGCCTGAATGGCCGACAGCTCCCGCTCGGTCCACACCTCGATGGCCACTCGTCCGGCCTCGGCCCAGGCGAAGGGCTGCAGCGATCCGCTCTCCTGCACGCCCAGTTCGCGCATCGAGCCGTCCCGGGCGGCGGCCCACAGCACGACGTCGATCGGCGCCTCGTGGATCGGTTCGGCTCCGCGATCGCCGGCGGCCACGCCCAGCAGCCAGCCGAGCAGCGGGCGATCCACGTCGCGTCGATGGCCGGCCTCGTCGGCGAAGGTGCCGATCCAACCGTCGGCCTCGGCGGGCTCGGGCAGCGGATGCGTCGACGTCGCCGCCCCGAGCACACGCAGCCACCTGTCGATCGCGTCGCGGTCCATGAGCGGCACTCCGGCGGGGGTCCGATAGCGGCATCATTCCCGCCCCGGGACGCCAGCCGCGGATCGTCAGGGGCCTCCCCGGCTCGTCTGGGGCCCGCTTCTCGCCGATGCTGAGCCCATGCCGGATGATCGCATCCAGGCCGGTCGCGCCGGGCGGCTCGCAACGATCGATGCGGGGGTGAGCGTGTGGGATCAATGGGGGGCCGTGCCCCCGCCGCCGAAGCTTCCGTCGACGGCCACGGGTGACGCCGGGCCCTCGGCCGCCGCTGCGCCGCCGGTCGCCGCGCCGCAGCCGGTTCCCGATCCCGCCGCCGCGGAGCCCATGGGCGAACCCGGTGATGACGCCGCGTCGCCCGATGCGGTGACCGCCGCCCCGACCTTCCACGACTTCGACGCCGAGGTCGACCTCGCCGAACTCGACGACCGCATCCGCCCGGTGACGACGTGGTCGGCCCGGGCGACGAGCGTCAGCCGGTCGGCCATGTCCATCCGCTCGCGGCGGATGTGCTACCGCGACAAGGTGCTGCTGATCGCCGTCCACCTCATCGACGACAAGCCCGTGGTGCTCGCCGGCCGCGTGGCGTCGTGCGACTACGGCGGCGACGGGCTCTACCTCGTCGAGCTGGACCTCATGCCCAAGCCCGAGAGCGACGAGGTCCGCGCCTGGGAGCACGAGCGCTAGCGACGTACGCTGCGGCATGCGGATCGTGCGCACGCTCGCCGAGCTGGACGCGCTCCTGCGTTCGAGCGACCGCCCCGGCGGCGTCATGGTGCCCACGATGGGGGCGCTGCACGAGGGCCATGCCGCCCTGGTCCGCCAGGCCGCCGCACTGGCACAGCATCGAGGCATCGAGGCCGGCTGCGTCGTCACGATCTTCGTGAATCCCGCGCAGTTCGACGAGTCCCACGACTACGAGCGATACCCCCGCGTGCTGGATGAAGACGCCGCGGCGTGCGCGGAGGCCGGCGCCCGCACCATCATCGCGCCGACGGTCGAGATGGTGTACCCCGATGGCGTGGAAGCGGCCGGTCCGCCGGTGCCCGCCGTCGGAGTCGGCAAGGGCCTTGAGGACGAGTACCGCCCCGGGCACTTCGAGGGTGTCGCCAAGGTCCTCGCCCGCTTGTTCGCGATGGCCCCGCCCGCCGCGGCCATCTTCGGCGAGAAGGACTACCAGCAGCTCCGCCTCGCGGGCGATCTCGTGCGGCAGCAGCGGCTCGACATCGACGTCGTCCCGGGCCCGACCGTCCGCGACGCCGACGGCCTCGCGCTCAGCAGCCGCAATCGGTTCCTCTCGCCCGAGCAGCGGCGGGCGGCGGGGGCCATCCCTCGGGCGTTGCGTGCCGCGTCGGAGGAGCCGACGCTCGCCGACGCGGAGGCCGCCATGCGGCGGACGCTCGCGGGCCTGGACATCAACTACGCCACGGTGCGGGATGCCGGGACGCTCGAACCGCTGCCCGGCGGCACCCGCGCCGGTGAGGCGCCCGCTCGGGCGCTGGTGACCTGCCGGCTGGGCGACACGCGGCTGCTCGACAACGCGCCCTGGCCGCTGCCCTCCGATTCCCCGCTGCGTTGCCCCTAGCCGAACGCCGGGCTCGCTACCCTGACGACCGCGACGCGATGGCGATCCGCCGCAGCAAGCCGCCGCGGCACAACAAGGAGGCGTGCGTGCTCACAACCCCGCTCCACAAGCTCCATCTGCAGCACGGCGGCAGGATGGTCGACTTCGCCGGCTGGGACATGCCCATCAGCTACGGTTCGATCCAGGACGAGCACGCCCAGGTCCGCACCTCGGGCGGCCTGTTCGACGTCTCGCACATGGGTCGCCTCAAGGTGCACGGCCGCCACGCCAAGCGGCTGCTCGGCCGCGTCTGCACCCGCCGCATCGGCGACATGCAGCACGGCCAGTGCCGCTACGGCCTCATCTGCAACGAGCAGGGCGGCGTGAAGGACGACGTGCTGGTCTACCGCATGGACGACACCGAGTTCGTAGTGGTCGTCAACGCCGCCAACCGCACGAAGATCGTCGATCACCTCCGGGCGGTCAAGGACGCCGGCGACCTCGTCGTCAAGATCGACGACCAGACCGAGAAGACCGCGATGGTCGCCCTGCAGGGTCCGAAGGTCATGGACCTGGTCTCGCGGGTCAGCAGCGAGGTGCCCACCCTCAAGCGGTACCGCTTCGCCGTCAAGAACCTGCTGATCGCCAAGATCATCGTGTCGCGGACGGGCTATACCGGCGAGGACGGCGTCGAGGTCATCCTGCCCGCGTCGATCGTCGAGACCGCGCTCAAGCTGCTGCTCAAGGACGTCGATCTGGCCGACGCCGGCAGCGACGTCCGCCTGGCGGGTCTCGGCGCCCGCGACACGCTGCGGCTCGAGGCCGGCATGCCCCTCTACGGCCAGGAACTCGGCGAGGACATCAACGCCCTGGCCTGCGGCATCGACTTCGCCATCAAGCTCGACAAGGACGAGGGCGACGCGCCCGAGCCCTTCATCGGCCAGGACGCCCTCAAGCGGACACGCGACGAGGGCGGCCCGCCCCGCCGGCTCGTGGCCTTCGAGGTCGAGGGCAAGCGGACCGCCCGCACCAGCATGCCCATCAAGCTCGACGGCGCGGAGATCGGCGTCGTGACCAGCGGCTGCCAGAGCCCGACGCTCGGGCGTTCGATCGCCATGGGCTTCGTCGATGCCGCCCACGCCGCCGCCGGCGCCACGGTCGCCATCGATACCGGTCGCGCCGAACTCCAGGCCCAGATCCGCGACAATCCGCTCTACAAGCGGCCCAAGGGCTGAAGTACAGGCCGCGGCTAGCCCGTTCCGGTGGCGGCGCTGCTAAGCCGCCGGCCGCCCCAGTTGTACAGCAGGTGGAAGCAGGCATTCAGCAGCAGCACGCCGCCAATGCTCAGCGCGATGCCCACTGCGCCCGGCCCCACGCGCTCGAGCGCCCAGAAGAACTGCGCCAGGCACAGCACCGAGACGAACACCAGCGTGCCACCGCGGGGCAGCACGTGCAGCATGAACGCGCCGATGGGGGCGCCCACGAGCACCACCGGCGCCGCCGCCGCCCATTTCGACAGCACCGCGGCGTCGATCTCGCCGAGCGCCGCGGCGTTGATCGTCCCGACGATCGACGTCCACGCCATCGCGATCACGCTCGTAGCGATGGCGATCCGCAGGTCGCAGCGGTACAGCAGCACCAGCACCGTGTACATCACCATGTCGATGCCCACGCCCGTTAGCGCGGCCGCTGTTCCGCCGACCACGCCCACGCACACGCCCACGATCGCATCGCCGCGGGATGAGAGCATGTCGGTGCGGTGCGTCCGCAGCAGGTCCCGCAGCTTGAAGAGTGTCATGACGCCGAAGCCCGCCCAGATGACCGCGAAGATGAGCTTGACCGCGGCGGGCGTCACCACGGGCACGAGCAGCCGATTCGCGATCGGCACGACGATCGTCGCCGTCGCCAGCGTCCACAGCAGCGGCCGCAGCGCCAGCGGCTTGCGGCTGCACAGGATCAGCAGCGTGGCCGAGCTCATCCCCACGCTCTGGATCAGGAAGCTGAAGTTGCGGCCCAGGCCCACCGGCTCGTCGAACAGCAGCACCAGGATGGGGAAGCCCACGGTGCCTCCGCCCATCGGCGTCGAGCCCGCCACGTACGAGCCCAGCGCCATCGCCAGCGCGATGGGCCATTCCCGCGCGATCGCCGCCCACAGGTCCAGGTGGACGACGGCCGCCAGCCACGCGCAATCGAACCACAGCACCCACGCGCCGAAGGGCGCGTAGCGGGCGATGCGTTCGCGTTGGCGACTCGAGAGCATCGGCTCGGACTCCCGGCCCCGAGGGGCCGCCCCAAGATACACGACGATCCGGCGGGGCCGCCAGCGTCGGGCTGTATAGTCCCCCGATGGCCGACCGTCTGTACCTGGATAACGCCGCCACGAGCTTCCCCAAGCCGCCGCGGGTCACCGAGGCGATGGTCCGATACGCCGCCGAGATTGGCGCCTCGCCCGGCCGTGGGGGCTACCGCGAGGCACAGCAGGGGTCGGCCATCCTGGTCCAGTGCCGCGCCGCGATCGCGCGGCTCATCCACGCCGGCGACCCGGACCAGATCGCCTTCGCGCTCAACACCAGCGACGCACTCAACCTGGCGATCAAGGGCCTCGTGCTGCACCGGCGCCGCCTCGATCCCGACGCCCGCATCCACCTGGTCACCACGGCCATGGACCACAACAGCGTGCTGCGGCCCTTCAACGCGCTCGCGGCGTTCGCGCCGGGCCAGATTCGCTGGACCTGCGTGCCCGTCGACGCCGACGGCGTGGCCTCGCCGCACGACATCGCCGCGGCCATGACCTCCGACACGCTGCTCGTCGCCGTGGTGCACGCCAGCAACGCGACCGGGTCCATCCAGCCCATCGCGGGCATCGGCCGGCTCTGCCGAGCCGCGGGCGTTCCGCTGCTGGTCGATGCCGCCCAGTCGCTGGGCCACCTGCCCGTCGACGTCGAGCAGGATGCCATCGACCTCCTCGCCTTCCCGGGCCACAAGGGCCTGCTCGGCCCGCTGGGCACCGGCGGGCTGTGGATCCACCCGGGCCTGGAGGAACGCATCGATCCCCTCCGCGAGGGCGGCACCGGCACCATCAGCGAGAGCGACGTGCACCCCACGGCGATGCCCGCCAAGTTCGAGCCCGGCTCGCACAACACCATCGGCATCGCCGGCCTGCTCGAGGGTGTCCGCTGGCTGCTCGATCGCGGGGTCGACGACGTCCGCAACCACGAGATCGCACTCATCGAGCGCATGATCGCGGGCCTGCGCGATCTGCCCGGCGTCCGGCTGCTCGGCCCCGCCGATCCAGCCCGCCGCGTCGGCGTCTTCGCGCTGATCTTCGAGGGCCAGGACCCGCACGCGGTGGCCGACCGCCTGGAGCGTGAATTCGGCCTGCTCGTCCGCGCCGGCATCCACTGCGCGCCACGGGCCCACGGCGCGATGGGCACTCTCGACGACGGCGGCGCCGTCCGGCTCAGCATCGGTCAGTTCACCACCGAGGCCGACGTCGACCGCGCCCTTGCGGCGATCGCCGCGATCGCGGCCGACCACCTGGCGCCCGCCTGACGCCGGGTCGACGGCAACCCGGGCGGCTGGATTCGAACCAGCGACCTGCGGATTAGAAGTCCGCTGCTCTATCCAACTGAGCTACGCCCGGAGCGATCGACCCCGCGCGGCGGACCGCACGGGCCCGCGTACGCGAGGGATCGCGAGCCGGGGATGTTAGGGCTCGGGCCCCGGCATCGATCCCGTGGCCGCCGCCGGTCGATCGGCAGATCGTGCGCGAAACTTGGAGCCGGCGTCCCATCCCGGCCGATGGCCCTCCGTGCGGCGCATGGAGTGCGCCCGGGAGGTCAGGATGACCCAGCCAGCCCGCACCCTGCTCAAGGAGCGCGTGCTGCCCGCCGTCGAGCGGCAAGCGGATCTCTACGACAGGCTGGCGGCCTTCGGTCCACGCCAGGACGCCCTCATCGCGACCGGCGACGGCGAGGGCCTGCTCCGGCTGCTCGGCGAGCGGCAGGAGGTGGTCGACGAGCTCGTCCGCGTGCACGAGGGCATCGCCGACGTCCGCGAGCAGTGGGACCGCTTCGTCGAGGGGCTGCCCGAGGACGAGCGGGCCGAACTCGCGAGGCGGCTCGATGAGCTCAAGGCCATCGCCGGCCGCGTCGACGCGCAGGACAGCCGCTCGGGAGCCGATCTGCGGGCCGCCAGCGAACGCGTGAGCGGCGAGGTGGGCCAGCTCAACCGCTCGCGGGGCGCCATGCGGGCCTACGCCGCCGCGCCCGCCGCCGCGCCACGCCACCAGGATCGCCAGGCGTGAGCGTGTCGGCGGCAGCGGAGGTCGTCCCGGCGGAGCCCATCCAGGTGGATGCGCCGGCCGCGGTCTCGCCCGAGGAACTGGCCGCGCTCATGACCGCGTTCAACGACGCGGCCAGCCAGCTCCAGCATACCCAGGTTGCTCTGCGGAGCGAGGTCGGCCGGCTCAAGGCCGAACTCAGGGATGCAAACGTTCGCCTGGAGCGATCCCGCCGGCTCGCGGCGCTCGGCGAGATGGCCGCCGGCATCGCCCATGAGGTCCGCAACCCACTGGCGGCCATCGCCCTGCACGCCGAGATGCTCCGCGCCGACCTCGAGGGGTCGGGCGACCCCCTCGCCGAACAGACCGAGACCGCCGACAAGATCCTCCGCGCCGCCCGGGAGCTGGATGGCGTGGTCGGCGACGTCCTCCGCTTCGCGCGGGAGCTGTCGCCGGGCATCGACGACGCCGATCCCGCCGAGCCCGTGCACCGCGCCGCCTCGACCTGCCGCATCCTGGCCGAGCCCGCGGGTGTCGAGCTCGAGGTGCGCAGCTCCGCGGGCGAGGATGCGAGCGTCCGCATCGATGCCGGCCTCATCGCCCAGGCGCTGATCAACCTCGTCCGCAACGCGATCGAGGCCATCGCGGACCACGGCCAGCCCGATTCCGCGGGCGATCGCCGCGTCACGCTCCGGGTCGCCATGGGCACCGATGCCGCCCTCGGCCGCGTCGTGTCCTACGCGGTCGAAGACACCGGTCCGGGCGTAGCCGCCGAGACGCTCGAACGCATGTTCAATCCGTTCTACACCACGCGTCAGGCGGGCTGCGGCCTGGGCCTGGCGATGGTGCAGCGCATCGCCGACGCCCACGGGGGGCGGGTCGATGCGGCCTCGCCCGATGCGGGCGGGGCGGTCTTTACGCTGACCGTGCCGGCCGAACCGCCGCGGGACGCACAGCACGCCGAAGCCAGCGGAGGGCTCGACCCGTGAGCACGGTGCTCGTCGTCGACGACAAGGAGATGATGCGCGACAGCGTCTGCTCGGTGCTCCGCCGGGCGGGCATGACCGCGCTGGCCGCCACCTCGGGCCAGGACGCCATCGAGCGCATGGCCACGCAGCGGCCCGACGTCATCGTCACCGATCTCAAGATGCCACGCATGACCGGCGTCGAACTGCTCGGGGCGGTCCGAGAGGTCGACGAGGACCTGCCCGTGGTCCTCATGACCGCCTTCGGCTCCGTCCAGACGGCCGTGCAGGCCATGAAGCTCGGCGCCTTCGACTACCTCACCAAGCCCTTCGAGGGCGACGAGTTGATCATCTGCGTCAAGCGGGCGCTCCAGCACGCCCGCCTCAAGCGCGACCACGACGTGCTGCGGGCCCAGGGCGGGGATGCGGCCGTCGCCGATCCGGGCCCCGAGCCGCGGGACGGCCTGTCGCGCCTCGTCGGCTCCTCCCCCGCCATGCGGAGCGTCAAGGCCCAGGTCGAGACCGTGGCCGCCTCCCACGGCACCGTGCTCATCGTGGGCGGCTCGGGCACGGGCAAGGAGGAGGTGGCCCGCGCCATCCACGAGTTGAGCCCCCGCGCGGGCGGGCCCTTCCTGGCCGTCAACTGTGCCGCGCTGAGCGAGACCCTGCTCGAGAGCGAACTGTTCGGCCACGAGAAGGGCGCCTTCACCGGCGCCGACAAGATGCGCAAGGGCCGCTTCGAGCTGGCGCACGGCGGCACGCTGCTGCTCGACGAGGTCAGCGAGGTCAGCCCGGCCATCCAGGCCAAGCTGCTCCGCGTGCTCCAGGAGCGGGCCTTCGAGCGCGTCGGCTCCAGCCGCACCCAGGCCGTCGACGTCCGCGTGCTGGCGACCAGCAACCGCGACCTGCCGCGGTCGGTCGAGGCCGGCGAGTTCCGCGAGGACCTCTTCTACCGCCTCAACGTGCTGCCCATCCACCTGCCGCCGCTCGAGGATCGCCTCGAGGACGTGCCCGCGCTGGCCGAGACCTTCCTCCGCCGCGTCGCCCGGCGGGAGGGCCGGGGCGAGGTGCGGCTCGCCCCGGACGCAGTCGACCTGCTGTGCGGCTACCGCTGGCCCGGCAACGTCCGCGAGCTGCAGAACGTCTGCGAGCGGGCCGTCGTGCTCAGCGCTGGCGGCCATCGGCGGGACGAGGTCGAGATCCAGCGCTCCATGATCGAGCCCTGGCTCGCGCTGCGGCCCGCCGACGCCGAGCGCCCGCGGGCGGTCATCGAGGCTCGCCCGGGCGAGCAGGCGACGCACCGACCGATGGACCGCGCCGCGATCGTCGCGCACGGGGCCGCGGACACGGGCGGGTTCCGCAACGGCGCCGCCGCCGCGATCGCCGCCGATCCCGCCGCGGGCATCACCTTCGCCCCGGGCTCGACCACACTCGAGGACATGGAGCGGGACGCGATCATCCGCACGCTGCACCGCTTCCAGGGCCACCGCCAGCGCACCGCCCGCGCCCTGGGCATCGGGGTGCGCACCCTCGGCGTCAAGCTCAAGAAGTGGAAGGAACAAGAACTCGTCCCGCAGGACCTCTAGCGGCCCCGCCGGGCTCCCCGCCCGAGTGGCCCGCGTTTTGCGATGGGCTCCCGCGATGCTCCAGCAGACGCTCCAATCCGGTGCCCTGCCCGCCCTGGAGACGGTGATCCGATTCGCCGGCCAGCGGCAGCGCCTGCTCGCGCACAACGTCGCCAACATGACCACGCCCAACTACCAGATGCGGGACGTCTCGCCGTTCCGATTCCAGGAAGCCCTGGGCGAGGCCATCGATCGCCGGCGGGCCCGCAACGGCGGCACCCACGGCCCGCTGCCGTTCAAGGGCAATCGCGAGGTCCGGCCCGAGGGCGGCGGCATCCGCCTGCACCCGACGACCGATCGCGGCGGCGTCCTGCTGCACGACCGCAACAATCGCGACGTCGAGCGGCTCATGCAGGCCATGACCGAGAACTACTCGGTGTACCGCGTCGCGTCGGACCTGCTCCGCAGCCGCATGGGCGTGCTGAACGCGGCCGTCAGCGAGCGGGTGGGCTAGGGGGCGTAGAGGATGTACGGCTCGCTCGATATCTCCACCAGCGGCATGATCGCCCAGCGGATCCGACTGACCGCGTCGGCGGCCAACGTCGCCAACTCGCACGTCATCGAGGACGCCGACGGCAACTATGCGCCCTATCTCCGACGCGAGGTCGTGCTCGCCGCGGGCGATCCGTCGTCGCACACCCGGGATGGCCGCTCGGGGGGCGTCCACGTCCGAGAGATCTACCAGAACGAGTCGGCCCTGCGAGCCCGCTACATGCCCAGCAGCCCGCACGCCGACGCCAACGGCTACGTCATGGTGCCCGACATCAGCAGCGTGGCCGAGCAGGTCGACGCGCTCGAGGCGTCCCGCGCCTACGAGGCCAACGTGGCGGCGGCCGAGGTCAGCAAGGCGATGGTGGCCCAGGCCCTCAGGCTCATCGCGTAGGACGGAGCGCTAGCGTGCAAGCGATATGGAGCAGGCGAGCATGAGCGATCCCATCGGGCTGATCGGAGCATCGGGCGCCTCCCCGGATAACCGCGCCGACCGCGCGTCGGATCGGGGCGACGGCGCCGCGTTCCGCGATGCGCTCTTCGGCCAGCTCCGCGAGGCCTCACAGATGCAGCAGGACGCCGACCGAGCGATCGAGGACCTCCAGACCGGCGAACGGCAGGACCTCGAGGGCGTGCTGCTGGCCACCCAGAAGGCCGACGCCGCCTTCCGCCTCCTCCAGCAGATGCGCAACAAGGTGATGGAGGCCTACCAGGAGATCCAGCAGCTCCGCGTCTGACCTCGCGCCCCCTGCCAATCTGGTAACCCGGGCAGCGCACGAAGTGCGCCCATGATCGGTTTCCTGCGCCCTCTCAAGACTTGAGGCCGTCCGTGCCGATCGACCCGGCACGCCAGGGGCGGATGCCCCGCGCGGGTAGCGCGTGGAACGCGCGAGGGAGCCGGGGCGTGGAGAACGCCGCACAGCAACAGGCCAAGGAGCGGCTCTCGGGGCTGCTCCAGCATCTGCAGCGGCTGGGGCCGACCGAGAAGCTGCTGATCGGCAGCCTTGCCGTCATACTGATGCTGGCGCTCTTCCTGGTCGCCCAGTACGCCGGCCAGCCCAGCCAGGTCGTCGCCATGACCATCTCCGACGCGGGCAACCGCGCGGCCGCGCTGACCTTCCTGCGAGGCAGCGGGATTCCCGCGACCTCCAGCGACACCGGCGAGGTCTTCGTGCCCGATGGCCAGGCCGTCATCGCCCGCGCGATGCTCCAGGAAAACCAGGTCGTGCCCATGGAGTCGATGTGGCTCGTCGACGAGCTGCGCGAGGGCCAGAACTGGATGAACTCCCGGCAGGACAACCACCAGCAGTCGGTGGCGGCTCGCGCCAAGATGCTCTCCATGGATCTCTCGCGCTGGCGGGCCCTCCGCTCGGCGGCCGTCCACCTCGACGTGCCCGAGCCCGGCGGGCTGGGCCGCACCCACCGCGACCCCAGGGCCTCGGTCATGGTGCACTCGCAGAACGGCGAGCTGTCGCCCGAGACCGTCGACGCCATCGCCGCGACGATCGTCGGCTCGGTGGCGGGCATGCGGCCCGAGCACGTGGCCATCGTCGATGGGGCGACGGGCATGGCCTATCACGCGCGGGACGCCCGCGTCCGCGACTCCCGCTTCGCCCTCGAGCAGCGCAGCCAGTACGAGGGCATCCTCGAGGACAAGATCCGCGAGCTGCTCCGCGACATCCCCGGGCTCTCGCTCAGCGTGCTCGCCCGGCTCGACAACGCCCGGCGGACGCAGCAGTCCGAGACCTTTGAGAAGCCCGTCACCGGCATCGTCAGCGAGTTCCGCAAGGAGACCAGCCAGGAGAACACCAGCCGCGGCGGCGTCGGCGGCACCCGATCCAACGAGGCGATGTCGATCTCCCAGGGTTCCGCGGCCGGAACCTCGCTCACCGAGAGCGAGGAGAAGAGCGACTTCGAGGCCCGCTTCGGCAAGACCGTCGAGCAGTCCGAGGATCCCGGCGGCGATGTCGAGAGCGTCTCGGTCATGCTCGGCGTGCCTCGCTCCTACGTGCGCCGCCTGCTCGAGCTTGAGCAGCTCCCACCCGCCGAGGGCGAGGAGCCCGCGCAGCCCAGCCCCCAGCAGATCAGCCAGCGTTTCGGCCAGGTCAGCGAGGACCTGGAGGCGACCATCCAGAAGGCCCTTGCGGTCATCGTGACCAACGAGGCCACCGGCGTGGCGGTCACCGTCTCGATGCTCAACGACGCGGGCGGCACCGCCCTAGGTGGCGCGGCGTTCGGCGCCTCCGGCCCGCTGGGCGGCGCCGGAGGCGGCGGCCTGGGCCTGGGCGGCGGGCTGATCGACAAGGCCGTGCTGGGCGTGCTCGCCGTCGTCTCCGTGGGCATGATGCTGATGCTCGTCCGCCGCGCCACCAAGAAGGCCGAGCTGCCCACGCCCGAGGAGCTCGTCGGCGTGCCGCCCGCGCTGCAGGGCGACGGCGACCTCTTCGGCGAGGCCGAGGAGGGCGAGATCGCGCTGGCCGGCATCGAGCTCGAGGACGAGAAGGTGCACGCCAGCAAGATGCTCGAGCAGGTCGGCGACCTGATCGAGAGTTCCCCCGAGATGGCCGCCGGCCTGCTCGGCAACTGGATCCGCGCCGACGACGACTAGCCCGCCCGACCCTCTGCCCGACCCAGGAGCCGCGACGCCGTGCCGCGACACCCCAACGAGAAGCTCCCGACCAGCCCCATCGACCTCGATGGCGTGACCAAGGCGGCCATCCTGCTGCTCGCGGTGGGCAGCAGCCGGGCGGCGGGGGTGCTCAAGGCGATGCTGCCCGAGACCGTGGCCGAGGTCTCGCGAGAGCTGGCGAGCCTCGGGCCCGTGCCCAGCGCCCTGCAGGAGGCGGTCGTCAAGGAGTTCTATGAGGCCACCATGGCCAGCGAGTTCGCCGGCGAGGGTGGCCTCGACTTCGCCAAGGAGTTGCTGATGGGCGCCCTCGACCCCGAGGAAGCCCAGAAGGTGCTGCACCAGATCCAGACCCAGGTGCAGAAGACGCCCTTCAGCTTCTTGCAGCGGGCCGAGAGCGAGAACCTGCTCACCTTCATCCAGGACGAGCACCCGCAGACGATCGCCCTCATCCTCTGCCATTTGAGCCACAACAAGGCGGCCGAGATCCTCGTCGGCCTGCCCATGCAGAAGCAGATCGAGGTCATCAAGCGCATCGCCAACATGGAGCAGACCAATCCCGAGGTCATCCGCGAGGTCGAGAAGGGCCTCGAGAGCCGCCTGAGCAACATGCTCATGCAGAGCATGGAGAAGTCCGGCGGCGTGCCCACCGTCGCGGAGATGCTCAACCTCGCCGACCGCTCCACCGAAAAGGCGATCATGGAGGGCCTCGAGGCCGAGGACCCCGACCTGGTCGAGCAGATCCGCCGGCTGATGTTCGTCTTCGAGGACATCATGCTCGTCAATGACAAGGGCATCCAGGCCGTGCTCAAGGAGGTCGACAACGACGAGCTGACCCTCGCGCTCAAGACGGCCACCGACGAGCTGCAGGAGAAGATCTTCAGCAACATGTCCGCCCGCGCCGCCGAGCTCATCAAGGAGGACATGGAATTCATGGGTCCGGTGCGGATCAGCGATGTCGAAGCCGCCCAGCAGCGGATCGTCGATATCGTCCGCCGCCTCGAGGAGGCCGGCGACGTGATGATCCAGGGCCGTGGCGACACCGAGCTGGTGGTCTGATGCGGGGCGCGGCATGGCGGTGATTCCGCGAGCCGATGCGGAGGCCCTCGCCCGCGACGCGATCGTGCTCGACCTGGGCGATCTCTCCCGCCAGGGCGAGGCGCTGCTCGCCCGCGCGCAGGCCGCCGCGACCCAGATCATCACCGACGCCCGCGCCGAACGCGATCGCCTGATCGAGGGCGCCGCCGAGCGCGGCCACCGAGAGGGCGACGCCCGCGGATACGCCGAGGGCCTCGCGCGGGGCCGCGAGGAGGGCAGCGCCGCGGCGGTCGCGGAGATGCGCGAGCAGGTCGACGCGTTCACCGAGGCGTGGACGCGGGCCCTCGAGGGCTTCGAGTCGCTGCGGCGGGCCATCCTGGGCGAGGCGCGGCGGGACGTGCTCCGCTTCGCGGCGCTCATGGGCGAGCGGGTCGCCAAGCGTCAGGTCGAGCTCGATCCCGATCTCGCCGCCGCCCAGCTCGACGCGGCGCTCGAACTCGTCATGCGCCCGTCGCGGGTCCGCGTGCGGGTGTCGCCGGACGGGTCCGCCGCGCTGCAGCGGGCGCTGCCCGCGCTGGCGGCGCGCCTCGACGCCTCCACCGACGTCGACGTCGTGGTCGACGAAGCGCTGTCGCCGGGCTCGGTGCTGGTCGAGGCCGACGCAACCCGCATCGACGCCACCATCGAGACGCAGGTGCAGCGGATCGTCGACGCGCTGCTGCCGGCGCGCGCGTCCGATGGCGGTGATGGCGCCGCGGACGAATCGGAGCCGCCGCGGGAGTCGGATGCTCCATGACCTCGCTGGGCCACGCGATGGCGGCGCTCGACAAGCTGCTGCCGATGCACGTGGAGGGCCGCGTCGCCACGCTGCGGGGCGCCACGCTGCTCGCCGAGGGGCTGCCGCTGCCGGTGGGCACCGTGGTCCGCGTGCACCCCACGCTCTCGGGCGGGCAGCCGCAGGAGGGCGAGATCATCGGCTTCGCGGGCGACGAGACGATCGTGATGCTCATGGGCCGCCCCGAGGGCATCCGGCCGGGCGACCCGATCTGCGCGGCCCACGCCGGTGCGAGCATCGGCGCGGGCGAGGGCCTGCTCGGCCGTGTCATCGACGCCATGGGCCGCGCCTTCGACGATCGGCCGGACCCGGCCGAGGCGGCCATGGCGCCGCTCGACGCCGCCCGCATCGGCCCGCTGGTCCGCGAGCCCATCGCCACGCCGCTGCGCACGGGCGTCCGGGCGATCGACCTCGTAACGCCCATCGGCCGCGGCCAGCGGATGGGCATCTTCGCGGGCCCGGGCGTGGGCAAGAGCACGCTGCTGGGCCAGATCACCCGGCACAGCGACGCCCAGATCATCGTCGTGGCGCTCATCGGCGAGCGCGGCCGCGAGGTCCGCGAGTTCGTCGAGGACAGCCTGGGCGAGGAGGGCCTGGCCCGCAGCGTGGTCGTGTGCGCCACCGCCGACGATTCACCGCTGATGCGCGCGCGGGCGGCGCGGTCGGCGTGCGCCATCGCCGAGCACTTCCGCGACGAGGGCTGCGACGTGCTGCTCGTGATGGACTCGTTGACCCGCTACGCGCACGCGCTGCGGCAGATCGGCCTGGCGGCGGGGGAGCCGCCGACCAGCCGCGGCTACACGCCCAGCGTCTTCGCCGCCCTCGCGCAGCTGCTCGAGCGGGCCGGCGCCGTCGGGCTGCCCGACGGCCGCGTCGGCTCCATCACCGGGCTCTACACCGTGCTCGTCGAGGGCGACGACTTCAACGAGCCGATCTCCGACGCCGTCCGCGGCATCCTCGACGGCCACCTGGAGCTGTCCCGCGAGCTGGCCAATCGCGGGCACTTCCCGGCCATCGACGTGCTGGGCTCGGTCAGCCGCCTGGCGACCAAGCTCATGGACCCGACGCATGCGGCCTCCCGCATGCAGGTGCAGCGGGTGCTCGCGGCGCGGCGAGAGGCCGAGGACCTGATCCGCATCGGCGCGTACACGCGGGGCTCGAGCCGGGAGGTCGACGCCGCGCTCGAGTTGGAGCCCCGGCTCGATGCGCTGCTCCGCCAGCCGCCGGATGCCGCCGAGCCCTTCGACTCCGCCCTCGAGCAGTTC
Source organism: Planctomycetota bacterium (assembly GCA_039819165.1). Classification (NCBI taxonomy): domain Bacteria; kingdom Pseudomonadati; phylum Planctomycetota; species Planctomycetota bacterium. The sequence continues at coordinate 153,238 of JBCBSM010000001.1, forward strand.
GTCCGCTTGGGCGTGGACATCGGCCAGCTTCTCGCCGCCGAGCGGCGGGGCTAGCCCGTGGCCGCCCGCTTCCGCTTCTCGCTGCAGGTCGTCCTCGAGCAGAGACGCCGCGCCGAGCGTGCCATCCAGGTCGAGGTCGCGAAGATCCAGGCCGAGCGGAACGCCGCGCTGGCCGATATCGAGCGCGCTCGGGTGGGGGCCCAGACCGAGCGCGAGCACGTCCGCCAGCGGCTGCACGGCCGGGTCGACCCGCAGATGCTGCGGCACCACGCGATGGGGGAACTCGGCGGCCACCGCCGGGCCCGCGAAGCCGCCGTCCGGCTCGCCGCGATCGACGCGCGGCTCGGAGCCGCGCAGGAGCGGCTCCGCGGGGCGGCCGCGGCCCGCGAGGCGCTCGACCGCCTCCGCGAGCGCGAGTTCGCCCGCTGGCGCGACGCCCTGGCCCGGGCCGAAGAACGAGAGGTCGACGACATGAACCTGATGCGGCGGGGTGCGCACGCGGACGATGGATCGAGGGGCTAGCAGATGAAGAGCCTGTGGACCGTGGTATCGGTGCTGGCGCTGGCCAACCTCTTCGCGCTGGCCGGCTTCGTGGGCTGGCTGGCGGCGAGCGGCCGGCTCGACGCCGAGCGGATGGAGGACATCCGGCGTGTGCTGGGCGAGACGCCCCAAGAGCGCACCGACCGGCTCGAAGGCGGGGCCGCCGAAACCCAGGAACTGCAGGATCAGATCGAGCAGATGCAGACCCGCATCGACGAGCTCACCCAATCGCCCATGACGGCGGAGCAGCAGCTGGAGATGTCGCAGAACGCCGCGCTGATGGACGACCAGCGGGCGATCCGCGCCACGCGGGAGGTCGAGGACCTCCGCAACCTGCTGGAGCGCGAGTTGGCCGACGTCGAGCGGCGGCGAGCCGATCTTGAAGCCCGCGAGATCGCCTTCGAGCAGCGGCTGGCCGAGCGGGATCGCGTCGTCGGCGAGCAGCAGTTCGCCACGGCGGTGACCACGCTCCAGGGCATGCGTGCGCCCGCGGCGCGGAACATGCTCGCGGCGATCTGGAACGGTCAGGCCGCCTCCCCCGTGCGGGATGCGCCGGCAAAGCTCGTCGTGGTCGAGTATCTTCGGGCCCTCGACGACCGTCCGCGGAACAAGATCCTGGCCGAGTTCGAGAAGGACGATCCAACGCTGGCAGCGGAATTGCTGGAACGGTTGCGAACCGATGGCCTCAAGCCCGAGGTTGCAGATGCCAGCACCGATCCAGACGCCGATCCAGCCCCCGGCCCAGGGACAGGGGCCGACGAAGACGCGGGGCCCGGCGCGCCCTGACGATCCCGCGCGTCGCGACGACGCCGCCGTCATCGCGGCCGGGCAGGCCTTCGACGCCCTGCTCGGCGTGCTGCAGGCCGAATTCGGCACCGCCCGCGAGCCCGGTGTTGTCCGCGGTGCGTCGCGGGACGACTCCGCCGCCGAGTGGAGTGCACGATCCGCGCTCGAACGCCGGCAGCAGCCGCGCAGCGGAGCGCAGCCACCGCCGACGATCGCGCAGCGGGTGCGCGAGGACGGCGGGGTCGATCGCCCCATCGACGATCGATCGGCCACGACCGGTCGTGCTCGATTCGACACGCCCGTGTCCGACGCGCTGCGATCCGCCGCACGCGGTGCGCCCTCGCACGCGGCCGCCGCTCCACCGGACGCTCCAGCGCAGACCCAACCCGCCGAAACCCCTGTACCGCCCGCTCCGTCGCCCACCAGCACGAGCACGACCGTCGCCGCGGCGAGCGTCTCGCCGGCGGCATCGGCCGCCTCCGCGAGCGCGAGTTCGCAGGGCGGTCCGCCCACGCCGGTCGCCGCGGCCGCGTCGGCCGCACGCCGATCGCACGCCGCCAGCGCAAACAAGCCAGAGGCCCCGCCGCGGCCCGATCCTGCGCGGCTGCTCCGGCTGCAGAAGGCGTTCGAGACGCAGCTCGGCCGCGGTCTCGCGCAGGCGCTGCGTTCGGGCGACGCCGTCACGCTCCGCCTCAAGCCAGGACACCTGGGCGAGCTTCGGATAGACGTGCAGGTCCGGGGCAACACCGTGTCGGCCAGCTTCGAGGCGCAGCGGGCCGACGCCCGCACGCTGCTCGAGCAGTCCCGCGAGGCGCTGCGGGCCCAATTCGAGGGCCGCGGGCTGCAGGTCGAGCGGATCGAGGTCCGCCTGGTCGCCGACGCCGACGCCCGCCGAGATGCTGGCACGCCATCTGCGGGGGATGAGCGGGGCGGCCACGCCGACGGCCGAGGCCGATCCGCGGATGCGGAGCGGGGCCGCGACCACCCGACCGATGCCCGGGGCGGAGCCCGCGGGGATGGACTCGAGAGTGCGCGCGAGGCGGAGGACTCGCGCGGGCTCGACCTGATCGCGCTCGACACCATCGCCTAGGGCGATCGGCCGGCGCGCAACCACGGCGGGGCGGGCATGACCAGCATCGATCCGACATCGGGCCTCGCCGCGTCGGCGGCCGCGCCCAACCGCTTCAACGAGCTGGACTCCGAGGAGTTCCTGGGCATCATCCTGGCCGAGCTCCAGACGCAGGATCCGCTGGCGCCCAACGACACGTCGGCCCTGCTCGAGCAGCTCTCCAGCGTGCGATCCATCGAGTCCGACACGGCCCTGGCCGACCAACTGCGGACGCTCGTAGCGGACAACCAGCTGTCGAGCGCCGCGTCGCTCGTGGGCCGCTCCATCGAGGGCATCACCGAGCAGGGGGGCTACGCCGCGGGCCGCGTCGCGTCGGTGCGGGCGGGCGAGACCGAGCCCACGCTGCTGCTCGAGACCGGCCAGCGGGTGCCCATCGGCGGGCTCATCGGCATCAACGAGGAGGGCCTGCTATGACCGGCACCCCTCTCGACCTCCTGAAGCTCGTCGGCGCCGGCGCGCGGCTGCTGGGCGCGGGCCGCGCCGAGCAGCCCGGCGGCGCAGACTTCGAGACGGCGCTGGCGGCCGCCACGGAGGGCGGCGCCGGCACCGGCCGGGTCGTCGTCGCCGGGCCGGAGCTGGGCGTGGACCTCACGCCGAGCCAGCTCGAGCGGCTCGCGCAGGCGACGGATCGCGCCGAGGCGCGGGGCGCCGAGACCGCCGCCGTGCTGATCGACGGCATGATGATCCGCGTCGACGTCGCGTCGCGGGTGGCGCTGGAGAGCGTGCCCATCGAGGACGGCGCGCTGGCCGACATCGACGCGGTCGTCTCCGCCGGGCCCGAGCGGCCCTCGGGCGACGATCTGCTGCGGGCGCTCGGACGATCGCGGGAGGCCGGCGGCTCGGCCGCCTGACGCACGGGGACCGCCCGTCGCACCGGGAGAAAAGACTGATGGCGTCGACCACCGCCCTATTCACGAGCCTGAGCGCCCTGACCGTCGAGAGCCGCCGGCTCGACGTCATCGGCAACAACATCGCCAACACCAACACCACAGCCTTCAAGGGCAGCCGGCTGCTGCAGGCCACGCAGCTGCCCCGCACCTTCAGCGTCGGCAGCCAGCCGTCGGCCGACCTCGGCGGCACCAATCCCACCCAGGTCGGGCTTGGCACCAAGGTGGCGGCCATCCAGCGGGATACCGGTGGCGGCACGATTTCGGCGACGGGCAACCCCACCGACATCGCCATCGATGGCTCGGGGTTCTTCGCGTTGCGCCGTGGCGACGACCGCGTCTTCACCCGTGCCGGCACCTTCCAGCTCAACGAGAACAACCAGCTCGTCACGCCTTCGGGCGAGCGGGTGCTGGGCTGGGGCGTCAACGATAACTTCGAGGTGCAGCAGGGCCAGCTACAGGACGTCGAGATCCAGCTCGGCAGCCTCACGATCGCCCAGGCCACGTCGACCGTCCGCTTCGACGGCGTGCTCGACGCCGGCGGTGACGTGGCGCAGGCCGGGTCGCAGACGCGGCTCTCGGCGCCCGATGGCCTGGGCTTCGAGTCGCTCGCGGGCGACGCCGTCACGCTGGAGACCTCGCTCGTCGATCTGCTCGATCCGCTCGGCGCGGGAGACACCGGCCTCTTCGCCGAGGGCCAGACGCTGCAGCTGGGCCAGACCTCGACCGTCGGCGACGGCACGCAGACCCGCGGGGCCGAACGGGGCGGACGCACGCTGCCGGTCGCGCAGCTGGCGATCACGGCGGCGACGACGCTGTCCGATCTTGCGGGCTTCCTCTCGTCGGCACTGGGGATCCAGCCCATCGGCGGCGCGGGCGTCGCGCTCGATGACGCGACGGGCCAGCTCGTCGTCGAGGGCAACGCGGGCACGGCCAACGACCTGGACATCGAGACGGCCGACTTCGTGCTGCTGGACGAGACCGGCCAGGCCACCGGCCGCAGCCCGTTCGCCGCGCAGACGGCGCGGGAGGCCGACGGCGAGTCGCTCCGCACGCCCTTCTTCGTGTACGACTCGCTGGGCGATCTGGTCGAGGCCGAGCTGACGATGGTCCTTGAAGCCAAGACCGACGCGGGCACCACCTGGCGGTACTTCCTCGATTCGGGCGAGGCCGTCGCCGGCCCGGCGCTCTCCAGCGGCCTGGTCCAGTTCGACACCAACGGCAATCTCAGCCAGGCCGATCCGGTCCCGGTCGTGCTCGACCGCGGGCCCACGGGCGCGGGCCGGCCGCTGACCTTCGACGTGCTCTTCGAGGGCGGGGGCGCCCGGCTGCAGGCCCTCGACGTCGGCGAGGGCGAGGCCCGCATCGCCGTCGACGATCAGGACGGCCTGCCCGCCGGCACGCTCAACGGCTTCGGCATCGGCGGCGACGGCATCATCAGTGGCTCGTTCACCAATGGGCTGGCGCGGCCCATCGGCCAGATCGCCCTGGCCACCTTCGCCAACCCCGGCGGCCTGATCGAGGACGGCGGCAACACCTTCGTCTCCGGGGCCAACAGCGGCGATGCCGTCATCACCGAGCCCGGCGGCTTCGGCACGGGCCGGACCCTCGGCGGCCAGCTCGAGCTGTCCAACGTCGACCTCAGCGAGGAGTTCATTGGGCTCATCCTGGCCCAGACCGGCTACTCGGCCAACGCCCGGGTCATCCGCACGACCGACGAGCTGCTCCAGCAGCTGGTCGTGCTCGGCAGGTAGCGGGAGGGCGATGCGCGATGATCCAGCTTACGAGGCTGAACGACAAGCCCTTCGTGCTCAACGCCGAGCTTATCCGGACGATCGAGGAGCACCCCGATACGACCATCACCCTCACGACCGGCGACCACATCGTCGTCAAGGAGACCGCCCGCGACGTGGTCGAACGCTCGATCGAGTACGGCCGCACGCTGCGGCGGCTCGTCCGGCCGACATAGGGCCCCTCGGCGGGGATCGCGGCTTCAAGTAGGCTATAGGTCGTTCCGATGGAGAGTCAGCGGCCGGAGCCGCGCGCGTGGTTCGCTATCGGAGCGTTAGAGATGGATCTCGGAACGGTCGTGGGCCTCGTCGTCGCCGTGCTGGCCATCGGTATCGGCGTGGTCATCGGCGGCGGCGGCAACGTCGGCGCCCTGATCGATCCAACCTCGGTCTTCGTGGTCATCCTCGGCGCGACGGGCGCGTGCGTGATCGCGTTTCCGCTCTCCCGCATGACGGGCATCGTCGGCGTCGTCAAGAAGTCGTTCTTCAACGAGCTGGGCGACCCCGCCGAGACCATCACGGAGCTGGTTCGCTACGCCGAGGTCGCCCGCCGCGAGGGCATCCTGAGCCTCGAGAACCTCATGGGCGAGATGAAGGACCCCTTCATCGTCCGCGGCGTCAAGATGGCCGTCGACGGCACCGACCCCGAGCTCATCCGCGCGATTCTCGATACCGAGCTGGAGGCCCTTACCGAGCGGCACGGCTCGAACAAGGCCGTGCTCGACGCCTTCGCCAAGTACGCCCCGGCCTACGGCATGATCGGGACGCTGCTGGGCCTGATCTTCATGCTCCAGAGCATGGACGACCCCAGCAAGATCGGCCCGGGCATGGCCGTCGCGCTCATCACCACGCTGTACGGCGCGCTCATCGCCAACTTGTTCGCGTCGCCCATCGCCGACAAGCTCGCCGCCAAGGACGCCGAGGAGATGCTGGTGAAGACCATCATCGTGACCGGCGTGATGGCGATCCAGAGCGGCGACAACCCCCGCGTGGTCGAGAGCAAGCTGCTGACCTTCCTGCCGCCGTCCCAGCGCGACGCCTTCCTGGCCTCCCGTGAGGCCGCCTGAGCCATGGCCAAGCGCAAGAAGCGCGAGCCCGCGGCCGTCCCCGAGTGGGTGGTGACCTACGGCGACCTGATGTCGCTGCTGCTGTGCTTCTTCATCCTGCTGGCGGCCTTCAGCGAGCTCAAGCAGGAGCGCGACTACCAGGACGTGGTCCGCAGCATCCAGGAGGCCTTCGGCTACCAGGGCGGCGTGGGCAAGACCCGCGTCGAGGACGTCCCCTTCGCCACCACGCTGAGCATCGACGAGGACAACTCCGAGCGCTCGCAGCAGCCCTTCATCGAGGCCGAGACCACGCAGGATTCGATCACGGGCCGCCAGGAGAGCACCAACTCGATCCACGAGGGCAGCCGCTTCATCGTGGGTGCCAGCCTGCCCTTCGAGGCGGGCTCCTCCGAGCTCACCGCCCGCGTGCAGCGGATGCTCCGCGAGGAGATCGGCCCCGAGCTGCGGGGCCACCGCGTGAAGATCGAGATCCGCGGCCACGCCTGGGGCAGCGAGGATCGGATATCGGGCCTGGACTTCTACGACCTGTCCTACCAGCGGGCCAAGGCCGTCATGGACTACCTCGCCACCGAGGTCGGCATCGATCCCAAGCTCATGGAGCTCGAGGCGCAGGCCGATGCCGAACCCGTGGTGGCGTCCCGCGGCCCGGGCGGCGGCGCCGCTTCGAATCGGCGGGTGCAGGTGGTCCGCACCGAGATCACGCCCGAGGAGACCCACCCCGATCCAAACTGGACCGGCCGGGGTCCATAAGCCGAACTTGGTGCCAGCGGAGGTGGCAGCGACACGATGGCCGACGAGACCAAAGAATCCGATGCGCCCGCGAAGGAGAAGCCCGCGAAGAAGGGCGGACTTTCTGCCAAGGTGCTGGCGATCATCGTCGCGGTCATGGCCGTCGAGGGCGTGGGCATCTTCCTGTTCATGACCATGATGAGCGGCACGCCCCAGGACGCCGAGGCCACCGAACTGGTCAACGACGAGAACGACCCCGAGGCCCTCGTCGAGGTGCTGCTCACCGACGAGCAGTTCCAGAACATGACCAACAACCAGGTCTGGATCTGGGAGGCCGAGCTGTACCTCAAGGTCCGCCGCAAGAACCTCGAGTACGTCGAGCGAGAGCTCGAGCAGCGGCAGGCCGAGATCCGCGAGGGCGTGACGCAAATCTTCCGCCGCCTCAGCCCCACCGAGCTGAGCGAGGCCGACTTCCGCACCGGCTCAAGGCAGCTGACGGCTCTCATCAACGACGTGTTTGGCACCGATGCCGACGGCCTGCCCCGCGTCGATCGCCTGGTGATCGCCAAGCTCCGCGGCTTCCCCCGCAACTAGCCGGCGGCGGGCCCAGATCCGAATCGAGCGCAGTTGCTGCGCAGCGATGCAAAAGCTGCGGCTGCGCGCGATGCGATTCCGATGTAGCCCGGTGCCGGCGGAGCCCGGCGTCGCCGTGCGCCCGCGCGCGGTCCGGCCACACACGCGAGCGCAGGATGCCCGAAGACCCCAGCGACATCCCGAATGAGACGCCCAGCGGGGCCGAAGGCGACGCCGCACCGGAGTCCACGCCCGCCGAGCCGTCGCCCGAGCCTGCCGGTGGGGCGGACGCGGCCGATGACCAGGCCGAGGCGCTCGAGGCCGCACGCGAGGCGGTGCAGGACATCCAGGCGGAGGCGGATGCCGCGGCGTCGTCTGGCGCCACGCCAGAGTCCGCCGAACCCGGGGGCAAGGAGGCGATCGGCCAGAGCGAGATCGATGCGCTCCTGGCGGCGGCGGGCCAGCAACAACCCGGCGGCGAAGGCCTCGAACTGCCGAGCTTCGAGCGATCCGCGAGTGGTGGCGACGCGGGCGGCATCGACATGCTCGCCGACGTGCAGCTGAGCGTCCGCATCGAGCTGGGCCGCACGCGGATGCTCGTCGAAGACGTGCTCAAGCTCAACGACGGCGCAGTGGTCGAGCTCGACAAGCTCGCCGGCGATCCGGTGGACGTCTACGTTAACGATCGCCTGGTGGCACGGGGCGAGGTGCTGGTGCTCAACGACAACTTCTGCGTCCGCGTCAGCGAGATCGTGGACCACATCGGCGAGGAAGCCGCGGCAGAGAAGGCCTAGGGACGAACGCAAGCGGGAACGTGCGAGGGAGACGCCCGGCGGAGCCGGGCGGGCCAGCCAGGAAGGCGACATGGCGACACGGTGGTTGCGGCGAGCGCGGGCGGTCTCGGTGGTGGCGATCGCCCTCGCCGCTGCGCCCGCCGCCGCGCAATCGGGGCCGCCGCTGGACTGGTCGCCCCCCGTGCAGGCCGCCGCGAGCGAGCGCAGCCGGCCCGCCGAATCGAGCATGCCGCTGGTGCCGACCCCGCCTCCGGCGACCGCGCCGGGGGATGGCGGCCCGCCGGCGTCACCCGCGTCCTCGGGCTGGGCGCGGACCGTCGGCTCGGTCGCCCTGGTCGTCGGCCTGATCGTCGTGCTGGCGGCGCTGGCCCGCTTTGCGGCGCGTCGGTCGGGCTCGGTGGCGGCGATGCTGGGCCCCGGCGGCCGCGCACCCAGCGGCGTGCTCGAGGTGCTGGCCCGCTACCCAATCTCGCGGAGCCAGACGCTCGTGCTGCTCCGCGTTGATCGACGCGTGCTGCTGCTGTCGCAGTCGTCGGCGGGCCGCGGCGAGGGCTTCTCGACGCTCGCGGAGTTCGACGACCCGGGCGAGGTCGCCGCCATCCTCCAGCAGACGCGGGACGAGGCCTCCGAGTCGATCTCGACCCGCTTTCGCCAAGCGCTCGAGCAGTTCGGCCAGGGCGAGCCCTCGGACACCTACGAGCGGGGCGAGATCATTGAGGTCTCACCCCGGGGCGGAGGGGCGTGGGCGTGACGCGAATACTCGCCATCCTCGTCCTCGCGCTGGCCGCGGCGCCCGTGCAGGCCCAGCCGGTGTACGGCCCGCCCATCGCGCCGGTCTCGAGCGCGAGCGCCACCGGGCCGGGCGCGTCGCTCTCGGCCTCTCTTGCGGGGTCGGACGGCCAGCCCAACCCGCTGAGCGTACTCGGTGCGGCGGCCGAGGCGCTGCCCAACGCCGACGGCTCGCCGGCGGGCATCAGTACGGCCGTCAGCATCATGCTGGTGCTGACGGTGATCACGCTGGTGCCATCGATCATGCTCATGACGACCTCGTTCGTGCGGATCATCATCGTGCTGGGGTTGCTGCGGCAGGCCATCGGTGCCCAGAGCGTGCCGCCCGCGCAGGTCCTCACCGCGCTGTCGCTGTTCCTGACCATCTTCGTGATGGCACCGACCATCGAGCGGATCTACGGCGAGGCCGTCGTGCCCTTCGAGCAGGGCCAGATCACCGACTACGAACAGCTCTGGGAGGCCGGGAGCCGCCCGCTGCGGGACTTCATGTTCGACCAGATCGAGGCCACCGAGAACTGGTCGAGCCTGCTGACCATCATGGAGTACCGCGGCTACGACGTGTCCGATCCCTCGAAGCTCACGCGCGCCGACGTGGGCATGGCCGAGCTCATCCCGGCCTACATGCTCAGCGAGCTCAAGGTTGCCTTCCTGATGGGCTTCCGCGTGTACCTGCCGTTCCTGATCATCGACATGGTGATCGCCAGCGTGCTGATCTCGATGAGCATGATGATGCTGCCGCCGGTGCTCATCAGCCTGCCGTTCAAGCTGCTGCTATTCGTGCTGGCCGACGGCTGGCAGATGGTCGTGGGCTCGCTGCTGGAGAGCTTCGTCCTCGAGGGCCAGATCGAGCGGCTTAGCGAGCAGACCGCGACGGCCATGCCGGGCGGCGTGTCCTTGGTCGCGCCGCTCTTGTCGTCGCTGTGCGCCTGCGGACCGCCCGCGGGATTCGGATAGGGGGGCTGCGCCCATGCACTACGACGATTCGGCCGTGCAGCTCGTCCGCGACGTGCTCATCCTCGTGCTCAAGCTCGGCGGGCCCGTGCTGATCGCGGGCGTCGTGATCGGCCTGTTCATCAGCATCGTGCAATCGGTCACGTCCATCCAGGACCAGACGCTGACCTTCGTCCCCCGCATCATCGGGATGATCGGAATCGCGGTGCTGCTGCTGCCGTGGATGATCAACCGCCTGGTGGACTTCGCCCGCGAGATGTTCCTGCTCTTCGGATAGCGCCCGCGAGCGGGGCGGGAGTCGCGCGATGCCGCAACCCTGGCACGACATCCTCGCCAACCTCCTGCCGTTCTGGATGGTCGCCGCCCGGCTCAGCGGGCTGTTCCTCTTTGCTCCCATCCTCGCCAGCCAGCTCGTTGCGCGGCAGGTCCGCATCCTGCTGGTCGTCATGCTCACCGTGGCGCTGTTCCCGGCGGTGGCGTCGGCGGGCCAGCCGCTGCCGCCGCTCGAGCCGGCCGAGCTGATCTTCGTGCTCGCCGGCGAGATCCTGATCGGCCTGGCGCTGGGGCTGATGGCGTCCATGCCGCTGGTGGCCGTGCAGATCGCCGGCAGCATCGCGGGCTTCAAGCTGGGCCTGGCGATCGCCACCGTCTTCAACCCCGAGTCCAACGCCGATTCGGCGGTCATCGGCCAGTTGCTCTTCTTCGCGGCGCTGGCGCTGTTCGTGCAGGTCGGCGGGCTCGAGCTCATGCTCATCGGCGTGATGCACACCTTCGAGGTTGTCCCCCCGGCGACCGCGTGGCTCGACGTTGCGCCGGCGGAGCTGTTCGCGGCGATGCTCGACGCCGCCTTCGTCGTCGCGATGCGGATCGCGATGCCCGTGCTCGTGCTGTCCACGCTGGCGAGCCTCGCGATGGGCGTCCTGATGCGGACCATCCCGCAGATCAACGTGCTGACGATCGGCTTCGCCATCCAGATCCTGCTCGGCATGATGATCCTGGCCGTCTCGTCGGCGGCCATCGGCGACGTCATCGTCGACTCGATCGTGGAGGCCTTCGCCGCCATCGACGGCTGGGTCGAGTCGCTCACGCCCAGGCGCACCGGGGTGCACCATGGCGGATGACCCGGGCGACCGCACCGAGCAGCCCACACCCCAGCGGCTCCAGAAGGCACGCAAGCAGGGCCAGGTCGGCAAGAGCGCCGACCTGTCGGCCGTCATCCTGCTGGTTGCCTCCGCCATCCTCGTCGCCGCGGGCGGCGGGGCGGCCCTCATCCTCATGGGCACGGTGCTCCAGGGCATCCTGGACGGCAGCGCCCCGGGCGACGCCATCACCGCCGAGGGGCTCGTCCGCACCATTCGCTGGATCGCCGCCCGCGCTGCGGTCATCATCGTGCCAACGCTGGCGATCATGTTCGCGATCTCGCTGGCCGGCCAGATCGTGCAGGTCGGCTGGGTGATCTCCTTCGAGGCGATGGCCCCCAAGTTCGAGCGGCTCAATCCCATCCAGGGCGCCAAGCGGATCCTCGGCAAGAAGGGGGCCGTTAAGCTCGCGGTCGACATCGCCAAGCTCGTCGTCGTGGTCGCCATCGCCACCACGGTCATCATGAGCTGGCTGCCGGCGATCTGCACGACGCCCCGCATGGACATGATGCCCGCGATGGGCGTGGCGCTGCGATCGATGGCCGAGCTGATGGCCTGGATGCTCGCGGTCCTGCTGGTCATCGCGATCATCGACTTCCGCTACCAGAAGTGGCAGCACCGCGAAGACAACAAGATGACCAAGCAGGAGGTCAAGGAGGAACGCAAGTCCATGGAGGGCGACCCGGACATCCGCCAGCGGCGGGCCCGCATCGCCCGCGAGATCGCGCTGCAGCGCGTCCAGGCCGACGTGCCGGGGGCCGACGTCGTCATCGCCAACCCCACGCACTTCTCGGTGGCCATCCGCTACGACGCCGACGCCGGCGATGCGCCCCGCGTCGTCGCCAAGGGCGCCGACTGGCTCGCACTGCGGATCCGCGAGATCGCGCGGCTGCACGGCGTGCCCGTCGTCGAGCGGCCGCCGCTAGCGCGAGCGCTCTACCGCGGCGTCGAGGTCGGCCGGCAGATCAGCCCCGAGCACTACGAGGCCGTCGCCGAGGTGCTGGCCTATGTCTACCGCATTAGCGACCGCGCCCGCGAGCGGGCCGAGGCCATGGCGGAGGCCGCGAACTGATGGCCGATCTCGGGGCGAGCACCGGGCGGCGGACATGGACCGAGCGGCTGTCCAGCTGGCGGGGCATCATCGTGCCCGTCGGCTTCGTCGCGCTGCTGGCGGTGCTCATCGTGCCGCTGCCGCCGATGCTGCTCGATCTCATGATCTCGCTCAACGTCTCGCTGGCGGTGATCATCCTGATGACCGTGCTCTACCTCGATCGGCCGCTGAAGTTCAGCGTCTTCCCCTCGCTGCTGCTGGCCGTCACGATGCTGCGGCTCGTGCTCAACGTGGCCTCGACTCGGTTGATCCTGTCGGCCGACGCCGAGTCGCCCGAGCAGGCGCAGGAGGTGGCGGGCAAGGTCATCCAGGCCTTCGGCAACTTCGTCGCCGGCGACTCGATGTTCGTGGGCGTGGTGATCTTCCTCATCCTGGTCGCGGTGCAGTTCCTGGTGATCACCAAGGGCGCGACGCGGATCAGCGAGGTCGCGGCGCGGTTCACGCTCGACGCAATGCCCGGCAAGCAGATGGCCATCGACGCCGACCTCAACGCCGGCGCCATCAGCGAGGCCGAAGCCCGCCAGCAGCGCGAGGAAGTCCGCCGGGAGGCCGACTTCTTCGGCGCCATGGACGGCGCTAGCAAGTTCGTGCGCGGCGACGCCATCGCGGGCATCGTCATCACCGTCGTGAACATCCTGGGCGGCTTCGCCGTGGGTGCCGTCGAGCGCGGCTGGCCGGTCATGCAGACCGCCGAGACGTTCACCAAGCTGACCATCGGCGATGGACTCACCAGCCAGATCCCCTCGTTCATCATCGCGATCGCCGCGGCACTCATCGTGACACGCTCGGGCGACAAGGCCGAGCTGGGCCACGAACTCACCAGTCAGGTCTTCAGCCAGCCCCGGGGCCTGGTGATCACCTCGGTCTTCCTCGCCGCGCTCGCGCTGACCGGCCTGCCGGCGATCCCGCTGCTGGCCACCTCGCTGGGCCTCGGGGCGCTGGCCTTTGCGATGCGTCGCGCGTCCCGTCCGGCGGCCGAGCCCGAGCCCGAGCAGCCCCTGGGCCCACCGCCGCAGAAGCCCATCGAGGACCTGCTCAAGCTCGAATTGCTCGAACTCGAGGTCGGCGAATCGCTCGTGCGGATGGTGGGCGACGCGATGCAGGGTGACAGCCTCGTGTCGCGGATCGACGCCGTCCGCCGGCAGCTCGCCATCGAGACCGGCTTCGTCATGCCGCCGATGCGGATCCGCGACAACCGCATGCTCGATCGCCACGCCTACGCCATCCGCATCCGCGGCGCCGAGGTCGCCAAGGGCCAGGTCTTCCCAGACGAATTCCTCGCGATGGATCCCGGGCTGGCCACCGGCACGCTCGAGGGCCGGCCTACCCGCGAGCCGGCCTTTGGCCTCGAGGCCTGGTGGATCAGCCCCGACATGCGGGCCCGGGCCGAGGCCATGAACTACACCGTCGTCGACGCCAAGAGCGTGATCACCACGCACCTGACCGAGCTGGTCAAGGGACACGCCGCCGAGCTGCTGACGCGCGAAGAGGTCGCCAACCTCGTCGAGGGCGCCAAGCAGCGGGCCCCCAAGCTCGTCGAGGAGGCCGTGCCCGGTGTCGTCAAGCTCGCCGACCTGCAGCGGGTGATGCAGAACCTCCTGAGGGAACGGGTGCCGATCCGGGATCTGGAGACCATCCTCGAGGTGCTTGCCGACTGGGGCGGCAAGACCCGGGACGTCGACGTGCTCACCGAGTACGTCCGCAACGGGCTGCGGCGAACCATCTGCCACCAGTTTGCGGCTCCCGACGACAATGGAACCCTGACCCTCGCGTGCGTCACGCTGGATCCCGCGATGGAGGACCTGATCGCCAGCTACATCGATCGCAGCACCGAGACGACCGCGCTGACGATGCCCGCGAGCGTGACCGCCCGCGTCGTCGACGAGGTTGCGCGGGCGCTCCAGCCCGTGGTGGCGGCGGGCCGACAGGCGGTCGTCGTCGCCTCGCCGCCCGTGCGGGCGCCCGTCTTCCAGCTGGTGCATCCCCGGGTGCCGGGCATCGCGGTGCTGGGCTACAACGAGATCGAGAGCGACGTCGAGCTCGACGTCATGGGGCTGGTGCGTCCGCCCGACGCCGGGGGCGCAGCCGCCGCGCCCGCCGCGCAGGAAATGTCGGCCTAGCCGGCGGTTGCGGCCGATACCCCGGGTTCGATACGGACGGGCAGGAGGCCCGCCGCAGGGAGCCCGGAGGGCATGAGCATCCGCACGTACCGTGCCCGGTCGATGGCCGACGCCATCGATGCCGTGCAGCGCGACATGGGCCGCGACGCGGTCATCCTGCATACCCGCAACTACCGAGTTGGTGGTCTGTTCGGAATCGGCGGCCGACCAGTGGTCGAGGTTACCGCGTCGCCGGCGTCAGCGGTCCGCACTCGGCAGAAGAGCCGTGCATCGCGATCCGCGCCGGCCACGCCGCGGCCCGCTGCCGCAAGCACGCCCAAGCCCCAATCCAGACCCGGCCCCGCGGCCGACCCGCTCTCGCCGGTCCGCCGCCGCGAGCTGCTCGAGCGCTACACCGAGCTCGCGGCCGCCCGCCCCAAGCCTGCGCCCGGCGCCGCCCGTTCCGTTGAGCCCCGGGCCACCGACCAGCGAGTCGCAGAGCGACCCCGGACCAACCCGCGTCCGCGCCGCGACGAGCCTGCCGAGTCCCAGGGCCGCGCCGCCGGCGAGACGCTGCGCGTCCACCGGTCCGCCGCCGATGCGCCGGATGCCCGGGGGGTGGCCGCGGTGGCTCCGGCCGCGCCGCCGGCCGCGATCGAGCACGAGCTCAGGACGCTCCGCCGGATGGTCGGCCGCGTGCTGCGGACCCAGAGCGGCGGCCTGCCGAGCGGGCTGCCCGAGCCGCTTGCGGCCGCGTACGCGCAGCTGCTCGATGCCGATGTCGCCCAGGATCTGGCCGACGCGATCATCGACGGCGTCCGCGAGTCGCTCTCCCGCGAGGAACTGCACCAGCCCGACGTCGTTCGCGGGGCCGTGCTAGGCCAAACCGCCGCGGCGATCCCGATCGCCCGTGCGGAGTCCGCCAGGCGTCCCGAGGACGGGCGCCCCCGCACGATCGCGCTCGTCGGGCCGACCGGCGTGGGCAAGACCACGACGATCGCCAAGCTCGCCGCCGCCCACAAGCTCCGGCGTGGCCGTCGCGTCGGCCTGATCACGACCGACACGTTCCGGATCGCGGCCGTCGAGCAGCTGCGGACGTACGCCGGCATCATCAGCGTGCCGCTGCGGGTCGTCATGTCGCCGGCGGAGATGGCGTCGGCCTGCCGCAGCTTCGCGTCCTGCGATCTGGTGCTGATCGATACCGCCGGCCGATCCCCCCGCGACGGCCAGCGGCTCGACGAACTCGCGGCACACCTCGAGGCCGCCGATCCGCACGAGACCCACCTGGTGCTGTCGGCCACTTCGGGGGCCGCGACGCTGCGGGATGGCGCGCGGGGATTCGCCATCGCCGAGCCCAACCGCGTCATCCTCACCAAGCTGGACGAGGCTGCGTCGCTCGGTTCGGCGCTCTCGGCGCTGCACGGCCTCGGGCTCCCGGTGAGCTACGTGACCACCGGCCAGGAGGTGCCCGACCACATCGAGCGCGCCCGGGCCGACCGCCTCGCCCGCATGGTGCTGCGGAGTGCTGCGGGAAGCCACTCGGCCGAAGGGGCCGATGGCGAACACAGCACAGCAACACTCTCCAAGCCGCAGCTCCGTGCCGGCGAGCGCATGAGTGTGGCGGGGCAGTCGACGGCACCGAACGTCGTCGCGGCGGGCGCGACGCCGTGACCCGGGCCACGCATGACCAAGCCTCGGCGCTGCGGACGCTCGCGTCCGCACGGATCGCCGAGCCGTCCGCCCCTATGGCGTCGCCCCGCGCGCCGGTGATCGCAATCGCGTCGGGCAAGGGAGGCGTCGGCAAGACCACGATCGGCGTCAATCTCGCGATCGCGCTGTCGGGCCAGGGCGCCCGCGTTGCGCTGCTCGATGCCGATCTCGGCCTGGCCAACGCCGACCTCGCGTGCGGACTGTGCCCCACGGCGCGGCTGGGCGAGGCGATCGAGGTCGTTGCCCGCGGCAATCGCGTGACTCCCGAACTCGTGCAGCGGCTCACGCTGCCGGGGCCCCGCGGCATCGCGGTGGTGCCGGGTGTCGTCGGGCCCGTACACGGCGCGGGCATGCACGACGTCCGTCGCGCCGTGGCCGACACCACCGAACTGCTGGCGCGTTCTTCCGAGGTCGTGGTCGTGGACCACGGCGCCGGCCTCCACGGCGCAATCCGCCGCGCGCTGGCCGAGGCAACGCTGCCCATCGTCGTCGCGACGCCCGATCCGCCCGCGATCGCCGACGCCTACGCCCTCATCAAGGCGACGATGGCCGCGGCCGGCTCGATGGACATTGCCAAGCGGACCCCGTACATCCTGGTGAATCGCGCCCGCGATGCGCGGGACGCCGGCCGCGTACACGCCCGGCTCGCCGACGTCGCCGCCCGCTTCCTGGGCATCGGGCTGCCCTATCTGGGGTGGCTGCCGGACGACCCCGCAGCCGAACGGGCGACCCGCGCGCGACGTCCCGTATGCGTCGCCGCCCGGCGTTCGAGGGTCGCCCGGCGATTCCGCAGGCTCGCGCATCGCGTCCGCGAAGAACTAACACCGTCCTATCAGGATGGTGGCTTCCGCTTGGCACGCGTCGTGCGTCGTGGCGGTCGGCCTGCCTGAATCCGCCTGCGGCGCAGCAAGTGCGCGTGGATTGTTTTTCCGGGATGACGCTGCATCCGCGCGCGGCGGTGGCCGATGGAGCAGCCGCGTGGCCCAGCAGCAGATACGACAGCCCCTGCCCTCTCGCATGTGCGGGCCGATGTTCGCCCTGAGCGGCTTTGCCGTGGCGCTATCGGCGGGGATCATCGCGGGAGCGGCGGCGCGCCCGCTGCTCGTGCGGGGCATCGTGGTGCTCATCGCGTGCTACGTCATTGGGCGGCTCGCCGGCCTGGTGCTCGATCACATCGTGGCCCGCGTGCTGGCGCGCGAGCACGCGGTTGCGTCGGTCGCGCCGGTCGTGCGGGGGGCCGAAGGTCAAACAAGTGAAAATCTGGAGCGCGATTCATGAAACGCTGGTAGTTGGAATCGCTGTTCTGTATAATTGGCGTGCGTGCTCAAGGATGACGCGCACTCCACGCCACGCCCGCCGCATCTCGGCCGAGGGTGGCTCGCTGGAACCGGGGTCAGGGAGCGGACCATGGCAACCGCCGTCAAATCTGTCGTTCGGAGCCGGATGCGTTCGCGTCTGGCCGATTACGAGCCACGCGCCCGGGCGGCGTCCCGCTTCGATGCGATGGATGTCCGCGAGGTCTGGGAGCAGTACGCCGTCGAGCCGACGGAGGAGCTGCGCAACTACCTGTGGGAGCGGTACCTACCCATCGTGCGGTACAACGCCGAGCGGATCCACGCCAGGCTGCCCGACGAGGTGGACGTCGAGGATCTCGTGCAGGCCGGCATGTTCGGGCTCATGGGCGCGATCGACTCGTTCCAGCTCGAGCGCGGCGTGAAGTTCGAGACCTTTTGCGCCCGCCGCATTACGGGGGCCATACTCGATGAGCTCCGCGCGATGGACTGGGTGCCCCGCCTCGTCCGCACCCGCAGCAACGCCATGGAGCGGGCCAAGCGGAGCTTCGAGATGGAGCACGGCCGCCCCGCCACCGACGATGAGGTCGCCGGCAAGCTGGGCGTCGAGGGCGAGGAGTTCGGCAAGATCCAGCGCGACGGCCGCCCGGTCATGACCATCTCGATGACCCGCAAGGCCAGCGAGCACGATGGCGGCGAGGTCCGCGAGCTCGAGGTCATCCGCGACGTCGCCGAGAACCCCCTGCGGGCCATCCAGCGGAAGGACCTGAGGGACATGCTCACCAAGGGCCTCAGCCGCTCCGAGCGGCTGATCGTCATTCTCTACTACTACGAGAGCATGACCATGAAGGAGATCGGCGCCACGCTGGCCCTCTCCGAGTCCCGCGTCAGCCAGATGCACAGCGCCATCCTCGAGCGGCTCAAGGCCCAGATGCAGCACCGCACCCGGGAACTCGAGCCCTCGAGCTGATCCGCTTGCTGCGGCCGCCCATGCCCGCCTTTCATTGGGCGTGCCGCACCGCGAAACATCTCAGGGACCGACCCCCGACCCAACGCCTCCCGGCGAGCGGTCCTTCGTGGGCATCGGCTCGAACGTCGGCGACCGAGCTGCGCACCTCGCGTCGGCCCGCGCGGCGATGGCATCCACGCCCGGTTGGGTGCTGGTTCGGTCCTCGGCCGTGCACGAGACCGAGCCCGTGGGCGTCGCCGAACAGCCACCCTTCCTCAACCAGGTCGTCGAGCTGCGCACCAACGCCGAGCCGCGGGAGGTCCTCGATCGGTTGCTGCAGATCGAGGCCACGCGCGGGCGGCGGCGATCCGCCGAGCGGCGGTGGGGGCCCCGGACGCTCGACCTCGATCTGCTGCTCTTCGGCGATCGCGTGATCGACGAGCCGGGGCTCCGCGTGCCGCACCCGAGGCTGGCGGCGCGCGCCTTCGTGCTCGCGCCCCTGTGCGAACTCGCGGCAGAGCTGATACCGCCCGGCGAGGCGCGGTGCGTGCGTGACATGCTCGAGGCGCTGCAGCTGGCCGGAGTCCGGCCGTGATGCGGCGGGCAATCGCCTGCGTGCTGGCCGCCGCGTGCGTCTGCAACGCACAGCAGCCGGAGCCATCGGTCGACCCCGCCGAGCTGCGCGAACGCCTCGCCCAGGCCTACCGCACCGGCACGATCGCCGAGCGCGTGCGGCTCGAGCATCCGCGGCCGGGTTCCGACGCCCGCACCGCCGAGGTGGTCTTCGCGTATCGCGCAGGAGACCAGCCCGCCCTGGCGTTGCACCTGGGGGCGCTGCGCGTCGTGGCCGAATCGGGCCGGCTCGTCGCGTGGAGAGCGGATGCACCGCAGACCGTGTTCGTGACGCCGCTGGATAGGCCGTTGAACGGCTCGAGCATCGCGGCAGCCCTGCCCCCGCTTGTGTTACCCCAGATCGAACTGGCTCTCGGCCGGCGGGACGACCTGCCGAGGCCGATCCCGATGCTCGGCCGCGTGCGCTGGACGGCACCGATGGACGACGAATCCCCCGTTGGCCGGATGCTGCTGGCCCGCGATGGGTCTGGCACGCTCCGCCTCGAGATGCGCGAGGATACCGATCGTCTGCGGTCCTTCGAGCTGACGCGGCAGACCGGCGTCGTCGTGCGTGGTCTCGTCGATCCGATCGAGCCCGAGGCGGGTCTCTTCACGCCCCCCGACGTGTCGACAGCCAGGGTGGTCTCGACGCTCGGCGAACTGGGTGAACGCGCGCAATCGCTGGCGCCCGGGCGTCGCTTCGGCGGAGGCGTGGTCGTCGATGCCCGCGGCCGCACGACGTCGCTGGCATCCATGGCCGCGGGCGCGAACGAGCGTGTGGTGTTCCTGTTCTTCGCGCCCCGAGATCGCGATGATCGGGACGCCTGGACCGCGGGCGTGGCCGAGGCGGGCATCAACGGCATCGCGCGGGCGCTGGATGTCGACGTGGTTCTCGTCGGCGTCGGGGATCGCGACTTGCCCAGGCTGCTGGAGCGGGTGACGCGGCCGCCGCGGGGCCACGAGGATCGCGTGCGGGCGTGCGCGTTGTCGGGCGAGCCGGAATGGCTCAACCCGGCGTGGATCGATCGCGGCGTCGCGATCGCCGTGCACCGCCATTCCTGGATGGTCCGCGCGGTAGTGCCGCTGGGTGATGCGGCCCCGCCGCCCGGCCCGCTGGCCCTTTCGGCCGCGCCGGCGACCCGGGCGGAGCTCATCGCCGAGGCCATCGGCCGCGCCACACGCCGCTAGCTGGCATGCACTTCCGGGGCATCGCGGAGCACGCGAGCTTGACGGGGGACAAAAAGGTAATAATATAGTTACCAATGTCGCCCGACGAGCTGGATCGCATCTTCGCCGCCCTCTCGCTGGCCGTCCGCCGCGAGATCCTGGACGCCGTGGAGGCCCACCCCGGGGCGCGCGTCCGCGATATCGCCGACCGCTTCCCGATCTCGCGGGTCGCGGTCATGCGGCACCTGAGGCTGCTCGAGGAGGCCGGCCTGCTGACCTCCGAGAAGCAGGGCCGCGAGCGACGCCTGTACTTCAACCCCGTGCCCATCCAGGCGCTCCGCGACGAGTGGACGCGGCGGTACGCCTCGTTCTGGAGCGAGCGGATGGCCGACCTCAAGTCGCGGATCGAGGCGGACGCCGACGCCAGCGCCGACACACGTGGGCCGGCCAGCAGAGAGGACATCGCCGATGCCGGATGACGCACGCAACTCGCAGGAGGTGTTCCGCACGGTGATCCGCGCGGGCATCCATGACGTCTGGAAGGAGATCACGCGGACCGATGCGCCGATCCCGGCCTTCTTCAACGCGCAGATGCATACCCCGATGCTCGAGCCCGGCTCGAAGCTGGCGATGCGGACGCCCGATGGCCGGCACACCGGCGTGGTCGGCGAGATCCTCGAGGTCGTGCCGCCGACGCGGTTCGCGCACACGTTCCGCTTCACGCACCTCGATGAGGGCGAGTGCAAGGTCGTGTACGAGCTCCGGGAGGTCGAGGGCGGCACCGAGTTCACGCTGACGGTCGTCGACTCGACGCCGGGCACCAAGACCCACAAGCAGATGATGAGCGGCGGCACGATGATCGTCGGCACGCTCAAGCGGGTGATGGAGACCGGCAAGCCCAGCCTCGGCATCCGCGCACTGTACCTGCTGTTCCGCGTGATGCCCCAGCCCAAGCGATGCCGCAGCGAGCACTGGCCCGTCACGGAGTAGCGATGATGCCGCAATCCCCCGAAGAGATGGCCGCCGCCATCATCGCCAACATGCCCGAGAAGACTGGTAGACCCATCGAGCACTGGCTGGCGATCGCGAAGAAGTCGGGCCTGAGCAAGCACGGCCAGATCATCACGATGCTCAAGGCCGACCACGGCCTGACGCACGGCTACGCGAACGTCGTGGCCATCAAGCACCGCGAGGCGGCCGAGGGCGGGCCCGCCAGCCCGGACGAGCTGATCGAGGCCCAGTACGCCGGGGCCAAGGCCGGCCTCAGGCCGATCTACGACGCGATCATGGCCCGCGTGCTCGAGTTCGGCCCCGACGTCGAGGTAATTCCCAGGAAGGCCTACGCGAGCCTCCGGCGGAGCACGCAGTTCGGGCTCGTGCAGCCGTCGACCAAGACTCGCGTGGACCTGGGGCTCAAGCTGCCGGACGAAGCGGCGGGCACACGCCTCGAGGCGTCCGGCTCGTTCAGCGACATGGTGACGCATCGCGTGCGCGTGTCGGACGCCTCGCAGGTCGATGATGAACTCATCGGCTGGCTGCGGAACGCCTACGAGCGGGCCTAACCGCGGGCCGAGTCAGCCCTCGACGCCGACGATCCAGCCCTCGAGTGTGGCCCGCGGATGCCGGGGCTGCGGCAGTGCATCCAGCTCCATCATGGCGTTGCGGCTGTCGGTCACCTGCCGCGCGTCCTTGTACCAGTGCTTCGGCGCCCGCTCGGGGAACAGACTCGGGTAGATCTCGGCGACCGTGATCGCATCCGATCGATCGGGTGCGGGCTCGAAGGGCCACAGGTGCGAGCGGGGCGCGAGTTCGGCATCGGTCAGCAGCCGGTGGACGGTGGGCAGGCCCATGAGCGTCTGGGAGCCGACGTTGCCCGTCGTCCACAGCTTCCAGGCCGATTGCGGCTTCTGCTTGGATTGGCCGCGTGCGACGCCCTCGACCGCGCGGTAGCGCTCGATGTTCGTGCCGCCAGTCGGCTGTCGCTCGGGGAGATCGCCCAGATGGGACAACTCGCGGGGCCGCCCCCAATAGGGGCCGCGCTCGGCGTTGGTCGCGGCGCGGATCTCGCGGTTGAGCTGGTCGGCGACCTCGAAGCGGTTGTTGACCCCGGATGGATCGTCGCTGATCCGTCCGGCGATCATCGAGCACAGATTGCGGCCGATGGATAGCACAGGTGCACCGTCGACCGTGAGCGGATAGCCGATGCAGAAGTCGAATCCGGCCAGGCAGCGGGCGCCGGCATGCCCGGTGAGCAACTCGCGGACGCGGGCCTCGGCCTCGAGCCGCGTGGGCATGTACTCGGGATCGGGCCGGCGATCGGGCGGATCGTCGCGCGTTGCCCACGACAACCAGCACCGATTCTCGCCGGGCGTCGGCTTGCGGCCCTTTTCGCTGGACCAATCGCACGCAATGACCAGATCGAACGGCATGCCCGCATGGTTGGCGGGGCAGTGCTCAGCCGCAACCGCCCGGGCCGCAGGAGTGGCCGCCCCGGGCGCGGCGGGACATCTCGCCCACGGGCCGGGGCCCGCCGCAGGAGACCGGTCGCGCGTCGTCCAGCGGACGGGCGGGCTCGGTCTTCTTTGGCGCGGCGGTGAGGAGGGCCCCGGCCAGTATGGCGATGAACACGACCATGGCCCCCATCGGCGTGAGGATCGCGATGATCGTCGGCAGGAAGAACACCGACGCGATCGCGAGCGCGGAGATCAGCAGGCCCGCGACCAGCAGCCGGCGGCCGACGCGCGCCACGTCCTGCGGATCCTCACGCTCGAGGTCCTCGACGGCATCCCGCAGTTCGGCATCGCCGACCAGCATCAGATCGTTCTCGGACGGGGCGATGGAGGCGTCCATGGCCCAGGAGGAACCCGGTTTGGGGCCGCGCTGTTCCATGCCTACAAGATAGCGGCGGGATGTCTCCGCCGCAAGGGGGCGCGGGTGCATCCGCGGCCCGCGGCGAGCCCCCCCACGGGAGGTACGGCCATGGCGTTCTCGCGGCACGTCCGATCGTTCGTGTGCCTCGTCCTGTGGCCGGCGTTGGTGCTCGCCCAGCCCGCCCGCTTCGAGCACGGGGCGGTCGTGTCGCAGGATCGCCTCGCGTCCGAGGTCGGCGCGGCCGTGCTGCGCGACGGCGGCAACGCCATAGACGCCGCCGTCGCGACGGCCTTCGCGCTCGCCGTCACCCATCCGCCCGCGGGCAACATCGGCGGCGGGGGCTTCCTGGTCTACGCGCCCGATGGCGACGAGCCCGAGGCCTTCGACTTCCGCGAGACCGCGCCGGCGGCCGCCCACCCCGAGATGTGGCTCGTCGATGGCGAGTACGACGCGCGCCGGCACCACAACAGCCACCTCGCCGTAGGCGTGCCGGGCACCGTCGCCGGTCTGCATCTGGCTTGGCGGGAGCACGGCACCCGGCCCTGGCCCGATCTGGTCGCGCCCGCGATTGCGCTGGCCGAGGATGGCTTCGTCGTGAGTGAAGCGCTGGCATCTTCGCTACGCCGGGCGCTGCGCCGCATGCGCGCCTACCCGGCCTCGGTCGCGCACTTCACGAATCGGGGCGAGCCGTTCGAGCCCGGCGAGGTGTTCCGCCAGCCGACGCTGGCCGGCACGCTCCGCCGCATCGCCGAGCGCGGGCCCGAGGGCTTCTACGCGGGCGAGACCGCCGAAATGATCGTGGCCGAGATGCAGCGGGGCGGCGGCATCATCACCATGGACGACCTGGCGTCGTACGAGGCGAAGCGGCGCACGCCGATCCGCGGGACGTACCGGGGGCTCGAGATCATCGGCATGCCCCCGCCCAGCAGCGGCGGCATCGCGATCGTGCAGATCCTGGGCATGCTCGAGCCGCACGATCTCGGGGCGTTGGGCCACGGCTCGTCGGCCACCGTGCACCTCTACGCCGAAGCCGCCCGCCGGGCGTTCGCGGATCGGGCGCGATACCTCGGCGATCCCGAGGCCAATCCCACGATGCCCGTCGAGCGACTGATCTCGCCGGAGTACGTGCGAGAGCGGTACGGCACGATCGACGCCAATCGGGCGTCCGCGTCGTCGCCCGAGACCTTCGAGTGGCCGCCCGATCGGCCGCAGACGACGCACCTATCCGTGGTCGACGGAGATCGCAACGCCGTCTCCCTGACCTACACGCTCGAGGCGTCGTACGGGTCGGCCATCGTCGTGCCGGGCGCGGGCTTCCTGCTCAACAACGAGATGGGCGACTTCAATCCCGCGCCGGGCCGCACGACGCCGGCGGGCTCCATCGGCACCGAGCCCAACCTGACGAGACCCGGCGCGCGGATGCTGTCGTCGATGAGCCCGACCATCGTCCGCCGCGATGGCGCCGTGTACATCGTGACGGGAAGCCCCGGCGGCCGCACCATCATCAACACGGTCGCGCAGACCATCCTCAACATCGTGGACCACGGCATGGATGCGCAGGCGGCGGTCGATGCCGGCCGGATCCACCACCAGTGGCTGCCCGACGAGATCCGCCACGAGTCGCACGCCTTCCCGGCCGAGGTCGCCGAGGCGCTCGGCGCGATGGGCCACGCGCTCCGCGGCACGTCCTCGCAGGGGGTCGCCCAGGTCATCGTGGTCGAGCCCGACGGCTCGCTCTCGGCGGGGGCCGACCGCCGCTGGGCCGAGAGCGCCGCGGCGGGCCACTAGCGCCGCTCGCGTCAGCTCAGGTTCGGCGGCGGCTCCGGAAAACGGACGCCCCATTCGAGGCCCAACTCGGCGAGTTGATCCTGGTCGATTCCGCCATCGCGCGTCGCCATGTCCCGCATCGCATCAAAGAAGCCGATGAAGCGGCCCGGCGTGACCACCATGGCGGTGCGGCCGCCCTCGAAGCCATCGGCGGCTTCGACGCAGCGGAAGGCGTGGGGCACCTCGCCCGGCACGAACACCGTGTCGCCCGGGCCGACCTCCTGCACGCCGTCGTGGGTGTGGAAGGCGAAGCGGCCACCGAGGATCACGAAGGTCTCGTCGAAGGCCGGGTGGACGTGGAACGGCGGGCCGCCGCCCGCGACCGTGGTCGCGACGATCACGCCCAGCGAGCCGCTGGTGTCGCCCGGCCCGACGGCGAGCGTGCTGGTGGTGCCGCCGGCCTGGCTCCGGCCGCCCGCGGCCGTTGCCCGCGCGATCTTCACGGGTCGTGGGTGGGCATCCATGGCCGGTGCGTCCCCGTCAGACCAGCAGCGTCGCGGGCGCCTCGAGCAGGTTCTTGACGGTGCCGAGGTACTGCGCCGCCATCGCGCCATCGACGACGCGGTGGTCGCTGGACATGGTCATGCTCATCACGCTGCCGACCGCCAACTCGCCGTCGCGGATCACCGGGATCTGGCGGGCCGCGCCGACGGCCAGGATGCACACGTTCGGAGGATTGATGATCGCCGTGAAGTGCGACACGCCGAACATGCCCAGGTTGCTGATGGTGAAGGTGGCGCCGTCCATCTCGTCGACGGTCAGGCCCTTCTCGCGGGCCTTGGTGGCCAGGCGGCGGGTTTCCTGCGAGATGGTTCGAAGGCCCATGCGATCGGTGTTGCGGAGCACCGGGACCACCAGCCCGCCGCCACGTTCCTCGGGCAACGCCACCGCGACGCCGATGTTGACGTCGCCCCGCTGGAAGATCGACGGCGGCTTGGTGCTCTCGTCCCAGGAACTGTTGACGAACGGGTGCTGGTGCATCGCGAGGGCGCACGCCCGGACCAGGAAGTCGTTGACGGTCAGCTTGACGCCCTGGTCGGCCAGTTGGTCGTTGAGCTGCTTGCGCAGCACGAGCAACGCATCCATGTCGGCCTCGACGGTGACCTGGTAGTGGGGGATGCCCTGCTTGCTCTCGACGAGCCGGCGGGCGATCGTGCCCCGCATGTTGCTGAGCGTCACGACGTTGTCGCTCAGCCCATCGCCCGCGGGCGCGAGCATCGGCGTGGGCGCCGAGCGGCTCGGCGCGGACGCGCCGCCCCCGCTGCCGGTCGAGGCCTGTTCCACGTCCTTGCGGACGATCCGGCCGCTGGGGCCCGTGCCCTCGATCGACGACAGGTCGATGTTCTTTTCCTCGGCGATCTTGCGCGCCAGGGGGCTGGCGAAGATGCGGCCGCCGGTGCCGTTGGTCGATGCGGAGGCCGGCGCCGGCGGGGCGGCGGGCGCAGCCGTCGTGGTGGCGGCAGCGGCGGGTGCGTCGCCGCCGCCGGCGGCGGCCTGCTTCGGCGCGGACTCGCCCGCGGTCGCCTTCGCGGCCTCGGCGACGTCCTCGCCCTCCTCGGCAATGACCACGATTAGGTCGCCGACGGCCACGGAGTCGCCCTCGCTGGCGGCCAGCCTCGCCACCGTGCCCTCGTCGAAGGCCTCCAACTCCATGGTCGCCTTGTCGGTCTCGATGTCGGCCAGCACGTCCCCGGGGGCGACGGCGTCGCCCTCCTTGACGTGCCACTGGACGACGGTGCCGACCTCCATGGTGTCGGACATCCGGGGCATGGTGACGGTGATCGGCATGGATCAGACTCCGGGCGCGGATGGGCGGGGCTTCGGGGGGATGCTAGGGATTCGCAAGCGGATGGGCGTCCCTAATCTCCGGGCTTCGGAGGGGCAGGCAGGCGCTTCGGCTTGGGGGGTGCGGCCAGTGCCGCGCGGATCAGAGATTCGACGGTCCGGTCGTCCGGCCAAGACTCTCCGAGTGCGACAAAACGCTTGCCCCTTCGCCCGCCCTCGGACGAAAGCACGTGCTCGGGGTCATCCATGAATTCGCCGAGTGGGAAGTCCAGCCTGAGCACGCCGCGGCGATGCACTAGCTGGCAGATCGAGCCCTTGATCGGGCCACCTCGCCGCGGGTCGTAGAACGAGATCGCGTCCCAGGTCACGCGCTCGGCGGCGAAGGGGGCAAGGTCGAGTACCAGCCGCCGGAGACTCGCCGCCCGCGTGCGAACGGAGGCGGGCACTTCTAGCACGAACTCGTCCGGCGTAAGCATCGCGAACGCGGCGTGCGGTGCTCAGCCGACCACGCCCTTCACCGCTTCCACGATCCGGTCGGGGTTGGGCAGGAAGGCCTGCTCAAGCTCCTTGGCGTAGGGCGTGGGCACGTCTTGGGCGTTGACGCGGACGGGCTGGTGGTCCAGCCAGTCGAAGGCGTGCTCGACGACCTGGGTGCACACCTCGCTGGCGACGCTGCCGAAGGGCCAGCTCTGATCAACGACCACCAGGCGGTTGGTCCTCTTGAGGCTCTCGACGATCGACTCGATGTCCAGCGGGCGGATGGTCCGCATGTCCAGCAGGTCGACCTCGATGCCTTCGCCAGCCAGCCGCTCGGCCGCCTCGAGGCAGAAGTTGACCGGGCGGCCGAAGCTGACGAGCGTGCAGGCGTCGCCCTCGCGGTGCCGGTGCGCCCTTCCAAAGGGCAGGTAGTACTCCTCCTCGGGCACGTGCGCGGTGTCGCCGAGCATCCGCTCGCTCTCGAGGAAGAAGATCGGGTCGGGATCGCGGATGGCGGTCTTGAGCAGGCCCTTGGCGTCGTAGGGGTTGCTCGGGATGACGATCTTGACGCCCGGCACGTTGCTGTACAGGCCCTCGACGCTCCAGCTGTGCGTGCTGCCCAGCTGGCCGCCCGCGCCGTCGTTGCCGCGGAACACGATCGGGCAGCCCCATTGGCCGCCCGACATGTACAGCATCTTGGGCGCGTTGTTGAGGATCTGGTCCGCCGCGACCAGGCTGAACGACCAACTCATGAATTCCACGATCGGCCGCAGCCCCGCCATGGCGGCGGCGATCGACATCCCCGCGAATCCGTTCTCGCTGATGGGGCTGTCGATGATCCGCGTGGGCCCGAACTCGTCGAGCATGCCCTGGCTGACCTTGTACGCGCCGTTGTATTCGGCCACCTCCTCGCCGATCAGGAAGACCCGCTCGTCCCGCCGCATCTCCTCGCTCATGGCCTCCCGCAGCGCCTCGCGGAAGGTGATGACGCGGTCGCCGTCCCGCGGCGGCGGATCGGCGTGGACGTCGGGGTAGGTCTCGGGCTGGAGCAGGGCGGGGTGGTCGATGGTCGTCATGGCGTCCTCGAGGTGTGGAGCAAGGGCGATCCTATGCGGGCTGGGTGCCCTTCCCCTGCGGATACCATGCCGCTCGAGCGGGGAACCGGAGGCCTGCGATGATGACGATGCGTGCTCTGATGGTGGCGGCCGCCGCCGTGATGCTCTCGGATGGCCGGGCCCCGGCGCAGGACGCCGGCGATCGGCCCTACGACGCCTTCGCCCCCCTCGACCTGCCGGCGCCCAGCGAGGTGCGGCTCGGCTCGGGCGCGCCGGGTCCCGCCTACTGGCAGCAGCGGTGCGACTACCGCATCCACGCCACGCTGGATGCCGAGACCAAGCGGCTCGAGGCGACCATGGAGATCACGTACCACAACAATTCACCCCACGCGCTGGGCTACCTGTGGCTGCAGCTCGAGCAGAACCTCTTCCGGCCCGACAGCATCGGCACGCTCACCCGCACCGGCGGCGGCCCGATGCGGGCCATGGAGGAGGCCTTCGAGGGCGGCTACGACATCCCGCTGCTGCGGTCCGCGGGTGATGATCTCGAGTACCAGATCTACGACACGCTGATGCGCGTCGAGCTGCCCGAGCCCCTGGAGCCGGGCGAGCGATTCGAGTTCGAGCTGGACTTCGGCTTCGACATGCCGCCCTACCTCCGCCGCATGGGCGCCGAGGATGTCGAGCAGGGCCGCATCTTCGAGTACGCCCAGTGGTTCCCGCACGTCTGCAACTACGACGACGTGCATGGCTGGAACACGCTGCCCTACGCCGGCAGCGGCGAGTTCTACACCAACTTCGGCACGTACGAGGTCCACATCACCGTGCCTCGGAGCCACCTCGTGGCGGGCTCGGGCATGCTCCAGAACCCCCGGGACGTGCTCACCGCGACGCAGCGGGAGCGCCTGGCCGAGGCCATGACCACCCGCGAGACCGTGATGATCCGCGCGGCCGACGAGGTGGGAGATCCGGATTCGAGGCCGTCGGGCGAGGGTCCGCTGACGTGGATCTTCCGCGGCGACGACATCCGCACCTTCGCGTGGGCCTCGAGCGACGCCTTCATCTGGGACGCCTGCGGCGCGACCATCACCGACCTGGACGGCACCGAGCGGACCGTGCTGTGCCAGTCGCTCTATCCCGTCGAGGCCGAGGAGTGGAAGCCCACCGCCGAGGATGGCGGCAGCACGCAATATGTCGCGCACTCGGTCGAGTTCTACAGCGACTTCCTCTACCCGTACCCCTACCCAATCATGACCAACGTCAACGGGCCCGAGGGTGGCATGGAGTACCCCATGATCATCTTCTGCGGCGGCCGCACCGGCCGCGGGCCCTTCGGCGTGACCGATCACGAGGTCGGCCACACTTGGTTCCCCATGGTCGTCAACACCGACGAGCGGCGGTACGCCTGGATGGACGAGGGATTCAATAGCTTCGTGAACATGCACTCCCGCGCGGCGTTCTTCGGGCGGCCGCTCGACGACACCCGCGTCCGCACACAGACGATGCAGCTCGCGCTGGGCCGCAGCCAGCCGATCAACACCTTCGCCGACCGCATCCTGCCGGGGCTGCTGGGCCGCACGCAGTACCGCAAGACGGCGATGGGCATGCACCTGCTGCGGGAGGTGGTGCTCGGTCCCGAGCGGTTCGACTACGCGTTCCGCGAGTACGTCCGCCGCTGGGCCTTCAAGAGCCCGCAGCCCGGCGACTTCTACCGCACGATGGAGGACGCCGCGGGCGCGGACCTGGCGTGGTTCTTCCGCCAGTGGTTCGAGGAGGACACGCGGCTGGACCTCGCCGTCGAGGTCGCGTTCAACGAGCCATCGGCCCAGTCCGAGTCGGAGTCCGATTTGGACTCGACGGACGAACCCGGAGAGCTGTCGGCCACAATCACCATCCGCTCGCTGGGCGACATGGTCATGCCCGTGGAGGTTGCCATCCAGTTCACCGACGGCACCGGGGAGCGGCGGCGGTTCCCGGTCGAGACCTGGGCGACGACGCGGGCCAAGTCCTTCGACATCCCGCTCGCCGGCCGCGAACTGCGGCAGGTCGTCGTGGACCCCTCGGGCGTGCTACCCGACATCGATGCGGACAACAACCGCTGGCGAGACCCCGACGCGATGCCCGCCCGAGGCCGCACGCCGGCGGGGGCGAATGGGTCCACGCCGAGCGATCCCTGAGGCCGTGGCCCGCCGACCCGCGGAACGCGACAGACGGGCCCATGGCTGATACCATCGCCCCTGCCCCGGAGCGGTGCCCGAGAGGCTGAAGGGGCCGGATTGCTAATCCGGTGTACTGGTATATCCGGTACCGAGGGTTCGAATCCCTCTCGCTCCGCTTTTGCCGATGCGCGACCCGGCACGCCGCACCGTAGTGGGGCGCCACCGAACTGGTGATAGCGAGCTGGACATCGCCGCGGGGGGCGCGTGCTCGCCTCCCGGGTCGTTGGCCCGATCAGGGGCAACCGATCGCGAAGGCGGACTGGAAGTCGAGGAAGTCGAGGAGGGTGAGGTCGCCGTCTCCATCGAGGTCGGCCCGCGGATCACCGAGCGCGAACCAGTTCTGGAACTCCAGGAAATCGAGCAGGCTGAGCACCCCGTCGCCGTCGGAATCCGCGATGCAGACGTCGACCTGCGGCTTGCGGTGCGCGTAGAACCAGTCGACCGCACGCTGCGTTAGGCGGTTGTCCGAGGGGTCCTCTCCCTCGCTCGCGAGCCAGAGGGTCGGGCGGTGCAGCGAACCCTGCAACGCCCAGAGCTCGACGGTCGCGTCGTCGTCGCATCCCGAGGAGTACAGGTGGCGGATCGTCTCGTCGCCGTCGACCGCGGCGTCGATGTCGATCGGATCGCCCACGACCTCGGACGTCGGGGCGCATCCGTTGTAGCCGGCCCAGAAGCCGGCAGAATCCATCGCGCTCGGATAGCAGCCCAGGAAGCAGCCGCCGTCGAAGCGGATCACGCTGTCCCGCGTGCCGTGCAACGCGAGCACGTGCACCGGCTCGCTGGGGTTGCAGGCGGCAGGGTCCAGGAAGGTCATGCCGCCGATGGTCATGATCGAGGCGACAAGGTCCGCATGGTCGCACGCCATGCGATAGGACATGAAGCCGCCGTTCGAATAGCCCGCAAGGTGGATGCTCCGGTCGTCGACGGAATAGGTCGTGCGGATCAGGTCGATAAGGCTCCGCAGGAAGCCCGAGTGATCCAGGTCCGCCCCGTCGACGTCGCAGCACGCGTCGGTTGCGTTCCAGTAGCGGTCGCCCTGGGAGTCAACCGGACCATTCGGCGTGCAATACAGGAATCGATCGTCCTCGATCACCTCGAGGAAGTTGAGGTAGTCCTCGATCGCGGCGGCGTCGGTCGTGTAAGCGTGCAGCGCGATGATCAGCGGCAGCGGCTCGGCGGGGTCGTACGTCGACGGCCGCCAGATCGGCACCGGTTCGTCGCCGATGTCCAGGTAGTCCAGGACAGGCTGGGCCAAGGTGGGAAGGGCGCTGAGCAGCCAGGCAAGAACGAAGGCGGCGCGACTGTGCATCATTGGCTCCCCGGTGCCATATCTGAGCGGGTATTGATAGGGTATCACACTAGATCAGCATCCATACAAAATATAACGCAGAATCGCGTTGCTGGTAACGCACAACAATGAACCGATGCGTGGAGTAGGGCAAGAGATGAGGTTTGTGCGGAGCCGCGGCGTTGCGACGCTCCGCCGGGCCGAGTCCGATACGCGTGGCCGAGCGATCGCTCGGATCCGGGGAGGCCCCCGCCAACCGCCGGGTATCGGCGCACGAACAGGGACGCAACCCGAGCCGGTCCCCGATCGCATCCAGGCTGCGGCCGGCGGACCAAGGAGGGGCCCCGTGCCACCTTGCCTCTCGCTGCTGGTTGCTGCTCTCTGGATGCTCGCACCGGCGGCGGCCCACGCGCAGCAATCGGAGACGTTCCGCGGGGCCATCGAGGCCAGCCTCGACGCGATCGATCGGCGTGCGGCGGAGGACCTGGGCGATGACGCCGCCAGCCGGGCGTTGGCCGCTGATGCCGAGGAGATCGTCCGTCAGCTGGGCCGCTGGGGCGGCCGCCGGGACGGCGATCTGGCGGTCCGCGCGGCCGAAACGCACCGGCTGCTGCGGCTCGTCTCCGCTGCGCCCGCCGCCGAGCGCGCCGGCTGGCACGCTTGGCTCCGGGAGCGGGACGATCTCGCCCGCACGCTCGCCTTCGCGATGACGGATGCCGACCCGCCGGCGGGCATGGTGCGGACGCTCGGCCGGCTCCGCGAGGCCCACGGCGACGCCACGGTGGCGGCGTACCCGTCCCTCGTCGCGGCGCTGTGCGTGGTGCACGACGGGCCCAGGCTCCACGCCGTGCGCATCAACGAGAATCGCGCCGAGTCCGCCGGGCCCGTGCCGCTCTTCGGCTATTTCACGACCAACGAGCGGCGGTTGCTCTTCGGCCTCCGCGACGTGCCGCCCGAGCTGCTGGTGTTCGTCGTCGATGCCACGGGCTCCGTGGACGAGCTGGCCTGGGCCCTGGAGCGGCACGGCGGCGATCGCAGCGTCGGCACGCGGTTCTTCGACATCGAGTACGACTATGCCCACATGCGGACCGGCCAGCCCAAGCGGGTCACCGTCGAGGGCTTCACGCTGCCCAACATCCAGCGCTGCGGCGGGGTTTGCGCCGACCAGGCGTACTACGCGGCAACCGTCGGCAAGGCGATCGGCGTGCCCACCGCCTACGTCACGGGCCGCGGCGGCGAGGAGGGGCATGCCTGGGTCGGCTACCTCGAAGCCCGCGGCCGCAGCGCCGCGTGGAACTTCGACGTCGGCCGCTACCGCGAGTACCAGGGCGTGCAGGGCACGCTGCTCGATCCGCAGTCGGGGCGTCGCATCGGCGACGACGAGCTCGCGCTGCTCGGCCGGCTCGCGCAGATCCGCGCCCCGCACCGGCATGAGGCGGCCGCCTGGCTCGACGCCGCCGCGGCGCTGGAGCGATCATCGACGCCTTCGGAGCGCTCGTGGCCCGAGCGCGGCCGCCAGCGGGAGCCACGCGCCGGCCGGGCCGGCCTGCTCGAGCTCGCCGAGCTCGGCCTGCGGCGCAACCCCGGGGACCGCCGCGGCTGGGCGCTGGTCCGCCGCGCCGTCGCCGACGCCGACATGCCCATGCGGGACCGCGTCGCGTGGTCCCAGACCATCATGCGGCTGTGCGAGCAGGCCGGGGCGGAGCACTTCATGGTCTCGCTGCTGCAGCCCATGATCACCAGCATGCCCGGCGGCCGCGAGCGCAGCGGGGTGTGGGAGCGGGTGCTGGATTCGGTCAAGACCAAGAAGGACCTGCGGGCCCGCATCCGCATGATCCAGGCGCGGGACGCCCTGGGCCGCGGCGACAGGCACGCCGCCTTCTTGGCCTACCAGGACGTGTACCGCAGCTATCTCAACGACACCCGCGAGAGCCAGAACGCCGTCTTCGCCGCCGTCTCCATGCTCGAGAAGGCGGGCAAGCACCAGGACGCCGCGCAGCTGCTCGAGGACGTCCTGGCCCGCGTCGAGCGGCCGATCTCCGCCAGCACCTTCTCCAGCCACAGCAACTACGCCCGCATCCGGGCGTTCGCGGCCGAGTACGCCCAGCGGCACCGCGTCCCCATCGCCGGCGCGGGCTAGCCGGCGCGGCCGCATATGCTCGATCGGCGGCCGTCAGCCAAGGGCCGCCGGGAGCACGCCCATGACCGCCACGACCGCCGCCCGCCCCTTCGATGCCCGCACCGACGACGTCCTCCGCGCACTCGAGGCCGGTGGCCAGTACAAGCACCTGCAGATGCTCGATTCGCCCATGGGCCCGACGGTCCGCCTCCGTGATGGCGACGGCGGCACCCGCGAGGTCATCTGCATGTGCTCCAACAACTACCTCGGGCTTGCCAACCACCCCGAGGTCGTCGAGGCCGGCATCCGGGGCCTGCGGGAGTTCGGCGCGGGCACCGCCTCGGTCCGCTTCATCTGCGGCACCTTCACGCCGCACGAGACGCTCGAGGCCACCATCGCCCGCTACATGGGCACCGAGAGCAGCTACACCTTCGTCAGCTGCTGGACCGCCAACGAGGCGCTCTACCCGACCTTCGCCGAGCCGGGCGACGCGCTCATCTCCGACGAACTCAACCACGCGTGCATCATCGACGGCATCCGCCTGGCCACCGTCATCAAGAAGGGCGTCAAGAAGGGCGTCTACAGGCACAACGACCTGGATGATCTCCGCGCCAAGCTCGAGAAGCTCAAGGCCGACCCGGAGGTCACCGGCCAGCTCTGGGTCATCACCGACGGCGTGTTCAGCATGGAGGGCGATATCGCCGACCTGCCCGGGCTGCGGACGCTCTGCGACGAGTTCGAGGCGATGCTCGTGGTCGACGATTCGCACGGCCACGGCGTGATGGGACCCACCGGCCGCGGCACGCACGAGCACTACGGCATGTGCCCCGGTGCGGCCAACCACGATCCCGGCCTGGGCGAGGTCGACTTCTTTACGGGCACGCTGGGCAAGGCCCTCGGCGGCGGCGCGGGCGGCTTCATCGCCGGCAGCCGCCGCGGCACCGAACTCATGATCCAGCGCGGCCGGCCGACGCTGTTCAGCAACGCCCTGCCCTGCACCATCGCCTGCAGCGCCAACAAGGCCATCGAGATCCTGCTGAACGAGCCCGAGCGTGTGCAGACGCTGCGGGACATCGCGGCCTACGCCCGCGACAAGATCACCGCCGCCGGCTTCGAGGTCATCGAGTCGCCCACCGCCATCTGCCCCATCATCGTGGGCGAGACCGCCAAGGCCATCGCCATGAGCAAACGCCTGCTCGAGCTGGGCATCTTCGTCATCGGCTTCGGCTACCCCGTCGTGCCCGAGGGCGCTGCTCGGCTGCGGTTGCAGATGTCCGCCGCTCACACGGAGGAGCACGTGGATGCGGTGGTCGAGGCGCTGAAGAAGCTATGACCCGCACCAACATCTCCACCGGCGGCCCCTGGGAAGCAGCCAACGGCTACAGCCGCGCGGTGAAGCTCGAGCACGCCGACCACACGCGGTTCGTGTTCGCCGGCACGACGGCCGCCAATCCCGATGGCTCGATCGAGGCCGAGGGCGACGCCGGTGGACAGGCCCGGACGATCCTGGATCGCATCGGCTCGGTGCTGCGGGAGCACGGCGCTGGCCTGGAGCATGTGGTCGCTACGCGGATGTTCGTCACGAAGGCCGAGCATGCCCAAGCGGTTGGCCGCGCGCATGGCGAGATCTTCGCTGGAATTCGCCCCGCCGCCACGCTGGTTGTCGTGGCCGCTCTCGTCGATGCGCGGATGCTCGTGGAGATCGAGGCGGAGGCGGTGGTACGGAAGGCCTAGCCCATCTTCCCCACAACCGCCTCGCCGAACTCGCTGCACTTCAGCAGCGTCGCTCCCTCCATCAGCCGCTCGAAGTCGTAGGTGACCGTGCGGGCGGCGATGGCGCCCTCCATGCCCTGGATCACCAGGTCGGCGGCCTCGTGCCAGCCCATGTGGCGGAGCATCAGCTCGCCCGAGAGGATCACGCTGCCGGGGTTGACCTTGTCCTGGCCGGCGTACTTGGGGGCGGTGCCGTGGGTGGCCTCGAAGATGGCGTGGCCCGTGTCGTAGTTGATGTTGGCCCCCGGCGCGATGCCGATGCCGCCGACGCACGCCGCTAGCGCGTCGCTCACGTAGTCGCCGTTGAGGTTCATCGTGGCGATGACGTCGTACTCGGCCGGCCTCGTCAGGATCTGCTGCAGGAAGGCGTCGGCGATGACGTCCTTGATCACGACGTCGTGGGGGCACTCGCTCATGCCGGTCGCGCGGGCCGCGCCCTCGGGGAAGGTCGTGCCCTTCTTGATGACGTGCCAGGGCCCGCCATCGAGCGGTTCGGCACCGAAGCCGCCCGCGGCGAGGTTGTAGCCCCATTGCATGAAGGCGCCCTCGGTAAACTTCATGATGTTGCCCTTGTGGACCAGCGTGACCGAGTCGCGCCCGTGCTGCAGCGCGTAGACGATCGCCGCCCACACGAGCCGATCGGTGCCGATCTGCGAGACGGGCTTGATGCCCACGCCGACGTGCGGCTTGGAGCCGTAGACGCCGGGGTGCCCGATCAGTTCCTCGTGCTCGACGACGCTCTCGGTCGTGCCGAAGCGGACCTTGGCCCAGCGATCGGGGAAGGCTTCGTGGAAGAGCTTGATGAACGTGTCGTTGTCGGGCGTGCCGGCCTCGAACTCGATGCCGGCGTAGATGTCCTCGCTGTTCTCGCGGAAGATGACCATGTCGGTCTTGCTGGGGTCCTTCAGCGGGCTGGGCACGCCCTCGAACCAGCGGACCGGCCTTAGGCAGGTGTAGAGGTCGAGCTTCTGGCGCAGCGCGACGTTGAGCGAGCGGATGCCGCCGCCGGTGGGGGTGGTCAGGGGGCCCTTGATGCCGACGAGGTACTCGCGGAAGGCGTCGAGCGTGGCGTCGGGCAGCCACTCGCCGGTAGAATCGTGGGCCTTGCCGCCGGCGAGCACCTCATGCCAGTGGATCTTGCGATCGCCGCCGTAGGCCTTCTCGACCGCGGCATCGAACACGCGGACCGCGGCCGCCCAGATGTCCGGGCCCGTGCCATCGCCCTCGATGAACGGGATGATGGGGTGGGCGGGCACGCGGAGCGTGCCGTCGTCCATGGTGATGGGCTCGGCGTTGGGCATCGGCGGGTTCCTCCGTGGCTGGCACGCACGATAGGCGTTCGGCCCCGCGCGCTTGCCGGAAGATGCCGAAGTCCGCGGGTCATGACACGTAGAGCCGCGCGAGATCCGCCCAGAATCCCGCGTAGGTCTTGGCAACGCAGCCCGGATCGCGGATCGAGACGTTGGGCCGATGCAGGCCGACGAGCGCGAGCGACATCGCCATGCGATGGTCGTTGTAGGTGTCGAACTCGATCGCATCGGCCGGCGTGCGTGCCAGCAGCCCGCCCGGCGGGGGATCGATGGTGATGGCGCCGGCTTCTCCCAGCACGTCGAGCTCGACGGCGACGCCCACCTTGGCCAGCTCGGTCTGCAGCGCGTGCAGGCGGTCGGTCTCCTTGACCCGCAGCGTGTGCAGCCCGCGGATGACCGAGCGGCCGTCGGCCATGCCCGCCAGCACGGCCAGCGCGAGCGCGGCGTCTGGCATCTCCCGCATGTCGGCCATCACCGGGCCCAGCCGCTCGCCGCCCGCGACGCGGATGCTGGGCCCCTCGCTCGCGTCGCCCCGGCGGATGATCCGCACGCCCGCGCCCATCCGGGCGAGCACGCCGGGGAAGGCAAGGTCGCCCTGCAGCCCCTCGTCGTCGACGCCCGCGATCGCGACACGTCCATTCGGCTTGCTCGCGGCGGCCGCCCAGAACACCGAGGCGCCGCTCGCGTCCGGCTCGATGTCCAGCTCGAATCCCGTCTCGAGCGGCCCGCCCGGCGGTCCGGGTGCGACCCTGAGCACGCGGAGGTCGGCCGAGGACCGCAGCCGCGCGCCCAGCACGTCGAGCAGCCCCAGCGTCATGCGGACATAGGAGGCGCTGGTGACCTCTCCCTCGATCTCGATGGAGATGCCGCCTTCAAGAAACGGCCCGAGCATCAGCATCGCCGAGATGAACTGGCTCGACGGCGGCGATTCGAAGTACACCTCGGTGCACGCAGGCGGGCTGCTCGGCGGGACGATGCGGATCGGTGGGCAGCCCGGCTCGCCGAGCGCCTCGATCCGCGCGCCCATCTCGACCAGCGCGCCCGCAAGATCGCCGATCGGCCGCTGCCGCATCCGCTCGTCGCCGGTGATCGACACGGGCGAGGGGCACAGGCAGCTGCTCGCCGCCAGGAACCGAACGGCCGTGCCGGCGTTGCCCAGGTCGAGCTCGACATCTTCGCTCTGCGGCTTCCAGCAACCGCCCACGCCGCGGATGACGACCTGGTCGTCGCTCGTCGTGATGGTTGCGCCGAGCTTCCGCAGGCCGTCCATCATGACCCGCGCGTCGTCGGCGTCGAGCAGCGCGCCCCGGAGCCGCGATTCGCCGCCCGCGAGCGCCCCCAGCAGCAGCGCCCGGTTGGTCAGGCTCTTGCTGCCCGGCGGCCGGAGGAGCACGTCCATGCGTCGACCCGCACCGACCGACGCCAGTGTCGGGATCGGCAGCGGGTCCGGCAGGGTCCCGAGCGGCCCGAGCAGGTGGTCGACCGATGCTGGAGCCGTCGGCGGGGTGGGCATGGGGAGTCTGTACCTCGGCGGCGTGCGCCCACGCGGCGCACCCGCGGGCGGCCGATCAGGCCGACGATTCGTCCTCGGGCATCCGGAACACGGCGACCACGTCGTCGATGGGCACCACGAAGAGCCGGTTGTCGCCCTCGAAGTCCACCGGGATGGCCTTGGCGGGGTGGAACAGCACCCGCTGGTAGTTGCGGACCGGATAGTCGTCGTCGTGCTCCACCTGCGCGGAGATCGCGACGATGCGGCCCGTGAGCGTGGGGATCTCGAGCTTGTCGGGCAGATGCAGGCCAGCCTTGGTCTGCTTCTTGTCCTCGTCCTTGCGGATCAGGACCCGTGCGCCGATGGGCTCCACCGTCTCGATGCGACTGACCGATCCGGCCCGATCCATCCACGCCTCCATCGCGCCCGCGGGTGGCCCTCGCGTCGTGCGTGGCCCGCCTTGCTTGACGGCTATGCTAGGTCCGCCCCGGCCCGCCGCCCCCCGAACGACGCATGCACGACCATCTCCGCAGCTTCATCCGCGATGTCCCCGACTTTCCCAAGCCGGGAATCATCTTCCGCGACTTCACGCCGCTGCTGGCCGACCCCGGCGCCCTCGCGCTCGCGGTCGAGTTGATGGTCAACCCGTTCCGTGGCAAGGGGATCGACCTGGTGCTCGGGGCCGAGTCGCGGGGCTTCATCTTCGGAACCGCCATTGCCCAGGCCCTGTCCGCGGGCTTCGTGCCGATCCGCAAGCCCGGCAAGCTGCCGCGGCAGGTCCACGGCGTCGACTACGACCTGGAGTACGGCTCGGATCGCCTCGAGATGCACGCCGACGACGTGCTCAACGGAAGCCGGACGCTCATCGTCGATGACCTGCTGGCCACCGGCGGCACCATGGGCGCCTCCTACCAGCTGGCCGCGATGTCCGGGGCGCACATCGCCGGGGCGAGCGTGCTGATCGAACTCGAATCGCTCGGCGGCCGGGGACGGCTCGCCGAGATCGATCCGCTGCACTCGGTGCTCAGCCTGTAGAGAGACGAGGCGACCGAACGCCCGTCCGCGAAACGCTGGTCTTCCGGTCCGCCTTAGCGCCGCCGGCGCATTGCGGCCACGCCACCGAATGCCAGCAGGGCAAGGCTGCCCGGGGCCGGTATCCCGATGGTGGCCGAGCCCTCTACCAGGTCGTCCAGCCGGGACTCGCTGACGGAACTGCCCATGCCAACGTACACGTCGAAGCGGCTGGTCCGGGTCGAGATATCGACGACCCCGGGGCCGGGCAAGACGTCCGGCATGGTGTAGGTGGCCTGCCAGAAGACGATGGGGTTGCTCGGGTCGGCGTAGATGCCCGCCGGCGGGAAGTTCAGCTGGCCGGCGACGATGCCGTCCACGCCGGTGGCCGAGGGCGTGCCAAACGAGGTGCCGGGGCCGTCCATGGGGGCCACGAGGGCCAGATCGCTCCAGCCGGTCGAGCCGACCGAACTCACGAAGTCGGTGGCGATCCCGGCGATCGCGAAATCGCCGTCGGGGTAGCTGGCCGAGAGGGTGACGATGGTGCTCTCGCCCGGGCCCAGCGTCGGGTTGGCGACGTCGATGTTGATGCTCTGACCCGCGGCGGCGGCGGCCATGCCGGCGATGGCAATCAGTGCGCACGTCTTCATCTCGATCTCTCCTCTCAATCTCGGCAAGCCGAATACGGATGTGGACATGGGTGTCCGCTCGCACGGCTAGCCCCGCTCGCAGCGGGGCGTGCAGAGTGTAATCGATATACGCTTCGAAAGAAACACTTCTTAAGTTCCCGCTGCGGGCGTCGCTGCTGGTGCTGGATCGGCGTCCGCACAGACGACCGAGAATGGCCGGAAGCGTCTGCTACGCAGAGCCGAGCCCATGGACGGAGGGGCCTTCATCGGTGCCTCGCCGCGCCACGCGCCGAGAGTACCTGCTGCACCAAACAAAAAACACGACCCCGGCGTACGCCGGAGTCGTGTCGATTTCGGAGTATCGGCCTGAGGCCGATCGCGTGCAGCTGCCGGATTAGCGGCGGCGGCGGGCGGCGGCCAGGCCGCCGAGGCCCAGCAGCGCGAGGCTGGCCGGAGCGGGAACGACGCGGATGACGCCCGAGCCCTCGGTCAGGTCGCCGAGGCGGGACTCGCTCAGCGAGCTCATCATGTCGAGGTAGACATCGAAGCGGCTGGTGCGGGTCGACAGGTCGACGTCGAAGGGGGTGTCAACCATGTCCGGCGCGGTGTAGGTGGCCTGCCAGAAGGCGATGGGGTTGCTGGAGTCGGCGTAGATGCCGGCCGGGGGGAAGTTCAGCTGGCCGGCAACGATGCCGTCCACGCCGGTGCCCGAGGGGGCGCCGGCCGAGGTGCCGGGGCCGTCCATCGGGGCGATGAGGGCCAGGTCGCTCCAGCCGGTCGAGCCGACCGAGCTGATGAAATCGGTGGCGACGCCGGCGACGGCGAAGTCGTCAGGACCGAAGCCAGCGCTCAGCGTAACGACCACGCTCTCGCCCGGACCGATGGTCGACGAAGCGGGATCGATGCTGATCGACTGGGCGCTGGCGGCGGCAGCCATACCAGCAACGGCAACAAGGGCAACAGTCTTCATCTTGGTCTCTCCTCTTGAGCTCAAGAAACCGGGTTTCGAAAGGCACAGTTCAACAGAAATTCCGATTCGTTTGCTTGCTGACCCGCGAATCGGTGGTTCGAGTCTAACCGACCTCTCAGACCTCGGCAACACCTTTCCACGCGAATCCGCGATATTTGCCCCCTGTCGAGCGGGATCTGCGTCCGGGTAACCAGCATCGTCCGCCGCCGTTCGGGCATCGTGTTCGGTACTCGAGAGGATCCGTGTGGCCCCCACCGCGCGTGTTGCCGCAAGCACTTACGCCATCAGGGGGGCGATTGGCGATCCGAACAAATAGAAAACACGACCCCGACGTGAACCGGGATCGTGTCGATTTCGCTAAAACCGGCTCGGGGCCGGCTGAGTGCAGCTGCCGGATTAGCGGCGGCGGCGGGCGGCGGCCAGGCCGCCGAGGCCCAGCAGCGCGAGGCTGGCCGGAGCCGGGACGACGCTGATGGCGCCCGAACCCTCGACGAGGTCGCCGAGGCGGGACTCGCTGGTCGCGGCGCCCATGTCGATGTAGACATCAAAGCGGTCGGTCGCCGTCGACAGGTCGACGGTGAAGGCGTCATCGACGACGGCCGGCGCGGTGTAGGTGGCCTGCCAGAAGGCGATGGGGTTGGTGGGGTCGGCGTAGATGCCGGCCGGGGGGAAGTTCAGCTGGCCGGCGATGATGCCGTCCACGCCGGTGGCCGAGGGAGCGCCGGCCGAGGTGCCGGGGCCGTCCATCGGGGCGATGAGAGCCAGGTCGCTCCAGCCGGTCGAGCCGACCGAGCTCACGAAATCGGTGCCGATTCCGGCGATGGCGAAGTCGGTGCCGCCGAAGCCGGCGCTCAGCGTGACAACGGTGCTCTCGCCCGGGCCGAGGGTCGGGTTGGCAACGTCAATGACAACGCTCTGGGCCGAGGCGGCGGCGGCGATACCGGAAACGGCAACAAGGGCAACAGCCTTCTTCATATCTTCATCTCCTCACGCGACCGGGGCCCTGTTGCCCCGAGGCCTGATCTATCCGGTCGTCCGAGTACGACCTCTACGCAAACAAGCTACAGCCATTCCCAGGGGCCGCCAGCCACGCCTCCTCTTTTTTTCCTCGCCATCGCGAACTCGATTCGCCGGCCGCACGATGCAATGCCACGAGCCGCCGCCACGGCCCAGGGGGCCGCGGATTATCGGCGTCCGGGAATCTGGCTAAACCGGGACCGCGACCGGCCGCCGCT
Source organism: Planctomycetota bacterium (assembly GCA_039819165.1). NCBI lineage: Bacteria > Pseudomonadati > Planctomycetota > Planctomycetota bacterium. The sequence continues at coordinate 195,413 of JBCBSM010000001.1, forward strand.
CGATCGCGTCCAGCGGCAGTCCAAGGCGTACGGATAATGCTCGGGCGTATAGATCGAGCTGGCCATCGCTGCGCGGATTCCGTCCGGTCTTGAAGTCCGCCACCAGGCAGCGCTCGGCCCGCCCATCCCGGCGGCCGACGACCACGCGATCGATCCGGCCGCGGACAAGCGTCGCACCGACGCCCTCGCCCAGCAGGTTCGCGATCGGCAGCTCTCGCTGCACCTCCAGGTCGAGGTCGGGGCCCCAGCGTCGCACGAAATCGGCCCGCCCAAGAACCGCCGCCAGTTCCCCCCGAGCAAGCGCACGCCGGACCGCTTCGATCGCCCGGGAGTCGCGGGACTCGGCGTCGGGCCACTCGGCCGGATCCTCGCCGGCGTTCTCCAGCCAGTCGACGCCCTCGAGCAGCGCGTGGACCTCGATGCCGAGCACCGCGGCGTCGTCGGCAAGCCCGAGGGCCCCGCGGACGGTGTCGACTCCGGCCGACGGCCGAACGACACCCGCTCGCCACGACGCCCGCTCGGGTGGGCGAGCGAGGTCCACGGCCTTCGCCCATCGCGGAACGGGCCTCGTCCCCGCTGGCTCCGCGGGCGGCTCGGCCAGCCAGGCCGCATCGCCCGCCACGATGCCGCCGGCGCCGCTCGCCTCGAGCCCATGCCAGGCCACCGCCGACAGCGTGGCGCGATCGCACGCGTCCCGCTCCACCACGATGTCGAGGTGTCGCTTCGCCCGGGTCATCGCCACGTACAAGAGGCAGAGCTCGTCGAGTATGCGGCCCGCCTTCCAGTCCTCGTGCATCGCACGCAGCGTCGGCGACAACGCTCGCGTCTTCTCATTGCATCCCAGGCTGATCGCACGGGCCGGCCGGGTGGGGTCCGCCGGATCGCGGTCGATGAGCACGCCCGGCGGCCGACCCGGAAGCCGGCCATCGAGGTCGGCCAGCACCACGGCGTCGAACTCCAGGCCCTTCGCCCCATGCACCGTGAGCACGCGTATGGGCTCATCGCCGGGCGTCCGCACGCGGGCGGCGCGCACCTCGGCGATGAGATCATCGATCGAGGTCCGCTCGCCCGGGGTGGCCTCGTAGGCGTCGGCGATCTGCACCAGGGCGTTGAGGGCCGCGCCGCCACGGGCGTTGGTTTCGGCCGCGGCGGCCGCCGCGAGCGCCTCGACGGCCCGGGCCGGCCCCGCCTCGAACCACGATCGCCGCACGCGGGCCGAGAACCGGGCGGCTCCGGCGACGTCCCGGCGGTGCGCTACGCCGGCGGCGCGGGCCAGTGGACCGGTCGCCACCGAGAACAACGCCGCGGCATCTCCCGGATGGGCCGCCAGCCGCAGCGCCGCGAGCACGGCCTCCCCGGCCGGATGCGCCGCCGGCGAGACCGCGGCATCGGTCACCACGGGGATGCCGGCGTCGGCCACGCACCGAGCGATGGCGGCGGCCCGGGCGTTGGTCCGCACCAGCACCGCGATGGTCGCGTCGCTCCGCCGCCGCCGGATCTCGGCGACCCGTGCCGCGGCGGCCTCGACGACCGCCTGGGCCTCCTCCGACGCATCGACGGCCGAGATGCGGACCAAGCCGGACTCGGACCGCGCCGCCTCGTGCGGCTCGAATACCGAGCCGAACGCGTGCGCGGCGTCGGCTGCATCGGCGAGCCCCGGATTGGCGGGCAGCCCGCCGAACACGCGGTTGACCGCCTCGACGATGGACGGCGCACAGCGGTAGGTCGTGCGGAGCGTGGTTGCTTCAACCTGCGGCCAGCGACCCGCGACGTGGCTCAGCAGGCCGGCGGCCGCGTTCCGCCACGAGTACAGCGATTGCTTCTCGTCGCCGACGACGAACACCGAGCGGTCCCGCTCGCCGCCGGCGACGGCCTCCTCCAGCAGCGGCTCGAGCACCCGCCACTGGTCCAGCGAGGTGTCCTGGAACTCGTCGATCAGGATGTGGTCGAGCCGCGCATCCAGCCTGTAGGCGACGTGCAGCCCGTCCAGGTCGGCCTCCGCGAGCAGCCGCCACAGGTCGGCCAGCGCGAACTCGCCGGCCTCCCGCCGCAGCGCCGCGTCCGCCGCGGGCAGCTGCGCCAGGGTGTCGGCCGCGGCTCGGTTGCGTCCGTGCATGCCGGCGATCACGCGGCACCGCGCGGCTTCGATCGCCACGCCGATGGCGTCCCGCAGCGGATCGGGTATGTCGACCCTCGAAAAGGTGGCCTCGCCCGCGAGCACCTTCTTGGCAAGACCGGCCTCGAGGAACGCGTCCCAGTCCGACCCGCGGACCGTCTCCCCGAGCTGCGCGATCGCCTGCGCCCACCTCTTGTTTGGCGTGCCGGCCTGCGTCGTGGGCGGGGGCCACGCCTCGATGGTGGTGGCCGCCTCCGCGAGCGCCGCGTCGCCGGGCCCGCCGCCGACCTCGCTCGCCAGGCAGTTCCATGCATCCGCGTGCCACGCGCCCGCCCCCGAGGCGAGCAATTCGCCGAGGGTTCGATCCAGGGCCGCGGCGGCCGGCACGCCCGCGATTCGCTGGGCGATGGCGGCCGCGTTGCTCGCGCCGATCGCGTCCATCCACCGCTCGATGGCGCGGATCCGCAGCTCGCCCTCGCGGTGCTCGCTCGCCAGCGTCCAGCCGCCGGCCAGCCCGATGCCCGGGCCGATCGCCTGCGCCAGCCCGACGGCGACCGCATCGAGCGTCAGGATCCGCAGGCGGTGGGCCGATCGCGCGGCGCCGGCCAGCACCGCAGCCCAGCCCGCGCGGCCGAGGCTGCACCCGGTGTGCTCGCCGAGCGATCGAGCGGCGTCGTCATCAGCCGCCGCGTCCGCCAGGCGGGCGAGCAGCCGGTCTCCGATCTCGCCGGCGGCCTTGCGGGTGAAGGTCACCGCCAGGATGCGGTCTGGCGCGACACCGCGGGCCAGCAGTGCGATAAGCCGGTTCGTGAGCCGGAACGTCTTGCCGCTGCCCGCCGAGGCCAGCACGACCTCGTGGTTCATGCCGGCCCCTCGGCCGTCGCCAGCTCGTCGTGCTCGGCGTCGAGCAGCAGGCCAACGCCCGCCAGCGGCGCCAGCGGATCGTCCTTGAAGGGCCATCGGCCGCGCTCGGCGAACACGCCGTCGCGCACCCGCGCTGCGATCTCCGCCGCCAGCGCCTGCGCACCGGCAAGGTCGTCGGCGTCCCAGTCCGCGATGTGGACACCGGAACGCTCGGACGACAACGCCACGAATCCCAGAGCCGCCGCGGACGGCACGCCGTGCTCGTCGGCCAGCTGCTGCGCGAGCAGGGCGTAGAGCGGTAGCTGCAGGTCCACCCAGGCACCGCGCGTCCGGTGCACCCGCTCGGGCGTCTTCTCCTTGGCGGCGGTCTTGTAGTCGAGCAGCGCCAGACCCTCGCGCTCGTGCAGGTCGATGCGGTCGATCGTGCCATGCACCAGCATGCCGGTCGATGCCAGCGGCACGGGCCGCGGCGGCGACCACTCCGCGGCGATCGTCCGCCAGCCAGCCGTCCGCCGAGCGGCCTCGATCGACGCAAACTCCGAGAGCCGCTTCTCGGCCGCGTCGATCTGGGCCAGCACCAGCGGAGGGGGGTGCCGCCCGAACTGGGCCTCGGCCGCCTCCCACAAGTGCGCGTAAAGCACTCGCCGGATCCGCCCGGCGTCGGCGTCCTCCCGCGTCTCTGCATCCGCGGAAAATCGACGCAGCGCCTCGTGCACCAAGCTGCCGAAGCGGGCCCCGTCCATCCGGATGGCGGCCGCCAGCGGCTCGACGGCCCGCAGCCGCGCGACGTATTTCAGGTAGAAGAGGTACGGGCTCTGGATGTAGGTCCGGAAGCTGGTGACCGCCAGCGAGCGGGGCGGCGCTGCGTCTTCCAGCCGGCCGACGCGGAAGCGGCAGGCACCCGGCGGCCGGGTGACCGGGGGCGGCTCGATGGCCGCGCGTGCGGCGGCGAGCACGTCCATCGGCGATGAGTCCGGGCCTCGGAGCAGCAGCGGGCTGGGCAGCACCGGCTCGCCCCGCGCGTCCCGCGAGCCCAGGACCACCCGCAGCCGCCCGGCGGCAGATAGCGCCGCCATGGCCGCCGCGTCGCGCGCAAGCCGGCGGCCCTCGCCGGGCAGGCCAAGCGCCCGGCGCAGCCCCTCGCCCAGGAACGCGCCAGGGGTTGCGCGGGCGGGCAGCACCCGGGCGTGAGCGCCCGCCAGCACCACCTTGTCAGACGGATCCAGGGGCAGCTCGAGCCAACCCAGCAGGTCCAGGTCCTCCCCGCCCGGCTCGATGGCCGCCCGCTCGCCCGCGAGCGCGTGAAGCACGAGATCGACCGCCTCGGCCGCACGCACCGGCTCGCCGTCCAGCGACGACAGCTCTCGAAGCGCACGGCCGGCGGCCTCGGCGCACGCCCGCGAGAGCGGACCCAATTCGCCCTCCGACGGCTCGAGCAAATCCGCCAGCACGGCGGACACCGGCTCGGCCCAGTCGGCGAGCCGCCGCCGGCCGAAGAGCGGCGCGAGCATCCGCCACAGCCGCCGCCGCGCGATGCGGACCGTCCGCCGCGCCCCGCGCACGCGGGGGTGCTCCGGGCCGGCCGGCAGCGGGCCGTGCGCGTGCGTGGGCAGCGCCGCGGCGGCGTATACATCGAGGGACCGCGCCAGCATCGCATCGCCCGCATCGATGCCGACGGCACGCTCGACGGCGGGCATCCGCAGCAGCGCATCGAGGTCGGCGTACCGCCGATCGACCATCAGCCGCCGGATCGCCGCCAGCAGCCGCGCCGGCCCGGCCTGAGCCAGCGACGAGCCGGCCGCCTCGTGCACCGTGAGTCCATGCTCCGCTGCGGCGCGGCGTACCGCGCCGGCCAGCGCCTCGTCGGCAAGGCCGATGGTCGACGTGCCCGCGTCCATGGCCGCCCGCACCGCGAGCCGCGCCTGGGCGAGTGCGGCACCACCGGCTACGCAGGCGTCCGCATCGACGGCGATGTCGGCCTCCGCCCAGTACGCCTCTCGAACGCATCCGTCGTCGTCGAGGCCTTCGACGTGCATCGCGGGCACCGTCGCGAGCACGCGTACCCGTGCAGGGGATGACTCGAGCAGCGTGCGCGCCACCGGGGAGAGATCGGTGCACGCGAGCAGCACGATGTCGCGTGGCGTGTCGGAGGATTGCGACGGATCTGCGCCGCGGCGCGCCACGTCGAGCGCCGCGAGCGCCGGGTCTTCGAGCCCCGCCTGGCCGAGCAGATCCTCATACCTGCGCTGCACGCCAGCGAGCGCACGCCACAGCTCGGGCTCCTCCTGCGGGGGCAGGTCGCCGTCCGCCGCGTCCGCGAATCGCAGCCCGCCCGAGGCCAGCTCGTCGGCAGCGCGGGCGACCTCATCGGCCCACGCGGTCGGGCGATCCGCCGCCGGAGCGATCCGCTGGATGGCCTCTGGGGGCGCGGCCTCCATCGCCCGCTGCCAGGCCCGCCGCCGTGCGATGCCACCCGCGGGCCGCGCCGCCGGGGCGAGGGCTTCTGCCAGCCGGCCCGCCGTCGTCGTGGCCGGGGGCCACAGCGCCAGGCCCGCCCGCTGGGCGGCCTCGGCGAGCAGGGCGACCATCACCCGCGACGCCCGCGCACCCGGCGTGACCAGCAGCACGCCCGACAGGTCCAGATCGGTGTCGGTCGCGAAGGTACAGACCAGCCAGTCCCGCGCGGCCAGCGGTGGCGGCAGCGATGGATCCAGGAGGTGGGGGCGGCGCGGCGCGTCGGCGTGCTGCGGCCCGGGCTTTCCCGCCGGTGGCGCGTCCATGCGGGGCAGCGTATACATTGGTAGAACGCATGTCCAAAACCCAAACAACGAGCAGCCGATCGGCAAAGGCCGGCGACCAGCGGCCCGGGCTCGATCGGCTGCGAGCCTGGTTCGGCGATCGCGGCTGGGAGCCGCACGCCTTCCAGGAGGAGGTCTGGGCGGAACACGAGCGCGGCCGCGGCGGGCTCATCCAGGTGCCCACCGGGTCCGGCAAGACCTACGCGGCCTACCTGGGTGCCCTGGCCGACCTGATCGACGAGCCCTCGCCGCCGCGCGGGCTGCGCATCCTCTATATCAGCCCGCTGCGGGCGCTCTCCCGAGACATCGAGGCCGCCCTCCGAGCGCCCGTCGAAGACCTGGGGCTGGGCCTCCGCGTCGAGAGCCGCACGGGCGACACGTCGTCGTCGGTCCGCAGCCGCCAGCGGTCGAGCCTGCCGCAGGTGCTGGTGACCACGCCCGAGTCGCTGACGCTGCTGCTCACGCAAGAGACAGCCGCGTCGAAGTTCGCGCACCTGCGCACGGTCATCGTGGACGAGTGGCACGAGCTGCTCAGCAGCAAGCGGGGCAGCCAGGTCGAACTCGCGCTGGCGCGGCTCCGCCGCTTCGCGCCGGGCGTGCAGACCTGGGCGCTGAGCGCGACCGTGGCCAACACCGACGACGCGGCCCGCGCGGCGGTGGGCGTGGATCGCGAGTTCGCCGTCGTCCGGGCCCCGATCGATCGACCAGTGGCGGTCGATGCGCTGCTGCCCGCGAGCATGGCCCGCTTCCCGTGGGCGGGGCACATGGGCCTAAGCATGCTCGATGCGGTGCTGGCCGACCTCGATCCCGGCGTGCCCACGCTGGTGTTCGTCAACACCAGGTCGCAGGCCGAGCGATGGTTCAACGCCATCAGCCTGTCGCGGCCCGAGTGGGAGGGCCGCATCGCGCTGCACCACGGCTCGATCGACAAGGCCGCCCGCGAGCGGGTCGAGGCGGGCATCCAGGACGGCCGCATCGGCATCGTGGTATGCACCAGCTCGCTCGACCTGGGCGTCGACTTCGCGCCCGTGGAACGGGTGATGCAGATCGGCTCACCCAAGGGCGTGGCACGGCTGATGCAGCGGGCCGGCCGCGCCAAGCACCGCCCCGGCGCGCCCTGTGGCGTGACCTGCGTCCCCGCGCACGCGCTGGAGCTCATCGAGATCGCCGCCGCCCGCGATGCCATCGATGCCGGCCGGGTCGAGCCGCGGGATCCGGTGTCCAGGCCGCTGGACGTCCTCGCCCAGCACATGGTCACGATCGCGCTGGGCGGGGGGTTCACGCCCGACGACCTCTTCGACGAGATCCGCGCGGCGTGGTCCTTCCGCGAGCTGACCCGGGAGGAGTTCGATTGGACGCTGCTGCTCGTCAAGGAAGGCGGCGGCACCCTGAGCGCCTATGACCGCTTCCGCAAGATCGAGGAGGTCGACGGGCTGCATCGAGTACCCAGCAAGCGCATCGCCCAGCTGCACCGCTTCAACGTCGGCACCATCACCGGGCCCACGACCATCGAGCTGAAGTACATCGGCGGGGCGTCCATCGGCCACATCGAGGACGGCTTCGTCGGCCGTCTCCGCGAGGGCGAGCACTTCTACTTCGCCGGCAAGACGCTCCGCTTCGTGCGCATGAAGGAGGACGTCGCGCTCGTCCGCAGCGGCACCAAGAAGACCAACCTCACGCCGGTCTGGGGCGGCATCCGGTTGCCGATCAGCGAGAGCCTGTCGGCCGCCGTCCGCGGCTCGCTCGACCGCCTCGCGGACGTGCTGGAGACCGGCGACGCGAGCGATCTCGCGCCCGAGCTCGAGGCGGTGCTGCCCGTGGTGCGCGCGCAGGCGAAGCTGTCGGCCGTTCCGCGGGAGGGCGAGCTGCTCGTCGAGGTCTTCAGCAGCCGCGAGGGCCACCGCGTATTCGTGTACCCCTTCGAGGGCCGGCTGGTGCACGCTGGCCTGAGCGCGCTGATGGCGCTGCGGCTGGGACGCATCCGGCCCGCGACGTTCACCGCGACGTACAACGACTACGGCTTCGAGCTGCTCTGCCCCGAGGCGTTCCCGTTTGGGGACCTCGTCACGTCCGAGCTCTTCAGCCGCGAGAACCTCGTCGAGGACGCGCTCGAGAGCGTGAACACCGCCGAGCTCGCCAAGCTGCAATTCCGCGAGATCGCGCGCGTGGCCGGCCTCGTGTTCCAGAACTACCCGGGCTCGCCCAAGGTCGGCCGGCAGCTCCAGGCGTCCAGCTCGCTGATCTTCGATGTGCTGGCCGAGTTCGACCCCGACAACCTGCTGCTGGCCCAGGCGAGGCGCGAGGTGCTCGAGAACCAGTTCGAGCAGGGGCGGCTCGCGGCGGCGCTCGATCGGCTGGGTGGGTCGGCCTTCCGGGTGGTCGAGCTCGAGCGGCCCAGCCCGCTCGCGCTGCCGCTGGTGATCGAGCGGATCGGCGCACAGACGATGTCCAGCGAGAGCCTGGAGGAGCGGGTGGCGCGGATGCAGGCCCAGCTCATCGAGGCCAGCGGCATAGGTTGACGGTCCCCGTGACGAGCACCCACGAGCCATGGAGGTCATGGATGACCCAGGCGCTGAGCGCACCCCAGGCCGCCCCGCCGGAGGACTGCGCCATCGAGTTCGGCGGGCAGCGGCTCGTGCTGATGCCCGAGCGGTGCGTGCACTGGCCCGAGCACAATTGGCTGCTGGCCGCAGATCTGCACTGGGGCAAGTGCCAGGCCTTCCGCGACGCCGGCGCGCCCCTGCCGCGGGGCGTGCTCGACGCCGATCTCGCGCAATTGACCGCCGCCCTGGCGCGCACCGGCGCGGCAAGGCTCGTCGTGCTGGGCGACCTGATCCACGCACGTGCTGCGCTGAGCGAGGCCATCGTCGACGACGTTCGGCGGTGGCGGGCCGAGACGACCGTCGAGATCGCGCTCGTGCCGGGGAACCACGATCGGGGGCTCGCGCGGACAACGGGCGCTAAGCACTGGGCAATAGGCGAGCGGCGATTGCTGGACGCGTGGGACATCGAACTGCTGCCCCCCTACGTCGAGGTGGGGTCGATCTCGCTCGTCCACGAGCCGCCGCGTGATCCGGCAGCCGGCCCCAGTGCGCAGTGCCCGGTGCCGAGTGCCCACACCATCGCCGGCCATCTCCACCCCATGCTCCGCCTCGGGGGGCGGCAGGAGCGGCTCCGTCTGCCGGCCTTCTGGGAGCAATCCCGCGGCGACGCGGCCGGATCCACGCTGGTGCTGCCGGCCTTCAGCCGCTTCGCGGATGGTGCGTCGATCGCGCCGGGCGAGGGCGATCGGCTGTGGGTCGTGGCCGGCCGGAGCGTCCGGGGCCTCGGCGAGGTCTGATCGGACTGGTCGGCACGGGCCGGCCCGGCTTGACTGGGTTCGGCCCGGTTCGGCCCGCGCTGGCGTGGCTTGGCCCGGCCGGCATCGGCGTGCATATTCTTGGGGGCATTACCTGATACGCCGGTCGACGGGCGCCTCCGCCCGGGCCGGCGAGCCCGACCCAGATCGCCCCCGAGGATCTCCGTTGGCTAGCACTCGGGCCCGGAGTTTTCCGCGATGAAGATCTATGTTGGCAACCTGTCGTACGACACCACCGAGGCCGGCCTTGCCGAGGCGTTCGCCGAGCACGGCGAGGTCAAGAGCGCCAACCTCGTCATGGACCGCGAGACCGGCCGCCCCCGCGGCTTCGGCTTCGTGGAGATGGACGACGAGGGTGCCAAGCGGGCCATGGAGGCCCTCAACGGCAAGGAGCTCGACGGCCGCTCGCTGACCGTCAACGAGGCCCGCCCCCGCGAGGGCGGCGGCGGTGGTCGCGGCGGCTTCGGCGGCGGCCGTGGCGGTGGCGGCGGCCGTGGCGGCTACGGCGGCGGCGGCGGTGGTGGTCGCGGCGGCTGGTAGTTCGCACGCAGTCGAGTGGAAGACCTAGACGCCGGCCCGCGTGAGAGCGTGGGCCGGCGTTGTTGTTTTTGGCAATGGGCAACGGGCTAGAGCACATTGAGCCAGTGGGTTCGCAACGCCGCTGAGAGCAATCGAATTGCAGGCAACGATCGAGATGCTCGAGTGTCCGTGGCCACCAACCGAACTTGACGATGCCGCCGGGGCTGAACCTCTCTCTTGACACACCATCGAAGCCAGTCCGCGACCCCAGCGCACGAGTTAGCGCGTTGTCTCCGCGACGTGCGTTGCCCGCTGCCATCCCTTGCGTACGCTCCCCAAACACACCGGCTCCACGCCCGGCCCGCACGGAGGCTCCCATGAAGATCCACGAGTACCAGGCCCGCGATCTCCTTGCCCAGTACGGCGTGCCCGTGCCGGCGGCGACGGTCATCGAGCGGTTCGAGGACGCCGCGGGGGCGTTCAAGGAGGTGACCGCGGAGTCGGCGGGCGATCCGCTGGCGGTGGTCAAGGCCCAGGTGCACGCCGGCGGGCGGGGCAAGGCGGGCTTCGTCAAGCTCGTGAAGTCGGCCGACGAGGCGACCGAGGCCGCCCGCTTCATGCTGAGCAACAAGATGGTCAGCGTGCAGACCGGGCCCGAGGGGCTGGAGGTCACCAAGCTGCTGGTGGCCAGCGGCGTGGACATTGCCCACGAGTACTACCTGGCGATCACGACCGACCGCAAGACGCGGCGGCACGTGCTGATCGCCAGCGCCGAGGGCGGCGTCGAGATCGAGACGGTCGCCAAGGAGAATCCGGACGCGATCGCCCGCGAGCCGCTGCACCCGCTGCTGGGGCTGCAGGCCTTCCAGGCGAGGCGAGTGGCCTTCAAGCTGGGCTTCAAGGGCAAGCAGGTGGGGCAGGCCGTCAGGATCATGATGGCCCTTGCGAAGGTGTTCCTCGACAAGGACTGCACGATCGCGGAGATCAATCCATTGATCGCCACGCCGGCGACCGACGAGCATCCCGACGGCCAGGTGATGGCCATCGACGCGAAGTTCAACTTCGACGACAACGCCACCTTCCGCCACAAGGACGTGCAGGCCATGTTCGACCCGGCCGAGGAGAACGCCGCCGAGCTGCGGGCGCACCGCATGGGGCTGAGCTACATCGCGCTGGACGGCAACATCGGCTGCCTCGTCAACGGCGCGGGCCTGGCGATGGCCACGATGGACACCACCAAGCTGCACGGCGGGGAGCCGGCCAACTTCCTGGACGTCGGCGGCAGCGCCAGCGAGGAGGCCGTCACCGAGGCCTTCCGCATCATCCTGGAGGACAACGCCGTCAAGGGCGTGCTGGTGAACATCTTCGGCGGCATCATGGACTGCGCGGTCATCGCCCAGGGCATCGTGAATGCGGCCAAGGAGATCGGCTTCGAGGTGCCCCTGGTGGTCCGGCTCGAGGGCACCAACGTCGAGGCGGGACGAAAGATCCTCGAGGACGCCAGCAGCGACCTCGGCACGCTGCAGGCCGCCAGCGACCTGGGCGACGCGGCCAAGAAGGTCGTGGCGGCGGTGGCCTAGCTCAAGTTCGGAGGGCCGCGGCGATGGCGACGCTCATCGAGATGCCCATCAGCGAGGGCGTCGATCGCGAGATCGCGCGGAGGCTGGAGCTGGCGATCGCCGCCGCCCAGGCCGCCGGCGGCGTCACGCTGCAGTTCTTCCAGACCGATCGGCTCGGCACGCAGACCAAGGGCGACGGCAGCCCCGTGACCGAGGCCGACCGCGGCGCCGAGCAGACGCTGCGGGCCGCGATCGAGGAGAGCTTCCCGGATGATGCGATCCTGGGCGAGGAGTTCGGCGACAAGGCCGGCTCGTCGGGCTACCGCTGGATCCTGGACCCCATCGACGGCACGATCAGCTTCGTGCACGGCGTGCCCCTGTACGGCACGCTGGTCGGCGTGCTGCGGGGCGACGAGCCGATTGCCGGCGTGGTGCACATGCCGGCGCTGGGCGAGACGGTCTACGCCGCCCGGGGCGGCGGCGCGTGGTGGGTGCCCAGGCCGGGGCAGGACGCCCGGCCCGCGGCCGTGACCGCGACGTCGACGCTGGCCGAGGCGACGCTCGTGACCACCGCGCTGGAGTACTTCACCCAGATGGACGCCGACGGCGCATTCCTGGACATCACGCGGGCGTGCGCCCGCACGCGGGGCTGGAGCGATTGCTACGCCCACGTGCTGCTGGCGACCGGCCGGTGCGACGCGGTGGTCGAGCCGACCATCAAGCCGTGGGACGTGGCTCCGCTGCCGGTGATCCTGGTGGAACTAGGCGGCGGATTCTCGGACTGGACCGGCGAGCCGCGGATCGACGGGGGGCACGCCATCGCCACCAACGGCCGCCTGCACGCCGAACTGCTCGATCTGGTTCGCCCGCACGCGTGAGGCCCGCGGTCGAAACGCGACTTACACTTGCTCCAAGAGCTAGTGGGCCAACGGAGGCGATCGATGGGCACGCAATTCGCGACCTTTGCAGCCGGGTGCTTCTGGGGCGTGGAGCACCAGTTCCGCCAGATCGAGGGCGTCGTGGATACCGCCGTGGGCTACGCCGGCGGCGGCGTCGACGACCCGACCTACGAGCAGGTGTGCCGCGAGGACACGGGCCACGCCGAGGTCGTCCGCGTCGAGTACGACCCCGAAATAGTCGAGTACGACACGCTGCTGCACCACTTCTGGCGGCTGCACGATCCCACCCAGCGGAACCGCCAGGGGCCCGACGTCGGCACCCAGTATCGCTCGGCCATCTTCTATGAGACGCCCGAGCAGCAGGCCGCGGCGCAAGACTCCAAGCGGGCCGAGGACGAGTCGGGCCGGCACGGCAGGCCGATCGCGACCGAGATCAGCCCGGCCGCGACCTTCTACCGGGCCGAGGAGTACCACCAGCGGTACCTCGAGAAGCGGGGCATGGCGACCTGCGCGATGCCCACCGGCGGGCATTAGCCGCTCGGCCGGACCAGCCGGGAGAGGCAATGAGCGACGAGGCGGCATCGGCGGCGGGTGAGGTAGCGCAGGGCGCGGCCGGCGTCATCGGCCAGATGAGCCTGGTGCAGCGGGCGCTCGTGGCGCTGTCGGGCGTGGTGATGGCCGCGGGCGTGGGCCTTGGCATCGCCGGACCGCTGGCGAGCGAGACCCCGGCGCCGCGGGCCGAGGTCGCCGCGGAGGGCCCGGGAGCGTCCGATGCGGGCGATGCGGCAGACGCGGCGAGCGGCTTCGTGGGCGATGGCGGCGGCATCGAATGGCCCGATGGTCTGCCGCGGCCGGGCCCGTCCGAGCCCGAGGCCGGCGAGGTGCCGGCGGACGCCGACGAGTTCGAGGACGGCGAGGCATCGACGGCCGATCCGTGGTCTCCGGCGATCTTCCGCATGGGCTTTAGCTTCTTCGTGGGCTTCGCGGTGGCCTACGCGGTGCGGGCCTTCGTCAAGGTCAGCCTGATCGGGCTGGGCATGGTGTTCTTGCTGCTGTTCGGCCTGCAGTACGCCGGCTTCGTCGAGGTGAAGTGGGACGTCATCGGCGACCGCTACGACTCGACGCAGGCGTGGCTGGGCGGCCAGATCAGCGGCTTTACGGCCTTCGCGACGGGCTACCTGCCCTCGGCGGGCGCCGCGGTGGGCGGCCTGGCGTTCGGCTTCAAGCGGAAGTAGGGTGCCGCAGTGGCGCACCGGCGGATCTGGCTGGCCTCGATCGTGGTGTGGTCGGTCGTCGCCGTGCTGGCCGCGACCGACCAGTGGGCCGCCTGGCGCGACACGCCCAAGGAACTGAGCTGGCTGCGGGCGCTGGGCTGGCAGGGGTCGAGCTGGCTCGTGCTGGTGCCGGTCACGCCGCTGCTGTTCGAGGTGGTGCGGCGGTGGCCGCTGGAGCGTGGGCGGCCGCGACGCCTCCTCGCGCACGTCCTGGGCGGGCTGGTGACGGGCTGCCTGTTCCTGCTGGCCTCGGTGCCGTTGCGGCTTGCGTTCCATCCCAGCCCGATGCGATGGTCGTTCTTCGGCGAGGCCTACCACAAGTCGCTGCCGCAGGCCGTGGCGATCGGCGTGGGCGTGTACTGGCTGGTGGTTGTCGTGGCGTCGCTAACGGAGACCCGGCGGCGCCTCCGCGAAGCGGACCGGCCACCAGCTGAGGTCGACCAGCCCGCACCGGCGACGGAGCACGTGCTACTCCAGACGCCGGGCGGGGTGGCGCGGCTCGCGATCGGGTCCATCTCGTGGGCCGAGCCGCACGAGCCGGGGTCGCGCGTGCACGCGGCGGGGGAGGCGCTGCTGGTCCGCCACACGCTGGCGGAGCTGGAGTCGATGCTCTCGGGCTTCGTGCGCACGCATCGCGCGTGCCTCGTCAATCCGTCGCACGTCCGGGAGGTGCTCGGGGCGTCCAGCCGCGATGGCAGCGTGCGGCTCGCGAGTGGCGAAGTGCTGCCGCTCAGCCGCCGGCGTCGTGCGGAGGTCGACGAGGCCATCGGGGCGGCACCGGCCCATTTGTCCAGACCGGCGACCGCCTGAGCCGCGCCGCTCGCCCCCGGATGTGCGCCGCTCGCCGATCGGGCGGACCGCGGCGGCCTTGGGCGTGGTATCCGATGCGGCACGCGGGCCCCGCGTGCGCAAAAGGAGACCGCCATGCCCCGAGTTCTGACGTCCGTTCCTGTCCGCCGCTCGCTCGCCCTCGCCGGGGCGCTCGCCGCCGGCATTCCGTCGTTCGCCGCGTGCGTCGGCGCGCCCCGGCCGCCGACGCACTTCGAGCTGCACGGCCAGCCCGTGCCCGTGGGCCCGATGCCGGGCGGGCTGGTGCTCGCCGACATGGACGCCGATGGCGACCTCGACGCCGTGGTGGTCTGCGGGCCGTGCTGCGGGCGGGATCCGGTGCCCGAGTCGGGCCATCTCCGGGTGCTGCTCAACGACGGCGGGGGCACGCTCCGCCCGCTCGGCGGCCGCATCCGTCTCGGAGAGACGGCCACCGGAGGCGACGTGGGCGACGTCAACGGCGACGGCATCCTCGACGTCGTGGCGCACCACCACCTGAGCTACCGCATCGCCGTGCTCCTGGGGGTGGGCGATGGTCGGCTCGCCGAACCCCGCTACGTCGAGATGCACCGGGGCGGCTCGCCGCACGTGCACGCGCTGCGGCTGGCCGACGTCGACAACGACGGCGACCTCGACGTGCTGGCCACGCTGGTCGATGACCACGCCATGGCCGTGCTGCTGGGGGACGGCGCGGGTGGATTTGCGCCCGCGCTGGGCCAGCCGTACTTCGCCCATCGGCACCCGTACGCCGGCCTCCGCGTGGCCGACCTCAACGCCGACGGCAACCTCGATGCCGTCATGACCGACGTCCGCGGCAACGGCATGACCGTGCTGCTGGGCTCGGGCACCGGCATGTTCAGCCCCCGCAACGGCTTTGACCTGAACACCACGATGCCCATCGCTTCGGCCGAGCGGCCGATGTCCTGCGACCTGGGCGACCTGGATGGCGATGGCGATCTCGATGCGCTGGCGTTCATCGACGAGAGCCCCATGGTCATCCGGCTGGAAAACACCGGCGGCGGCATGTTCGTCGAGGCCGGGGATCCCATCATCGACCTGCGGACGCCCAGCGTCGGCGGCCGGCTCGTCGACGTCTCGGGCGACGGCCTGCTTGACGTCGTCGCGTCGGGCACGGCCTCGAGGCGGGTTGCGGTGTGCTTCGGAGAGCCCGGCGGCGGCTTCTCGCCCGCGATGCACGTCGACGCCGGCGGCCGCAGCCCGGGCGTGGCGGTGGGGGACATGGACGGCGACGGCCGTCCCGACATCGTGACCGCCAACTTCGACAGCGGGACGGTCAGCGTGCTGCGAAACGTGGGGCCCAGGGGCTAGCCGGTGCGTCCGGCGCTTACCCGGTGTCGCCCGCCACCTGGTTGACCTCGTCCAGGCTCGTCACGCCCTGCGCCGCGAGCCGCAGGCCGAAGGTCCGCAGCGTCGTGAACAGGTCCTGCTCGATGATCTTCTTCATCGATTGGATCGATGGCTCGCGGAGCACGATGTCTCGCAGCTCGTCGTTGAACTCGAGCAGCTCGAAGATGGCGCGGCGGCCGATGAACCCGGTCCTGAGGCAGCTCTTGCATCCCACGGGCACGTGCACCTTGTTGCTGCGTCCCATGTGCTTGGCTAGCTCGGGGCCGAGCTTGGCGGCCTCGCCGGGCGACAGCGGCACCTCGCGGCGGCACGTCGGGCACAGCACGCGGACGAGCCGCTGGGCGAGGATGACGTTGAGCGCGTTGGCGACCAGCGAGCCCTCGAGCCCGAGGTCGAGCACCCGGAAGACGGCCGACACGGTGTCCTTGGCGTGCACCGTCGAGAAGACGAGGTGGCCGGTCATCGCCGCCTGCATCGCGGTGCGGGCGGTCTCCTCATCGCGGATTTCGCCGACGAGGATGACGTCGGGATCCTGGCGGAGCACGCTGCGGAGCAGGCCGCTGAAGCCCAGGCCCTGGCGGTCGTCGACGGGGATCTGGGTCACCCCGTCGAGCTTGTACTCGACGGGGTCCTCGATGGTGACGACGTTCTTGGCCTCGCGGTTGATCTCGCGGACGCAGTTGTGCAGCGTGGTGGTCTTGCCCGAGCCGGTGGGCCCGCAGACCAGCAGCATGCCCTGGTCCTTGAGCAGCAGCTTCTTGACGCGGGGCAGCATGTAGGGCGCCAGGCCCAGGTCGTCGACGGACTGGGGCACGCCCCGCCCGTCGAGCACCCGCATGACGAGCTTCTGGCCGCCGACGGCGGGGGTGAAGCTGACGCGGTACTCGACGCGGCGCTCGCCGCCCGCACGCTCGTTCTTGGCCGGGAAGATGGCCGATAGCGTGCCGTCGTGGATCGCCTGGCGACCGGCGACCTCCATCTCGCAGGCGGTCTTGATGAGGTTGCACGCCAGCGTGCCCGCGGCGCTGGGCAGCTCGGCCAGCGGCACCATCTGGCCGTCGACGCGGAGCCGCGCGTTGTAGGTCTCGCCGCGGGGCTCGAGGTGGATGTCGGTAGCGCGGCTTCGGTCGGCGCTGGCGAGCATCAGCCGGATGGCGACCGGGCCCGGCGACTCGCCCCTGAGCGCCTCGGTCCGCTCGCCCGACGCGTTGAGGATCGTGATCCGCTCCTCGAGCGGGCCCGCGGGCGGGATCGCCTCGACCACCCGGCGGATCTCGCGGGCCCAGGACGACCCGGCCGCTGACGACTCGGCCGCCTTCCTGCCCTTCTTGCGGCCCTTGTCTCCGATGTCGGCGGCGTCCTCGTCGGTGGCGTCCTCGGCTGGCCGCAGCTCGATGGTGAACTCGTGGTCGCCCACGCGGAGGACGTCGCCGGCGTCGAGGTAGGTCTGGTCGACCTTGACCTCGTTGACGCGGGTGCCGTTGCGGGATTGCAGGTCCTGTACCACGTAGCGACCGCTGTCGTCGGGCTTGAGCAGGCAGTGGTGGCGGCTGGTGCGATCGTCGACCAGCCGGATGGCGTTGGTGGGGTGGCGGCCGATGGTGATCTCGCGGCCGTCGAGCGGATGGGCGCGGCCCCTCCAGCCCTTGGGCCGCAGCACGAGTTGGTCGGTCGCGGTGGTCATGGTCGGTGCGTCTCGTCGGGCTGGGGTCCCGGGTCGGCGCGGGCGGGCCGCAGCAGGCAGTGTACTACCGAGAGGGGCTTCTCGTGGCGATCAGCGGCCGATGGACCCCGCCGAAGTGCCGCGGGGCGGTGGCCTTGCGGCATCAACGCCGCCACAATGCTGCGTGGCGCTGCCCCCCATCGAGCTGGAACGCGAACCCCAAGCCCCGCAGCTGCGGGACACCGTCGCGGTTCGCCCCGCGCTCGAGGAAGTCCTGGGCGTAGTCGCGTCGGACGTGGCGATGCAGGCGGCCGCCTGCGTCCGCGAGTTCGGGGCCTTCCACCTCGCGTTATCGGGTGGGCCGATGATCGAGCGGGTCTGCCGCGAGCTGATGGTCGATCCGGCCTACCGCTCACTGCCCTGGCGCGACACCCACGTGTGGACGCTCGACGACGCGGCGGTGGAGCACAACGACCCGGCCAGCACCTACGGCATGCTCCGCGACCTGCTCGTGGGGCACGCCGGCATCCCCCGGGAGCACGTCCACGAGATCGCGGCCTTCCGGCCCGCCGCCGACGCCGAGTACGAGCGGGCCCTACGCCGCGGGCTCGGCGGCCGCACGCGGGGGCACGACCGGCTCGACATGGCGCTGCTCGCGCTGGATCCGTCGGGCATCGCGGGCCGTCTCCAGCCGCCGCACGCCGACGCCGACGACCACCTCGTGGTGCGGCTCCCCGACGCCGCGGTCACGATGACGCCGCGGATGCTGTCGGGCAGCCGCTTCCTGGGGGTGCTGGCGATCGGTTCCGGCGTGCGGGGCGCGCTGGGCGTAGCCGAGCGGGGGGAGGCCACGCCCGTCCCCGAGTTGCTCGGCGGGCACACCCGCTGGTACGTCGACCACGACGCCTGCGCGGATGGGGCGTAGCGGCGTGGCCACCCTGTCCATCGAGGCCAACCCCCGCATCCGCTACCGCGTGGCGCATCGCGACGAGCACCTGCTCGTGGTCGAGAAGCCCGCGCGGCTCGCGACGACCCCGGGGAAGGGGCACGACGCCGACACGCTGCTCAACGGCCTGTTCCACGAGTTCGGGCCGCAGCTGCAGAACGTGGGCCGCTCGCGGGACTTCGGGCTCATGCACCGCCTGGACCGCATGACCAGCGGGCTGCTGATCGTCGCGCTCTCGCCCCGCGTGTACGACGCGATGGCCGACCAGTTCCGCGAGCGGCGGATCGCCAAGTTCTACTGGGCGATCACCAAGCGCGCCCCGGCCAAGGTGCCCACGGGCGCTATCAGCAAGCCCATACTCGAGGAGCAGAAGGCCAAGAAGCTCGCCCGCATCGGCTCGGGTGGCAAGCCGGCGTTCACCGCCTACCGGCTGCTGGAGGCCAACCACCTGGCCGCGTTGCTCGAGTGCCGGGCGCTCACCGGCCGGCTGCACCAGGTCCGCGTGCACCTGGCGTCCATCGGCTGCCCGATCCTGGGCGACGACCTGTACGCCAACCCCGCGGTCGCCTCGGCGGCGTCGCGGCTGATGCTCCACGCTCACCGGCTGGTGCTCGAGCACCCCGAGACGGGCGCGCAGCTCGACGTGCGGGCGCCGCTGCCCAAGGACATCGCCGCGACGCTCAAGCGGGTGGGGCTGGCCAAGCCGGGTGAGCCGGGCTCACAGCAGGGCCATCAGGTCGGCGGCGATGCCGTCGGCCCGTAGCAGGCCCGCATCTTTGAGCATCACGCGGCCGCCGGCCCGTTGCGCGAGGTCGTCGCGGACGAGCGCGTCGTAGGCCGCGTCGAGCCGCTCCCGTGCTGGCTGGTCCAGGTCCGTGGCGATCCACGCAGGGTCGATGCCCTCGCGTAGCCGCAGCCCGGTCATGAGCCGCTCGGCCGCGGCGCGATTGGCATCGGGCGGCTCGACGTCGACGGCGGGCGGCGTGCCGTGCGGACCGCGGCGGGCCAGGTAGGTGTCCAGCCGCGGCGCGTTCTTCCATCGCCATCCCCGCAGGTGGCCCGACGCGGACGGGCCGGCGGCCAGCCAGTCGTCCTGCCGCCAGTACGCCAGGTTGTGCCTGCACTCGTGGCCCGGGGCGGCGAAGTTGCTGACCTCGTACCGCTGCAGGCCGGCGGCGCCGAGCCGGTCGATGGCGGCCTGCAGCATGTCGGCCTCGAGGTCGTCGTCGGCGGACTCGAATTCGCCCCGGCCGAGCCGCGCGGTCATCGCGGTGTTGGGCTCGTACGTCAGCGCATAGCACGACGCATGCGTCACGCCCAGGTCGAGGAGGCGGCCGAGATCCCGCCGCCAGTCGTCCATGGTCTGGCCCGGGATCGCGAAGATGAGGTCCACCGACTGGCGCGCGATGCCGGCGTCGCGGGCGAGCCGGATCGATCGCTCGACGTTGGCGGGATCGTGCCGCCGCTCGAGGGTCCGCAGGTGCCGCTCGTCGAAGGATTGGGCGCCGATGCTGATGCGGTTAACGCCGCCCGCGGCGAGCACGGCGAAGAGGTCGGGGCTGGCCGTCTCGGGATTGCACTCGACCGTGAATTCGGCGCTGGCCAGATCGAAGCGGTCGTGCATCGCCGCCAGCAGCCGTCGCCAGAGGTCGGGCCGCAGCAGCGTGGGCGTGCCGCCGCCCACGAACACCGTGGCCAGCGGGCCGGCGAGGGGCGGCAGACCCCCCAACTCCTCGATGAGTCGGTCGATGAAGGCGTCCTGGCGGTCGCGGGTGTCCACGAGGCTGTAGAAGTCGCAGTAGTGGCACTTGTGCGCGCAGAAGGGCACGTGGACGTAGAGCGACGCCGCGCCGGCCGCTCCCCGCTGGGCCCGCAATCGGTCGATAGGATGCTCGTCGGGCCGGCATTGCCCCGCCACGGTGATCGGAGTACGGTCGAGTCGCGGAGGCTGGTCCAGGAGCCGGGAACGCACGCACAGGAGGCTACGCCGTGGCCGTCGAGTTGGTTTTGGTGCCCAGGTCGGGCGAGCAACGCCCCTTCAAGGTGTCCCGCCCCCGGATCATCGGCCGAGAAGAGGACTGCGACTTCCGCATCCCCGTGGCCGAGGTCTCCCGCGAGCACTGCCGGGTGGAGCCCAGCGGCGGCGGTCTGGCGATCATGGATCTGGGCTCGAGCAACGGCACCTTCGTCAACGGCCAGCAGGTCGAGGAGTCCGAACTCGGGGCGGGCGACGTCGTGAAGATCGGGCCGGCGGTGTTCGTGGTGCGGGTGGACGGCAATCCGGCGTCGATCGATGCCCAGGACGCGTGGGAGCGGGCGGGGACGGCCGTCGCCGCGGGCCAGTCGCCCCAGCAGATCGGCGGCGGCTCCCAGGCGGCCGACGACGATGACCTCTTCTCAGACTTCGACTTTGACGACGACGATTGAGCCCGCCGGGCCGCGGGAGTCTGGGCTACGCCGACTTCTTGGGCGGCGCCTTCTTCTCGGGCACGCGGATGACCGAGCCGCACGATCGGCACCGGATGGTCTTGCCGCGGGCCGAAGTGGGCACCGACAGCACCTTGCGGCAGGTGAGGCTCGGACACATGATCCGGATGTGTTCGTTATCGGCCATGGGCGTTTCGATCCGCTCCCAACACCGCGGAGATCGGCCGCGCCGGGCTCGCACTTGAGGGCGTTGGGCGGCATCGCGCCGCGGCGGGAGTCCGCGTGACCCCGGCGCACGAGTCGGGTGCGTCCCCGATCGACCCGCGGTCGTGCCCGCGAGGCTCGGCCGCGGCCGTCGTCGGCCTCCAGTGGGGCGACGAGGGCAAGGGCAAGTTCGTCGACCTGCTGGCGCCGGGATTCGCCGCGGTCGTGCGATACAACGGCGGCGCCAATGCCGGCCACACCATCGTTGCCGATGGGCGCACCTTTGCGCTGCACCTGATCCCGTCGGGCATCCTGCGCCCGGGCACGCGGGCGGTCATCGCCAACGGCGTCGTGGTTGATCCGGCCGGGCTCGTCGCCGAGCTCGAGGGCTTGGAGTCCAAGGGCGTGGACGTCTCGGGGCTGGTGGTGTCGTCGCGGGCGCACGTCGTCATGCCGTACCACCGGGCGCTCGACGAGCGGCTCGAGTCCGCGCTCGATGGCACTCCGAGAGGCACCACGACCGCCATCGGCACCACCAAGCGGGGCATCGGGCCGACCTACGCCGAGAAGGCGATCCGCATGGCCGCCGTCCGCGTGGGTGACCTGGTGCGGGGCGGCGATGTACTGCGGGACCGGGTGCAGCTCGCGCTCGGCCTGCACGATTCGTTCGCCGCGGCGTCGGGCGTGGACGGCCTGCTGGCGGACCTCGAGCCGCTGGGCGCGCGGCTGCGGCCCGTCGTCGCCGATACGACCTATCTGCTGCACGACCTGCTGAGCTCGGGCGAACGCGTGCTCTTCGAGGGCGGCAACGCCACGCTCCTCGACATCGACCACGGCACGTTCCCGTACGTCACCTCGTCCAACTGCTCGGCCCTGGGCATCCCGGCGGGCAGCGGCGTGCCGGGCACCCGGTTGGCATCGGTGGTCGGCGTCATGAAGGTCTACACCACCCGCGTCGGCCTGGGCCCGATGCCCACCGAGATCGACGGCGATCTCGCCCACGAGATCCGCGAGCGGGGCGGCGAGTACGGCACAACCACCGGACGGCCCCGGCGCATCGGCTGGCTGGACCTCGTCGCACTGCGGTATTCGGCCATGATCAACGGCGCGACGATGCTGGCCGTCACGATGCTCGATGTGCTCGCAGGCCTCGACGAGGTGCGCGTCTGCACCGCCTACGAGCTGCCCGACGGCACCCGCACCGACCGCTTCCTGCCCGACGCGGTGGACCTGGCCGGCGCCACCCCGGTGTACGAAACGCTGCCCGGATTCGAACCCGACATCGGCGGCTGCCGAAGCATGGACGAATTGCCCGCGGCCGCCCGCCGGCTGCTCGGCCGCATCGCCGAGCACGCCAGGGTGCCGGTGGGCTTCGTGGGCGTCGGGCCGGATCGCGAGCAGACGATCGCCGCCGGCTAGGTGCGCGAGAGACGAGCGATGCGCGGTCGCGTCGACCGAGCACGACCTGGCGGGGGATGCATGGGCGATCGAGCGGCACCACACGATGCGGGAGCGGGCGGCGGCGCGGATCCCGCGGTGCTGAGCACCCTCGGGCTCGATGCCGATCGCGTCCCCCGGCACGTCGCGATCATCATGGACGGCAACGGCCGCTGGGCCCAGGCGCGGGGCCTGCCCCGCATCTGGGGCCACCGTGAGGGGGCCGTCCGCGTCCGTGAGATCGTGACCCGGGCCGGCGACCTGGGCATCGAGCACCTGACCCTGTTCTCGTTCTCGAGCGAGAACTGGAAGCGGCCGAGCGAAGAGATCCGCCAGCTGATGCTGCTGTGCGTGGCCTACCTCGACGGCGAGGAGCGGCGGCTGGCCGACGAGGGCGTGCGGCTGCGGGTCATCGGCCGCCGCGCGGGCCTGCCCACCGACGTCGTCGAGGCCATCGAGCGCGTCGAGCGGACGACCGCCGGCGGCACACGGGGGCAGCTCAACCTGGCGATCAACTACGGCGGCCGCGCCGAGATCGCCGACGCCGCCCGGGCGATCGCGGCCCGGGTTGCGTCTGGCCAGCTCGATCCCGACGCCATCGACGAAGCGACGGTCGCGGACAACCTGTACACCGCGGGCATGCCCGACCCGGATTTGCTCATCCGTACCGCCGGCGAGATGCGGGTGAGCAACTACCTGCTGTGGCAGATCAGCTACGCCGAGATCCACGTCTGCGAGGCCCCCTGGCCCGAATTCGACGCCGACCGTTTCGATGCCGCCATCCGCGACTACGCCGGCCGAACACGCCGGTACGGGCTTACCGACGCGCAGCTCTCGGCCGCCGACGGCGACGCGGGTCGGTAGCCACGTCCATCCGGCTCTCTACACTCGCCGCTATGCAGAAGCGTCTTCTGTTCGGGTTTGTGCTCGTGCTCCTCGTCGCGGCGGTGGTGCTGGCCGAGGAGGGGCTCGAGGGCGAGCGCGTCGCGGGGGTCACGCTGCCCGCGGGCGTGTTCGTGCTACCCGTGATGGTGGCGCTGGCGGCGCTCGCGGCCCGGGAGCTGGCGCTGCTCTTCCGGGCCAAGGGTGCGGACATCTCGAGCGGCCTGCTGAGCGTGTCCGCCGCCGCCGGCGTGATGGCGTCGACCCCCGTGGCGACCGACCCAGTCGTCTCGACGCTCGCGGGCGTGATGGCCGTCGGTCCCGTGGTTCTGCACGGGCTGCGGCGTCGCAGCTCGGGCGTGCTCGTGGCGGTCGGCGCCTCGCTGTTCGCATTCGCATACGCCGGGCTGCTGTTCGGCTTCCTGCTCCGCATCCGCCTGGAGCACTCGATATGGGTGCTGGTGCTCGTGCTGGCGGTGGTCAAGTCGTGCGACATCTTCGCCTATTTCACGGGCCGGTTGGTGGGCCGCACGCCCTTGATCGGCTGGCTGAGCCCCGGCAAGACGCGGGAGGGCCTCGCGGGCGGGCTGGTCGGGTCGGCCGTCGTCGGGGGCGTTGGGGCGGTGCTCGTGCTGGGCGATCGCAGTGCGGGCGTCGTGGATGGGCCGGCCGCCTGGGCCATCGCGGGGGCGGCGGTGGGGGCGATGCTCGGCGGCCTGGGCCAGCTGGGCGACCTCGCCGCCAGCATGCTCAAGAGGGACGCGGGCGTGAAGGACGCCGGCCGCGCGCTGCCGGGCTTCGGCGGCGTGCTGGACATGCTGGACTCGCCCATCTTCGTCGCGCCGGTGGCCTATTGGTTGTTATCGCTGCCGGGATAGCGAACTCGCGGAGCGTTCGGGGATGTCCACGCGCCCGAGACCCGCTACACTCTCTGCGGGAGTGCGGCGTCCATGACGATGAGCGAAACCGAACGGCTACTTCGCGTCTTCCGAGTTGACAACAGCATCGAGGGCTTGCAGAGCAGGCTCAGGGCCGCAGAAAGATTCCTCGCAGAACAGGAACGCCAGCTCGGTGAGCTGGCCGATCGCCACTCCACGCTCGATGCCGAGCTGCGCAAGGCCAAGGCCAGCGCTGCCAATGCCGAGGGCGAGGCCAAGGCTCTCGACGAGAAGATCACCGACCTCCGCGAGAAGATGAACACGGCCAACTCCAACAAGGAGTACCAGGCCTACCTCGCCGAGATCTCGACCTTCAAGACCCAGAAGGACGAGCACGAGTCGGTCGCCATCGAACTGATCGCCCGGGTCGAGTCGCTGACCGCCGAGGTCGACGAGATCGACAAGGCCAAGGCCGAGCGGCAGGGCGTCCGCGGCGTCGCGACCACGCAGCGCGACGAGCGGGCCGCCGAGATCAAGGATCGCCTGGACGAGCTCAAGAAGGAGCGCGACGAGCTGATCGCCGAGGTGCCCGAGCACACGCTGAGCCACTACGTCCGCATCCGCTCGCAGCTGGGCGACGAGGCGATGGCGCCCGTCGAGGTCGTCGACGTCAAGCGGCACGAGTTCGTCTGCGGCACCAGCATGCTGGCCGTGCCCGTTGAGACGGTGGCCGCGCTGCTGAGCCACGGCCGCGTGACCACCGACCCCCAGAGCGGCGCCATCCTCTACCTCAGCGACGAGGCGAAGAAGGCGATGGAGCCGGCGGGCAAGCGGTAGGCGAGACGCCGCTCGGTGGCCGCCGCATTCCGCGGCAGCGTTTCTGCAGATAATGCAACTTCCCAGATTTCGCGCGGCACTTGCCGACGAATCTGATATGTTATTTCTCAACCAGATCGCGTGCGTTCAGCGGGAGGGATCGATGCCCAGATGCATCGCCGGTATCGTCGTGCTCCTCTTCGGGATGGCCGCCAGCGGACAGACGCTGCCGACCTACGGACACGACTTCGTGGTCATTGGGGCTCCCGGCAACCGTGCGGCGACGCCCGCGGAGGCGCCCGACTGGTCCGGGGCACCGCTCGGTGCCGTGGACTACGAGTTCCGCATCACGCGGACGGAGGTCACCAAGATCCAGTTCGCCGAGTTCGTGAACGCGTACATCCGCACGCCCGGGGCGGCGACGGCGGGCGGCTGGATCGGCCCGGGCCTCACGGTGACTCGGTTCGATCCTGAGGGCTTCCCGATCTGGGAGCCGTGGATGGGTTTCGAGTTGCATCGGTGGTCCCGGCACCCGGAGCCGGCATCATCATTGGAGTCGGCATGCTTGGATTAAGTCAAAGAAGGCGAAGGAGGTCATCATGATTCGCATTGCCATCTGCATCTTGTGCGTGCTCGTGGTACCGGTCCTCGGGGAGCCGCAGGTCGTGCGGACGCAGGGCGCGGGCACGCTCATCGAGGTCGTCACTCCCGTCCCGGGTGGCAAGTGGGACATCGACATCGACTTTGAAGCGACCAGCACGTCGTTCGTCGTGACCGTGACCGCCGATGATGATGATGACATCCGGAACGTCCAGATTACTGCCCGCGGCCCTGCGGCGGGGGCGACGACCGGGACGATCGTGTTTGACGGAGACGGTGGCACCGGCTTCATTCAGAGCATCGAGGAGATCGAGTTTCTTGGCGCTGGAACCATGGGCGCTGATCCTGCCAGGATCGTAGTCAATATTAACATTGCTTCGGAGACTGACACCGGTCGAGTGGGCGTGGCCGGCGGGGGTGGCCGACTCGAGGCTCATCGGTTTAGCCAGATTATCTGCAACGAAATCACCGCAGACATAGAGGTCATCGAAGACAACATCACTTCGAGCGGAACGATCAACTCCATCGAGATCCGGAATGGTGGCAGTCTGACCGGAAATGTCTCTGCTCGCAGCATCGGCATTCTCAACGTAGTGGACGGCGATATCGGCGCATCGGGTGCCTTGGTTGATATTGATGTCACTGCTGGCGATGCTGCGATTCAGGCAGAAAGCATCTACGCCAACATCGATGTCGCCGGCGACATCACGGTCTTCAACGTTCGAGGGACTAATCCATCGGCAAACGTGCCCGACGGCGTCTTCGACGGCACGCTGGTCTGCGACCGCTTCGACCAGCCGAGCGGATCACCCTTTGGCCTCGCCATGGCGATCTGGGGCGATCTGCTGGGCGACATCACGATCCGCGACGAAGTCAACGGCGATACGAGCCTCGCCATCGGCCGCACGATGGATGGCGATATCACCCTCGACGAGGCCGATGGCCTCGAGGGACAGGTGATCATCGGGTGGCTGTCCGCCCAGACGCCGGCGTGGAACGGCGGCGTCACCGTCGACTCGGTCGCGCTCTCGCCGAAGGGGGCGTACACGCAGACGGGTCTCGGTGGTGGAGCCGTGACCCTCGCGCCGCACGGGCTGCACTTCCAGGACTGCGATCCCGCGTACACGGCGGGCGGCGGCTACCCGGTCATCACGGCGACCACTGACCGCGAGATCGACCTCGTCCACTACGGCCAGGTCCAACTCGTCGGGGGAACGGGCATTCCATATCGCGTCGATGAGCTCCCCGGCGCGCACAACTGCAGCGGTTCCCCCTGCTTCGAAGAGGGCGGCCACCGACGTGACTTCGAGCTGGACGTTGGTGTCCGTGTCCGGCCGCATCGCGATCATCCGAGGCGATGTTGACTCCGACAAGCACTACCACATCTCGCTCAACCCGGGATCGTCGGGCTCGGAACACCCCGAAACCACGGAGCTGAGAGGCAGCCAGGTGGACCTGCCGCAATACACCTCGTCATTGGTGGGGCGCCGTAACCTGATGCTCTCGTACCGACCGCCGATGGACTAGGGCGAGAAGAGCACGTCGCTTTCTCCCTCGGACCGCACCTCCACCCCCACGTGCCGCGCCCCGGCCTCGGTCAACTCCCGTCCGCGGCGGTGCCGTGCGACGAAGCCGAGCTTGAGCAGGAAGGGCTCGATCATGTCCTCGAGGGTGCCGGGGTCCTCGTTCATGGTGGCGGCCAGGGCGTCGAGGCCGACGGGGCCGCCCTTGTAGGTCGTGCCGATGGTGGTGAGGTAGGCACGGTCGAGGTCGTCGAGGCCGAGGTCGTCCACGCTCTCCAGGGCGAGCGCCTCGTCGACGATGGTGGCCGTGGCCGCGCCGTCGCCGCGGACGGCCGCGAAGTCCCGCACGCGGCGGAGCAGCCGGTTGGCGATGCGGGGCGTGCCCCGGCTCCGGCGCGCAATGGCGGCGATGGCGGCGGCGTCGATCGCCAGGTCGAGCAGCCCCGCCGACCGCTCGACGATGGCGGCGAGCTCGGCCTCCTCGTAGAAGCGCAGGTGGTGCACCAGGCCGAATCGGGACCGCAGCGGTGCGCTCAGCAGGCCGGCCCGGGTGGTCGCGCCGATGAGCGTGAAGGGCTTGCAGCGGATCTGCACGGTGCGGGCGTTGAGGCCGGCGTCGAGCGTGACGTCGACGCGGAAGTCTTCCATGGCTGGATACACGAATTCCTCGACGGCCGCCGGCATGCGATGGACCTCGTCGATGAACAGGATGTCGCCGGCCTCCAGCTTGGTAAGGGCACCGACGAGGTCGGTGCCGCGGCTGAGCGCCGGCCCGCTGGTGACGTGCACGCGGGTGCCCATCTCGGCGGCGATGACGTGCGCGAGCGTGGTCTTGCCCAGCCCGGGCGGGCCGTGCAGCAGCACGTGGTCGAGCGATTCGCCGCGGCTGCGGGCGGCCTCGATGGCGATCGCCAGGCGTTCGAGCGTCTCGCGCTGGCCGACGTACTCGCCGATGCGCGTCGGGCGGAGCGCCCAGCCGGCGTGCTCCTCGGTGGCGCCGGCGGAGGCCGGATCGACCAGCCGCTGCACGGTCACGGGCCGCCTCCTCGACCGGTCTGGGCCGAGCCCGTGGGCAGGCCCTTGCGCCGCCAGAGGTCGAGCAGCTTGTCGCGGGTGGTCGCCTGCCAGCGGGTGCCGTCGGGTCGGTCGGTGCCGAGGGGCGTGCCGTCGCGCTCGAAGAGCGTGATGGAGGCGGCCGCGTCCTCGCCGGCCGAGCCGAAGTCGGCGACGAGCTGCCAGGCGGCGGCGCCATCGGCGGCGTCGAGCGCAAACCGCCGGAAGCGGATGCCGTCGTCACCTCCCGCGTAGGCGTAGAAGCCGTACTCCGCGGGCGCGCCCACGCCGACCAGCAGCTGGGGCAGCAGGTACAGCTCGACCTGCGACAGGTAGCCGCGGGGTGGCACCGCGGGCTTGAGCGTGTTGGAGATCGCGCCGCGGCGGGCGATGTTCATGTCGTCGCCCTGCCGCGACCCGTACTCGGTGGTCACCACGCGGCGCTCGCCGGCGGTGATGGCCGTCGAGGTGATCCACGCCTCCTCGGTGCGGTCGTACGACAGGAAGCAGGTAGACCGCGTGTCGACGATGGTCCGCACGCCGCCGGCGCCGGGCGGATCGATCAGCCGGCCGTCGAGCTGCACCAGGAACCCGGGCCGCTGCTCGTCGGCGTTCCAGCTCTCGCGGTCGGTTTCTGGGTTGATCTCGCCGCGGAAGCCCTCCCAGGCACGGATGCGGCGGTAGCCCCGCTCCGTGGCGTCTGTGTCCAGGCCCGTGGACGCCGGGGTGTACAGCCGATCCCAGCGGCCATTGACGGCCTCGAGCGCCCGGGCGTAGTCGACCTGCCCGAGGTTGCCCAGCAGCGTCATGCCCGCCTCGATGGCCAGGGCGCGCTCGGCGGCGACGGTCGCGTTCGCAGTGAACCGCGCGGTGCCCAGCGAGGCGAGGTAGGCCAGCCGCGCCTCCCGCTGGTCCTCGGGTTCGCAGGTCAGGTCGAAGCTGACCATCTGGCCCGCGCCGGCGTCGATGAGGGTGTACATGCGGATGCGCTCGCGGGCGTCGGCCCCCTCGGGGAAGGACACGTAGAACCGCGACGCCGGCCGCCCGCCGACGAGCAGCCCCGTCTCGCGGAGCAGCACGCGGGCGGCGTTGGTTTCGCGGCCGTCGTCGCCGTCCACTCGGTAGCCGGCCAGCAGCGTCTCGAGGATGCTCTCGGTCAGGTCGTCCACGAAGGTGCGACCGTCGGGCGACGGGCCCGCTCGCGCGGGCATGTCCACCCGCCGGGGCGGCGCCTGCACGATCAGGATCCAGCGGCCGTCGAAGGGCGAGACCTCGATGGTGGGGATGTTGCCTCGGTCGGCCCGGAAGGAGGTGGCGTCGGCGGGGATGTCGGCCTGGAGGCCCACCTCTGGAAGCACCAGCGGCGTGTTGCCCATGACGACGCTGCTGGGGCCGTCGGCCGCGTCCTGGGCGGCCGCCCCCGCATCCGTCGCGGCGCTGAGGACGGCCAGCGGCAGCCAGGCGATCAGCGGGCTCCATCGCGGGATCCGTGCGCGCATCGTCGAGCGTCCTTTCTGCGGCGGCGGGCGTGCGGGCGGCTGCGGACCGTAGCGCGACGGACCGGCTGCCCGCCCGATTGCGATATTCTGGAGTTGTACGCGGTTGACCGGGGGAGGTTGGCAACTATCCTTCCCTCCGCGCCGGTGGCGGGGCTTCGGCCCCTGGCGTGATGGGCAGCGTGATGGACGCCCCGGGGTCGTATCCCCCGGGT
Organism: Planctomycetota bacterium; assembly: GCA_039819165.1. NCBI lineage: Bacteria > Pseudomonadati > Planctomycetota > Planctomycetota bacterium. Next base: position 225,136 of record JBCBSM010000001.1, read on the forward strand.
CTCCGGCACAGGTCTGGCAGGAGGTTGGCCGGCTCATGCAAGGCGGTCGCATTCGTATTCGGATGGAGGCGTACGACCACATCGCGCTCGACGCGTCGGCGCGCGAGATCGTGGATCACGCCAAGCGGACCAACGCTCGTGTCGCGGGCCCGGTGCCGCTGCCGACCCGCATCGAGCGGTACACGGTGCTCCGCGGCCCGTTCATCGACAAGAAGAGCCGCGAGCAGTTCGAGATCCGCACGCACAAGCGGATCATCGACATCCACGAGCCCAACGCCCGCACGGTCGAGGCGCTCAACCGGCTCGTCGTGCCCGCCGGCGTGTTCGTGAAGATCAAGGCCTAGGGCGCCGCAAGGGCCAAGCGTAAGGAAGTCGCGGATCATGCCACTCCCCGGTAAAGCCAGCAGCGACGTCGGCCTGATGGGCACCAAGGTCGGCATGACCCGCGTCTACACCGAGGCGGGCGTCTCGATCCCGGTGACGGCCATCGAGGTCGGGCCCTGCGTGGTCACCCAGATCCGCACGCCCGAGACCGACGGCTACTCGGCGGTGCAGATCGCCTTCGGCGACGCCAAGCCCCGTCGCGCCACCTTCCAGATGATGGGTCACGACGCCAAGGCCGGCACCGGACCCAAGCGCTTCCACGCCGAGCATCGCGTGGCCGAGGACGCCGCCGGCGAGTTCGAGCTGGGCCAGGAGCTCGGCGTCGACCGGATGCAGTCGGTCAAGTACATCGACGTGACCGCCACGAGCAAGGGCAAGGGCTTCGCCGGCACGATGAAGCGGCACAACTTCAAGGGCCTGCGGGCGAGCCACGGCGTCGAGCGGAAGCACCGCGCCCCGGGCTCCATCGGCGGCCACGCGAACAACGCGGGCAAGAGCGGCCGCATCAAGAAGGGCAAGAAGATGAACGGCCAGATGGGCAGCGAACGGGTGACCGTGCGCAACCTGGAGGTCGTGCGGGCCGAGCCCGAGCGGAACCTGCTGCTGGTCAAGGGCGCGGTGCCCGGGGCCAACGGCTCGCTGGTGCACATCCGGCCATCGGTGCGGCTGCGGCCGACGCTGGCCAAGGCCCAGGCCGAGGCGGCCGGATGAGCGTGATTCGAGGATTCGTCGGACCGTCGGCGGCGTAAGCCGGCGGCCCGGCCCGGTCGGTCGCACGAGCGATACCGCCGGGCGAGGACAAGCAACGCGGGGCTCGCGGTCGCAACCGCGGGCCCCGAGGACGGACGGCCGAGTCTGATCCGAGTTCACCCCCGCCGGCCTCTTCGAGGTGTCGGCGGGGCCGACCCCCGGGCAACCGAGGGGCGGCCCGACAGGGGCGGACCGGTGCGGCGAGGATGGTCACCACGACGGTGGCCTCGAGAGGCGTCGGGAGCGAGCACGATGGATGTGCCGGTCTACAACATGCAGGGCGACGAGGTCGGCTCCATGCCGATCGATGAGGCCGTGCTGGGCGGGAAGGTCAACCCGCAGCTCATCAAGCAGGCGTACGTGCTCTACCACGCCAACCTCCGCCAGGGTTCGGCCCGGACGCGGGGCCGCGGCGAGATCAAGGGCTCGACCCGCAAGATCTACAAGCAGAAGGGCACGGGCCGGGCCCGCCACGGCAACCGCAAGGCGCCGCAGTTCCGCAGCGGCGGCCACGCCCACGAGAAGAGCCGCGGCCGCGAGGGCTTCCGCCAGGCGATGCCCAAGAAGATGCGCCGCAAGGCCAACCTCAACGCGTTGCTGGCCAAGCTGGTCGACGGCGAGCTGAAGATCATCGACAAGATCCAGCAGGACGCCCCGTCCACCAAGGGCATGGTCGCGATGCTCCAGGCTCTCGGCATCGATCGCACGGTGCTGCTGGCGCTGCCCGAGGGCTCGATCGACTGCAGGCTCAGCGCCCGCAACATCGACGACGTCACGCTGTGCCGCAGCGACCAGCTGACGGCGTGGAACCTGCTCAACCACCGCTACGTGATCGTCGAGCGTGCCGAGCTCGAGGCCTACCTCGCCGGCCCGCACACCCAGACCGGAAAAGATGCCAAGATCGAGCCCCGCGGCCGCCAGCAGGATGGCGACGCGGGGTCTTCGGTTGATGGACGCGATGGGGGGGCCGCCTGATGCATCCCAGCCAGGTCATCAAGAAGCCCATCATCACCGAGGCCAGCACCCAGACGATGGCCGACGACAATCGCTATACGTTCCTCGTCGATCGGCGGGCCACCAAGACCGACGTCAAGCACGCCGTCGAGTCACTCTACGGCGTGAAGGTCACCGGCATCAACACCCAGGTCCGCAAGGGCAAGGTGCGTCGCCTGCGGTACGGCTACGTGCAGGAAGCGGCGACCAAGAAGGCCATCGTTCGGCTGAACGAGGGCCAGACCATCGACCTGTTCTAGGGCCCAGGGGAGAGCGCGCACATGGCCATCCGAGTCTACAAGCCGACCACGCCCGGGCGCCGCAACGCGTCGGTGAACCTGCACGTCGAGGTCGACAAGAAGAAGCCCGAGAAGTCGCTGCTGGCCCCGCTGACCAAGACCGGCGGCCGCAACCACTCGGGCAAGATCACCGTCCGCGGCCGCGGTGGTGGCGCCAAGCGGATGTATCGCAAGATCGATTTCCGCCGCGGCGATCGCGACGGCATCGCGGGCACGGTCATCGGCATCGAGTACGACCCCAACCGCTCGAGCCACATCGCCCTGGTGGAGTACACCGACGGCGTGCGGCGCTACGTCATCGCACCCAAGGGGCTCAAGACGGGCATGCCGGTGCTCTCGTCGAGCGACGAGGCAATCGAGCCCAACGTCGGCAACTGCATGCCGCTGAAGTTCATCCCCACGGGCCTCGAGGTCCACTGCGTCGAGCTGCGGCCCGGCAAGGGCGGCCAGATGTGCCGCTCGGCGGGTTCGTCGGCGCGGCTGACCAACCGTGAGGGCCGCTACGCCACGCTGGTGCTGCCCTCGGGCGAGATCCGCCGCGTGCCCATCGAGTGCCGCGCCGTGATCGGCGTGGTGGGCAATTCGGACCACCAGCAGCGGCGGCTGGGCAAGGCCGGCCTGACGCGGCACCTGGGCCGCCGGCCCATCACCCGCGGCGTCGCCAAGAGCCACCACGCCCACCCGCTGGGCGGCGGCGAGGGCCGCAGCAAGGGCAACCGCACGCCGGTGAGCCCGACGGGCGTGGACGCCAAGGGCGGCGGCACCCGCAACAAGAAGCAGCACAGCACGCAGCTGATCATCCGCCGCCGCAAGAGCAAGCGGTACGGGCAGCTGTCGAAGTAGGCCGTCGATGGGAACGCAGATGCACGCCAGGGAGCGCACGTCATGAGTCGCAGCAGCTGGAAGGGCCCGTACGTCGACGAGAAGCTCTTCAAGAAGATCATGAAGCAGGAAGAGGCGGGCGAGCGCGAGCCCATCAAGACCTGGGCCCGTCGCTGCACCATCGTTCCCGAGTTCGTGGGCCACACCTTCCAGGTGCACAACGGCCGCGTCTTCAACGAGGTGTTCGTCACCGAGGACATGGTGGGCCACAAGCTCGGCGAGTTCTCGATCACCCGCACCTTCCGCGGGCACACGAACAAGAAGGAAGGCATCAAGTCGGGCAAGAGGTAGCCCGCGGCGACGCAGCACACCGTGCGACGAGCCCCGATCCGCGATCAGGAGTGACCCGTGAGACTTCGGCACGACAGACTGAAAGCCCTGGCCGATGAGGCCGGCGCGACCGTCGAGACCCTCGCCGAGGCCGTCCGTCCGCTCGGACTGGCGGGCGACAAGGCCGACTCGGCCGTCCGCAACTGGCTGGCGGGCCGGCCCAAGCCCACGTGCAAGGCCGCCCACATCCGGGCGCTGGCTCGCGCGGTCAACGCCGAGCCCCGCGACATCGCCCGCTTCGTCAGCAAGGTCCGCGGGCACCGCGGCAGCACCCAGAAGGCGCGGCTCGTGGCCGACCTGATCCGCGGCAAGACCGTGGACGAGGCGCTCAACCTGCTGCACTTCAGCCAGAAGCGGGCGTCGGAGAATCTGTCCAAGGCGCTCAACGCCGCCATCGCCGACGCCGAGCAGGCCGACGCCGACGTGACCGAGCTGTTCGTCTCCGAGAGCCGGGTCGACGAGGGCGCCCAGATCAAGCGGTTCCGTCCGAAGGACCGCGGCCGGGCGCACCCCATCATCAAGCAGACCAGCCACATCACCGTGGGCGTCGAGGAGCGTGCCTAATGGGCCAGAAGATCCACCCATTCGGATTCCGCCTGGGCGTGACCGAGGCCCACCGCAGCCGCTGGTACGCCCCCAAGGCGATCTACGGCGAGCTTCTGGTCGAGGACCAGAAGATCCGTGAGTACCTCGACAAGCGGCTGAACCGCAACCCGGGCCGGCCGCACGCCGCGGTGGCCGCCGTGGAGATCGAGCGGACCCGCGAGGAGCTGGTCGTGCTGGTGCGCACGGCCCGTCCGGGCGTGGTGATCGGGCCGAAGGGCGCCGAGGTCGAGCGGATGACCGAGGAGCTCCAGCTGATGACGGGCCGCAAGGTCCAGATCAAGATCCTGGAGATCAAGAACCCCGACCTGAGCGCCCAGCTGGTGGCGGCCAACATCGCCGAGCAGCTCAGCCGCCGCTCCAGCTTCCGCCGCGTCGTGAAGATGCGGGCCGAGGGCGTGATGCAGAACGGCGCCAAGGGCGTGAAGATCCAGATCTCGGGACGCCTGGGCGGGGCCGAGATGAGCCGCCGCCTCGACGTGCGTCTGGGCTCGCTGCCGCTGTCGACGCTGCAGGCCAACGTGGACTACGGCTTCGAGGAGGCCCGCACCGCCGCGGGCCGCATCGGCGTCAAGGTGTGGATCTACAAGGGCGAGTACCAGCAGCAGAACGAAGAAGAGACCTCGCGTGCCGCGGGCGCCCGCGTCCGCAGCCGGGGCCGCAGGTAGGAAGGGCACGGGACCGCTATGCCGCCATACAAGATCCCAAAGCGCGTCAAGTTCCGCAAGGAGTTCCGCCGCGTCCGCGACCGCAAGGCGACGCGGGGCAACTACGTGGCCTTCGGCGACTTCGGCCTGCAGGCGATGGAGGGCTGCTGGCTGAAGAGCAACGTGATCGAGGCCGGCCGCATCGCCGCCCAGCGGGTGCTCAAGCGCGAGGGCAAGCTGTACATCCGCGTGTTCCCCGACAAGCCGGTGAGCAAGAAGCCCCTCGAGCAGCGGATGGGCAAGGGCAAGGCCGACGTGGACTACTGGGCCGCGCGGGTCCGCCCCGGCACCATGCTCTACGAGCTGGCCGGCGTGCCCGAGGAGCAGGCACGCGAGGCCATGCGCCGCATGGCCATGAAGATGCCGGTCAAGTGCCGCTTCGTGAAGCGGCGGACGACGGTGGGTTGAACGGGTGGACCGGTGGCGGGGGCGCCCCGATGCGGGTGGCCCAGGATTCGGAGATTGTGCGATGACCGGCGAAGACGTCCGCAAGCTGGAGAACAGCGAGATCCAGGCCGAATTGGTCCGCCTGCGCAAGCGGCTGTTCACCCTCCGCGTCCAGGCGACCACCGAGAAGGTGGAGGACAACAGCGAGTTCGGCAAGGTCCGCAAGGACATCGCCCGCCTGCTGACCGAGCGCAGCTCGAGGCTGCAGGCGGCCAATGCCGGCTAGCGGAATTCGGGACGGTTCTGGAGCGAGCACGCAACCGGGTACGGGACGCATCGGAGCACACCGTGGCACACGAGAACATCCACGCATGAGCGAGCACACCACCAACACCGCGACGGCCGGGGACAAGGCCAAGGGCGCCCGCGTCGGGGAGGTCACCTCGGCCGCCCGCGACAAGACCATCAAGGTCGTCGTCAGCTACGTGGCGAGGCACCCCAAGTACGGCAAGTACGTCCGCCGCCGCACGGTGCTGCACGCCCACGACGAGGACAACGCCGCCCGCGTGGGCGACCGCGTGGAGGTCGTGCCGTGCCGGCCCATGAGCAAGACCAAGTCGTGGCGCCTGTCCCGCGTCGTGCGGCAGCAGCCGGCGGACTGACCGCCCCGCGGATCCGGGGCACCACCCCGGGCCGCACGAAAGGATCCGGAGCGCAGCAATGCTTCAGCAGGAATCACGATGCGAGGTGGCGGATAACTCGGGCGCGAAGATCGCCTACGTCATCCGCGTCTACGGCCGGACGAGCGCCAGCGGCCACAACACCCGCCCCGCGGCGGGCGTGGGCGATCGCGTGCTGGTGTCGGTCAAGAAGGCGCTGCCGGGCGCGGACGTCAAGCCGGGCGACATGTCCAAGGCCGTCGTCGTCCGCACGAAGAAGAACACCCGCCGGGCCGACGGCTCGTACGTCAAGTTCGACAGCAACGCGGTGGTGCTGATCAACCCCGAGGGCAACCCGCGGGGCACCCGCATCTTCGGGCCCGTCGCCCGCGAGCTGCGCGAGAAGAACTACATGAAGATCGTTTCGCTCGCTCCGGAGGTGGTGTGATGCCTAGGCACGTCCGCAAGGGGGACCAGGTCGTGGTCACCGCCGGCGACCACAAGGGCAAGACCGGCGAGGTCATGCGGGTCGATGTCGCCCGCGACCGCGTCTACGTCAAGGGCCTGAACCTCCGCACCCGCAACGTCAAGCCCACGCGGCTCAATCCGCAGGGCGGGCAGGTGACCAAGGAGGCCCCGTTCCACTTGTCCAACGTCAGCCCCATGGCGGGCGGCAAGCCGACGCGGGTCCGCTTCGAGACCGACGGCGAGGGCCGCAAGAAGCGGGTCGCGGTCCGCACGGGCGAGACGCTCGCGGTGGTCGCCCGCCGCAAGGACGGCGAGACCGCCACGAAGGACACGCTGTAGGCACCGGGAACCAACCGGGAACCAGAGGAATCGGGACCACCTCCGAAGTCCAGCACGACGCACGAGAGCAGCCATGGCCAAGAAGAAAGACAAGCAGGACGATCCCGCGGTGCAGGAGGCCGCCTCCCCCCGGAAGGAGCCGCCGCGTCTGCGGCAGCGCTACCTGACCGAGGCCCGTGCGGCGGTCACCAAGGAGTGCGGCGTCACCAACCCGATGGCGATGCCGGTGCTCGACCGCATCGTCATCAACGTCAACATGGGCCGCTTCCTCGATGGCGCCAAGCTGCCCCCCAACGTGCGGCAGACGGTGGTCGACACGCTGACGCAGATCACCGGTCAGAAGCCCGTGGTCGTCAAGGCCAAGAAGAGCGTGTCGAACTTCAAGGTCCGCGAGGGCATGGAGACGTCGGCCATGGTCACGCTCCGCCGCGAGCGGATGTGGGACTTCCTGGACCGCTTCGTCAACCTGGCCACGCCCCGCATCAAGGACTTCCGGGGGCTCAACGAGAAGGCCTTCGACCGCGCGGGCAACTACTCGGTGGGCCTCAACGAGCAGGGCGTGTTCCCCGAGATCAACATGGCCGAGGTGAACTTCACCCACGGCATGAACATCAACTTCGTGTTCCGCAACTCGGACCGCGAGAAGAGCAGGGTGGTGCTCGAATCGCTCGGCATGCCCTTCCGCAAGCCGGTGCAACCCAAGAAGAAGGCGGGCTGATCGAGATGGCGACCAAGGCGCAGATCGCAAAGAGCAGGCGCGAGCCGAAGTTCTCGACGCGAAAGGTGAGGCGGTGCGAGCTGACCGGCCGCCCCCGCGGCGTGTACCGCAAGTTCCGCATCAGCCGCATCATGCTGCGGAAGCTCGCCCACGAGGGCAAGATCCCGGGCATGCGGAAGTCCAGCTGGTAGTGCGAGCGGTTTCGGTTCGAGCGGTTAGGTAAGGAGCCACGATGTCGGTCAACGACCCCATCTCGGACATGCTCACGCGGGTGCGCAACGCCCTGCGGAACCGCGCCAAGCGGGTGGACTGCCTCAACAGCAAGGTCTGCCGCGGCGTGGCCCAGGTGCTGCAGGACGAGGGCTACGTGGAGGGCTACGAGGTCGTCGAGGACGGCCGACAGGGCCTCATCCGCGTCAAGCTGCGGTACGGGTCCGCGGGCGAGCCCATGATCGCCTCGCTCGAGCGAGTCAGCAAGCCCGGCCGCCGGGTGTACAGCGGCGTCGACGAGTTGCCTCGCCCGCTGCAGGGCATGGGCATCGCCGTCGTCTCCACTAGCCACGGCGTGATGAGCGACCGCAAGTGCCGCGAGCGGCGCGTCGGCGGCGAGCTCCTCGCGGTCATCCAATAAGGGCAGGCAAGGGAAGGACCAGAGCCATGTCTCGCATCGGCAAGCAACCAGTCGCGGTGCCCGGCGGCGTCAAGGTCGCGGTGAGCGGCCAGACCATCACCCTCGAGGGGGCCAAGGGCACCCTTACGCACGAGGCCCACCCGCTGGTGAGCGTCGCGTGGGACGAGGGCGCCAAGACGCTCAGCTTCTCGGTGCCCGAGGGCATGGAGGGCCAGCGCGAGGCCAAGAGCCTCTGGGGCACCACGCGGTCGATCGTGAGCAACCACATCGTCGGCGTCACCAAGGGCTACCAGAAGATCCTCGACGTCCAGGGCGTGGGCTACACCGCCGCGGTGGAGGGCAACCGCCTGAAGCTCGTCGTCGGCTTCGCCAACCCGGTCTTCAAGACGATCCCCCAGGGCGTCGAGGTCAACGTCGAGAAGCAGGCGATCACGGTCACGGGCTACGACAAGCAGGCCGTCGGCCAGTTCGCCGCCGAGGTCCGCGCGGTCCGCAAGCCCGAGCCGTACAACGGCAAGGGCATCAAGTACCGCGACGAGCAGATCATCCGCAAGGAGGGCAAGACCGCCGCCGGCTGATCGCCGGCTCCGGTCGGCCCGGGCGTTGCTCCGGGACCGCAGCATCGAGGGACACCCGATGGACAGGCAGAAGGCCAAGCAAACCAGGCGGACCCGCCGACGCATCGGCATCCGCAAGCGCGTCGCCGGCACGGCGGACATCCCCCGGCTGTGCGTGTACCGCTCGCTGCGGCACACCTACGCCCAGGTCGTCGACGATCTGCAGGGCGTTACGCTCGCGTCCGCCTCGACGATGGACAAGGGCTTCTCGGCCGAGGCCACCGGCAACGTCGACGCCGCCAAGGCCGTGGGCTCGCTCATCGCCGAGCGGGCCAAGGCCAAGGGCGTCGAGAAGGTGGTCTTCGATCGTGGGGGCTTCCGCTACCACGGCCGCGTGCAGGCGCTGGCCGACGCCGCACGAGAGGGCGGCCTGAAGTTCTGATGCCCCCCGCACCCGGCCCCGCACCGCGACGCCGCACGATTCGCACGAAGGACGCACCATGCCCGAGATGATCGACGAAGCCGGACAGATCGAGTCCACGACGGTCAACATCTACCGCACCGCCGCCACCGTGAAGGGCGGCCGCCGATTCAGCTTCGGCGCGCTGGTGGTGGTGGGAGATCGCCGAGGCAAGGTCGGCTACGGCTATGCCAAGAGCAAGGAAGTGCCCCAGGCCATCGAGAAGGCCCAGCGGCAGGCCCGCCGCCAGATGGTCAGCGTGAAGCGTCTGGGCACCACCGTGCCCCACGAGATCGAGGCGACCTACTCGGCCTCCAAGATCCGGCTGATGCCCGCCACGCCCGGCACCGGCATCGTCGCGGGCGCCACCGTCCGCGCCGTGCTCGAGATGGCCGGCTTTGCCGACTGCATCACCAAGAGCCTGGGCTCGGGCAACAAGCTCAACGTCGTCAAGGCGACCATCGACGGGCTCGCCAAGATGCGCACCATCGAAGAGGTCGCCGAGCGGCGGGGCGTCGACCTGGGCCAGTCGACCATCGCCCAGCGGATCGAGCGGGCCCGCGCCCTGACCGGTGCCGGCATCGCCACGCCCGACGCGGCACCCAAGGCGACCGGCGACGGCGAAGAGGGCGGCGACGCCTCGCCGACGGACAATTAGCCAGGACACCCGCACGCCGCAGATTCGATTCCCGGAAGCCCGACTCGGAAGCCCCAGAGGATTGACGCCATGATGATCCACGAGATCACCGCACAGGCCGGCCGCTACAAGAAGCGCAAGCGCATCGGCCGCGGACCTGGCAGCGGTGGCAAGCGTGCCGGCCGCGGCCAGAAGGGCGCCGGCAGCCGCCGTGGCTATTCCAAGCGGCACCAGGACGAGGGCGGCCAGATGCCCCTGTTCCGCACGATGCCCAAGTTCGGCTTCACGAACGCCAAGTTCAAGACGCTGTTCTGGATCGTGAACATCAAGGACATCGTCGAGCACGAATCCTTCGCCAAGGGCGGCGTGGTTTCCCCCGACACGCTCATCGAGGCCGGCCTGATCCGCGACACCAGCCGCGACGTCAAGATCCTGGGCAACCCCCCGGAGGGTGGACTGTCGGTCAAGCTCGAAGTCACCGTCAGCCGCGTCAGTGGGCCGGCCCGTGCGATGATCACCGACGCGGGCGGCTCTGTGACCGAGACCGGCACCCGCCGCGATCGCGTCCGCGGCATCGACCGCAACAGCGACGACAAGACCCCGAAGAACCTGACCAAGAAGCTCCGCCGGCCTAATCTCGAGAGGCGGCAGGCGGCCAAGGCCAAGAAGTAACCGAGCGGGCCGCCGAGCCCGCCGGCCCCGCGGCGGCACGCGGGCGGCCCCGCCGGCGACGGAGCGTCGATGATCCAGGCCCTGTTCAACGTCTTCCGCATCCCCGAGCTGCGCAACAAGGTGCTCTTCACCCTGGGCATGCTCGCGGTCTATCGCATCGGCTTCTGGATCCCGCTGCCCGGCGTCGACCAGCAGCAGCTGGTCACCTACTTCGAGACCCAGCAGGAGTCCGGGGGCGCCCTCAGCCGCCTGACCGACTACATGTCGGTCTTCAGCGGCGGATCGCTCTCGCAGTCGACCATCTTCGGACTGGGCATCATGCCCTACATCTCGGCGGCCATCATCTTCCAGCTGCTGGGGTCGGTCATCCCCCGCCTCAAGGCCCTCCGCGACGAGGGGCCCACGGGCTTCCAGAAGATCCAGGAGTGGACGCGGTACACCACCGTCGGGCTGTGCATCGTGCAGGCCATCGGCTGGCTGTACTTCATCACCAGTCCGGGCAACAACCTGGTCTACGCCGAGTGGCGCTCCAACCCGCTGTGGTGGACGATGGCCGTCACGGCCCTGACCGCCGGCACCGTCTTCCTGATGTGGCTGGGCGAGCAGATCGATCGCTTCGGCATCGGCAACGGCATGTCCATGATCATCATGGCCGGCATCCTCGCGGGCATGCCCAACGCCGTGGTCTGGGTGTACGACAACTTCGATCCCACGCAGCCCGACAAGCTCAACTGGCTGAGCATCATCCTGCTGCTGGGCGGGTTCGTCGTCGTCGTGGCGGGCTCGGTGCTCATGACCGTGGCCCAGCGGCGGATCCCCATCCAGCAGGCCAAGCACACCCGCGGCCGACGCACCTTCGGCGGCCAGCGGAGCTACCTCCCGCTCAGGGTCAACCATGGCGGCGTGATGCCCATCATCTTCGCCAGCTCGCTGATGATCTTCCCGTCGGTCATCTTCCAGGGCTTCAGCGACGCCACCCGCGAGACGGGCGGCATCTTCCACGGCATCGCCAACTGGTTCAGCTCGGCCTTCCAGTACGGCCAGTTCCCCTACGTCATGGTCTTCGTGGTCATGACCTACTTCTTCAGCTACTTCTGGATCACCGTGCAGTTCAATCCAGAGGAAATCAGCAAGCAGATGCGCGACAACGGCTCGTTCATCCCGGGCCTGCGTCCCGGTCCGCGAACGGCCGAATACCTCGAGACCGTGATGGAGCGGCTGACCTACGTCGGCGGCGCGTTCCTGGCGGTCATCGCCGTGCTGCCGATGCTGGTCAGCAACGCCATGGGCATCCCCTTCTTCGTGACGCAGTTCCTGGGCGGCACCGGCCTGCTGATCGTGGTCGCCGTCATCCTGGATTTCGTCCAGCGGATCGAGGCCAACCTGCTCATGCGCAACTACGCGGGGTTCCTGGGCGGCGAGGACGGCGCCGGCAAGGGCCCGAGGCTCCGCGGACCGAGGTGAGCCCGGCCCGGGGATCCCGGCTGCGCGGCCCGCAGCTCTATTCGCCGGAGGACATCGAGTGCCTCGATCGCGTCGCCCGCCGCGCACGATCGGGGCTGTCGGCATTGCTCGAGCTGTGCAGGCCCGGAACGACGCCCGCATCCATCGCGGAGGCCTGCGCCAAGAACACGCGTCTCGCCCACGAGCGGACCCCGATGATGGGCATATCCAATCGCAAGGGCGAGGTCTTCGGCGAGCCCTGCGCGATCAGCGTCGATGACGCAGTCGCCCACGCCCGGTCCCATCGACGAAGCCTCCGACGCGGCCAGCTCGTGTCGGTCGACCTCATGCTCTCCGTCGGGGGCTGGTGCGCGGACGTGGCCGACACCGTCGTCGTTGGTGGTGTCGGACATCCGCTGCTCGAGGCCCTGGATGGCGTGTGGGAGGCCGGCCTCGCAGCGATGGCGCCGGGCCGGGACTGGGCCGAGGTGGCCCGGGCGATGGCGGACGCCGCGGAGTCCTCGGGCGTCCGGCTGGTGCGGGGGCTGGCGGGCCACGGCATCGGCCGGGCCTGCCACGAACTGCCCGTGCTGCCGCTGACGCCCGGGGACGCCGATCCGCCGATTGCGCTGCGGCCCGGGATGGTCCTGACGCTGGAGCCGGCCGTCACCACCGGCTCGGGGGAGATCGTGGAGGCCGGTGATGGGTGGGCGCTCCGGACGGCCGACGGGCATCCGGCCGCCGTCCGCGAGCGGATGGTGGCCGTCGGGGTGGGCCGCGTGCGGGTTCTGGGGGGCTCTGATGGTGACTCGGCGTCGGGTCTGGGGTAGAATCTCTTTCGCAGCCGACGGGTCGTCGTCTGCGGCAGGTATGTCGGAGCGCTCGGTTCCAGGGGTGGTGTGCGATGAAGGTCAAGGCGAGCGTCAAGCGGCGATCGAAGGACTGCCAGGTCGTTCGTCGGCGTGGCCGGGTGTACATCATCAACAAGAAGAACCCCCGCTTCAAGCAGCGCCAGGGCTGAGGGCCCGGCCCGAGGGCCGATCGGTCTGAACTCGGTCTGAACGAGGAGCATCGCGTGCCGCGTATCGCAGGTGTCGACATCCCGGATCGCAAGAAGATCTACTACGCGTTGCAGTACGTGCACGGTATTGGCCCGAAGTTCGCGGCCGACATCCTGGCCGAGGCCCAGATCGAGCCGAGCCGCAAGGCCAACGACCTGACCGAGCAGGAGGTCGCCCAGATCGGCGCGATCATCGACAACGGCTACCGCGTCGAGGGTGCGCTGCGTCGCCAGGTCGGCGAGAACATCCAGCGGATGAAGGACATCCGCTGCTACCGCGGCGAGCGGCACCGCCGGGGCCTGCCCGCCCACGGCCAGCGCACCCGCTGCAACGCCCGCACGCGGAAGGGCCGCAAGAAGACCGTGGCCGGCAAGAAGGGCGTCAAGGGCTGATCGAGTTCGTGCCGCCGCGGTGATCGCGTCGGCGTGTGCCTTGGAGGGCATCCGTGGCGAAGAAGACCAAGAAGGTCCGCAGGAACGTCGTGCGTGGCATCATCCACGTCAAGGCGACCAGCAACAACACGATGATCACCATCACCGACGCCAACGGCGAGACGCTGGCGTGGGATAGCGCGGGCACCATCGGCTTCAAGGGCGCCCGCAAGGCCACGCCCTTCGCCGCCACCCGCGCCGGCGAGAGCGTGGGCCACAAGGTCCGCAAGATGGGCATGAGCGAGGCCGAGGTCCGCATCCGCGGCACCGGCGGCGGCCGCGAGGCCGCGGTCAACGGCGTCGTCTCCACCGGCATCCGCGTGACGGCCGTCGAGGACCACACGCCCGTGCCCCACAACGGCTGCCGACCCCGCAAGAAGCGGCGCGTCTAGCTACCGATTCGGTCACTCGCCGCGGCCGATCCCGAGGATCCAGCCGCGGCCGGTTCGTGCATCGTCGCCCGGAAAGAAGAAGCATCCGGCCATTCGCCAGCGGCGCCGGGTGGATTCGTGAGCCGGGCGATCGCTCATCCAAGGGCCTCCGCTGGCGATCGAGGTAAACACCATGCGCGTTCGCTGGCGTGGCCTGGAACTCCCCACTCGTGTTGTCGCCGATGCCAAGACCAAGGCGCCCGACTTCGGCCGCTTCACGGTCGAGCCCTTCGAGCGTGGCTTCGGCACCACCATCGGCAACAGCCTCCGCCGCATCCTGCTGGGCTCCATCGAGGGCGCCGCGGTGACGGCCGTCAAGATCAAGGGTGCCGAGCACGAGTTCACGACGCTGTCGGGGGTGCTCGAGGACGTCACCGACATCGTGCTGAACGTCAAGAACCTCGTGCTGCGGCTCGAGGGCGACGAGCCCCGCGTCATGCACCTGGCGGCGCAGGGCCCCGGCGAGGTGACGGCCGACCTGATCGAGGCTGACACCAACATCACCATCGTCAACAAGGACCTGGTGCTCGCGACGCTGACCAGCGAGATCGACTTCGAGATGGAACTGCACGTCGCCAAGGGCCGCGGCTACGTGCCGGCGACCGAGCACCTGTCCCGCCGCGACGAGCAGGAGATCGGGCTGATCCCCGTCGACTCGATCTTCAGCCCCGTGCACCGCGTCCGGTACCACGTCGAGGACACCCGCGTGGGCCAGTTGACCAACTACGACAAGCTGGGCATGGACATCTGGACCGACGGCACGGTGACGCCCGAGATGGCGCTCGTCGAGGCCGCCAAGATCCTCCGCAAGCACCTCAATCCCTTCGTGCAGTACTTCGAGCTGGGCGAGCAGCGCGTCAGCGAGGAGGCCGCGGCCGCCGCGGGCGTCGACGAGGAACTCATCCGCAAGCTCAACATGCCCCTCAGCGAGCTGGAGCTGTCCGTCCGGGCCAGCAACTGCCTGGAGACCGCCCGCATCGACACCGTCGGCCAGCTGGTGCTCCAGACCGAGCAGGACCTGCTCAAGCTCCGCTCCTTCGGCCGCACCAGCCTCCGCGAGGTCAAGAAGAAGCTCACCGATCTGGGCCTCGAGCTGGGCATGGAGCTGCCCGACGGCTACACCGCCGAGGTCGCGGCCACCTGACACGGCGGGCCCCGGGGTTCGCACGGGGCCTATCATCTCGGCCCGTCGCGTGGAGGCACGCCGCGGGCCCTAAACCACACTCCGGAAGGGGTTTTGGCGATGAGACACCGCAAGGCGGGCTTCAAGCTTGGTCGCACCCGCACGCACCGCACGGCGATGCTGCGGAACATGGCCGCCTCGCTCTTCGAGCACGGCCAGATCGTGACTAGCGTGCCCAAGGCCAAGGCGCTCCAGCCCTTCGTCGAAAAGATCATCACCAAGGCCAAGAAGGGCGACCTGCACAGCCGCCGCCAGGTCGTCGCCATGCTCGGTCGCGACCGCCGCGCCTTCGACTGGCTCTACGTCTCCAAGAACGCCGAGGAGGACGAGCGCAACCGCGTGCAGGATCTGCGGGAGCGGGCCGAGAAGTTCTTCGACGTGCCCGAGAGCGACCAGGTCGAGCGCAACCGCTACGGCGAGATCCGCAAGGCGCCGCGGCTCGTCCGCCACATCTTCGAGAACGTGGCGCCGCGCTTCGAGGATCGCCCGGGCGGCTACACCCGCATCATCCGCATCGGCTACCACCGGCTGGGCGACGCGACCGAGATGTGCGTGATCCAGTTCGTCGGGGCCGAGGAGGGCCCGGAGATCGGCGGCAACCCCAGCCGCCGCCGCCGCCAGGCCGACAAGCGGGCCGCCTACAACGCCCAGCTTCGCAAGGCCCGCGGCGGGGATGAGAGGGCCGCGGCCACCGTCGCCGAGGACGCTCCGGAGCCCACCGAGCCGGCGTCCGACGAGTCGAATTCGTCGGAAGAGAAGAGCGAGTAAGGCCAATCGCGATCGTGCAGACGTAGCCGCGGGTGACCGCGGCTTTTTCATGCGCCGCGGAACCGCGTGGCCCGGAAGCACCGAGGATTGCCCCTACCCTCGCCCATGCTCGACCAACTCGACACCCTCGAACGCGATGCGCTCGCCGAGATCGGTTCGGTGGCCGACGCCGACGCGCTGGAGCGGTGGCGCATCGGCTACCTCGGGACCAAGGGCCGGCTCAAGGCCGCGATGGGCCTGATGAAGGACGTGGCCAAGGCCGACAAGCCCCGCGCCGGGCAGCGGGCCAACGAGGTCAAGACCGCCCTCGAATCCGCCTTCGAGGCGAAGAAGGGCGAACTTGCCGGGGGCGGCGGCGGGGGTGCCAGGCCGATCGTGGACCTCACCGAGCCCGGGCTGGTGCGTTCCTACGCCGTCGGCCGCCAGCACATCCTCAGCAAGGTGCGCGCGGAGCTGGTCGAGGTGTGCGCGCGGCTGGGCTTCGCGGTCGCCGACGGCCCGGAACTCGAGGACGACGAGCACAACTTCGTCAAGCTCAACATCCCCCCGGACCACCCCGCCCGCGACCCGATCGACAACTTCTACGTCGACGACCCGGCGACGACGCAGACGCCGCGGATGCTCCGCAGCCAGACGTCCACGGTGCAGATCCGCACCATGGAGCGGGCCGTCAAGGAGGGCTGGGGCCCGCCGCTGAAGGTCATCTCGCCCGGCCGCGTGTACCGGCCCGACACGGTGGACGCGACGCACAGCTTCATGTTCCACCAGCTGGAGGGCCTGTACGTCGACGAGGGCGTGTCGATGGTGGACCTCAAGACCACGCTGCTGCAGTTCGCCGAGGCCTACTTCGGCCCCGGCGCCCAGATCCGGCTTCGGCCCAGCTTCTTCCCCTTCACCGAGCCCAGCGCCGAGTTCGACATGATGATCGCGCTCCGCCCGGGCGACGAGCCCCAATGGATCGAGCTCGGCGGGTGCGGCATGGTCGACCCCAACGTGCTGGAGGCCTGCGGCATCGACCCCGAACGCTGGACGGGCTTCGCCTGGGGCTTCGGCATCGAACGCCTCGCCATGGGCAAGTACGGCATCCCGGACATCCGCATGCTGTTCGAGAACGATCTGAGGTTCCTGCGGCAGTTCTAGATGATGTTCCGGACTGCCTGGGACTACACGCTGTTCTTCCGGCAGCTTGTCGAGTCCGAGGAGTGGAAAGAAATCGCCGTGACAGGGACGACCGAATACACGCGGCATGGACTCCGCGAGCGGTGGTTCAGGCACGCGGATTCTGGAGAGATCTGGCGGTTAGTCGAACCAGATGGTCCGTTTCGTGGCGACTGGACACGGTGCCATCTGCCGTAGCCGATCGCAAGCACCGCGGCAATGCCGAAGACCGTCGGAGGCCGATAGCTCAAGCAAACGACCCCTCGGGAATCCCAATACCCGGACGGGCGATCCGCGTAGACTGCGCATCGGCGGCGGGGCGTCGTCGGGCTTTGGCAGCGAGGTGAGGATGGACGAGCGATCCAGCAACGAGCCGGTGAAGAACGAGCCGGCGGGGCGCGTGAGCGATCCGCCGCCGGACGCGCCGGTCGATCGCGCCGCCGCCGCGGGCCTGCCGCCCGATTTCGGGCCCGAGCAGCGTGTGCTCTGGCTGCGGCCGGCGATGTTCCGGGCCAAGCCCTTCTCCTTCATGGGCCTGTCGCTGGTCCTGCTGGCATCGGTGGTGGGGGCGGTGGTCCTGGCGTTCGAGACCCGGACCTTCTGGCTCAATGCGCTGCTCGTTGTCTGCGGCCTGGCCTTCCTGGCCGCCGGCATCACGCTGCTGGTGTGGTGGATCCACACGATGGGCGCGTCCCTGGAGGTCACCACCAAGCGGACCACCGAGCGGCGGGGCCTGTTCAGCCGCGCCACCAGCGAGGTGCTGCACGACAACATCCGCAACATTCAGGTCGACCAGAGCTTCATCCAGCGGATCTTCGACGTCGGGGCCATCGGCATCTCGAGTTCGGGCCAGGACGGCATCGAGGTGTCGATGAAGCACATCCGCGACCCGCACGGCGTCCGCGGGACCATCGACAAGTACCGCCCGCTCTAGGCCCCCCTTCGCCCGCGAACTCGTTGGCCCTGGCCGCCGGGCCGTCCCGGTTCGGGATACGATCCGCCGCTGGCCGATAGACACTCCATTGGAGGGTCGCCATGAGCGAACGGCGTGCCTGGCTCTCGAGATTGCGGCTCCGCGTGGCGGGCGTCACGCTGGCGATCGTGGTGACGGCCATTGCCGTCGCTTCGCTGCTCAACTTCGCGGTGGCGCCGGCCATCGGCGTGGCGGCGATCGCGGTCGCCTGGGTGGTCAACACCATGACCACCCGGCTCAGCCAGCCCGTGTGCTACCACTGCGGCGCCGACGTCGGCGCCCAGCCCAGCGGCGATCACGGCGTCATCTGCCCGGAGTGCGGCGGCCTCAGCACGCCCATCATGCTGGCGCGGGCCGAGCACCCCGCCGAAGACGCCGACCGCCGGGACGCCTGAGCGCGACCGCGTCTAATGCTGGCCCGGGAGCGCCCGGACGCGAACGGGGCTAGGCCGTCTCGGTGGCGGCCGCCTGGGCGTTGAATTCGTCGAGCGGCACGTCCTTGACGTTGGCCTTCTCGATGATCGAGTCGAGCGTCTTGTGCTCGCGGACCTGCTGGGCCACGCTCTGGATCTGGCCCGACTTGGCCAGCTCCTGCTCGAACTGCTCGGGACGCGAGCCACGCTCGAAGGCCATCTGCGCGATCCGGCCGCGGACCTCCTGCTCGGACACCACCACGCCGTGCTCCTCGGCCACGCGGCTGAGCACGAAGAAGAGCTTGAGGTTCTGCTGGGCGTCCTGGGCCGAGGCGGCCCGCAGCTCGGCCACGTGCTTCTCGATCTCGGCCTGGTCCATGCCGCGGTAGAGCAGTTCCATGCGGCGGCGCTCCATGGCGCGGGCGGCCTGCTGCGCCGTCATCCGCTCGGGCAGCGGGAAGTCCACGCTCTCGAGCAGGTGCTTGGCGACCTGCTGGCGGAGAGCGGTCCGCTGCTGCACCTCCGCACGCTGCTCCAGGCGGCTGCGGAGCTGCTGCTTGAGCTCGTCCTCGCCCGACATGCCGAAGCGGGCCACCAGCTCATCGACGGCCAGCGGGATGATCTTGTCGATGCTCGAGACCTCGAAGGTGACCGTCAGGTCCTTGCCCCGCAGCGCCTCGACCTCGTGGGTCTCGGGGCCCTTGGTAGTCACGGTCTTGGTGTCGCCGACCTTGGGCGTGCCGATCTGCGTGGCGAAGTCGTCGACGAGCACGCCGAGGATCATGCCCTTCTGGCCGTCATCGCCCTTGCCCGTGGGCACCTGCACCACGGCTCCCTCGATGTTGTAGTGCTCGGTGCCCTCGCCATCGATCATGCGTGCGTTGCCGGTCAGGTAGTCGCCCGCCTCGGACGACTCGTGGCTCTCGAGGCTGCCCTCGTTGAGGCAGATCTTCTCGACCTCCTCGTCCACGCGGGCATCGTCGATCTCGATGATGGGCTTCTTGAGGTCCAGCCCGTCCACCTTGGGCAGCTCGAACTCGGGCAGCACCTCGACGTCGAGGCCGAAGCTCAGCGGCTCGCCCGCCCGGACCTCGATCTCCTGGAGGTTGGCGCCGAAGGGATCACCCACGACCTTGAGCCCGGTCTCCTCGATGGCCTGCTGGTAGGCCTGCGTCACCAGCTGGTCGCGGGCCTCGTTGCGCAGCTCGGTGCCGAAACGCTTCTGGATGAGCTGCCGCGGCACGTGCCCGCGGCGGAAGCCGGGCAGTTCGGCCTGCTCGGCCAGCGTGTCGACCGACTCGTGCAGCCGGCGATCCACCGTCTCGGCGGCGATCTCGATGCTCAGCCGCTTGCGGCTGGGGCCGCTGTCGGCCACGTCGACCTTGTGAAGGACCCGCTGCTCAGCGGTCGCGGTTGCCGTGCTGTCGGCCATCGTGCAGCCTCCGGATGGTGCAGGACGCGCCGTCACCGCGGCGCGAAAGAGATGCTAGGGCGACCCGTGCCCCCCCGCGGCCGGCGGGCGAGATCGCGCATCGGCGCGACCATCGGGCGTCCATCCCGTCCGCGCCACGGCACTTTTTCGATGTCGACTTGCCCGCTCGACCGGGGAGGATGCCGCAGGGTGGATGCGTGGGAGCACTTACGAACGGAATCATAAAAACTGGTCTGGCGTGGCCTGAGGGCGGTCGGTGCGTGATCGAGGCTCGGATCGACGCGATTCGCACGCCGACGGGACGCGTGCTTCCATCCGTCTCCCCATGCAGAGATGCAGCCCAGTGGGGGCGCCTCACCAGCGGCGGAAGACCGCCGCCAAGGCCGAAACATCGAATGGAGATTGCACGCATGTTCCTCAGCACCCTCAGCAGCAAGACCGCCGCCCTCGGCATCGCCGCCGGCCTGGCCCTCGGCACCACCGCCATGGCCCAGTGCGGCTACTCGACGGCGAGCGCCAAGGACTCGTGCGAGAGCTACGCCTCGGACTGCTCGGGCGAGACCACCGCGACCATCACCCTGGCCTCGACCACCGCCGACCACCACAAGCAGGACATCGTCGCGACGGCGAAGGCCGCCGGCAGCTTCGGCACGCTGCTCGCCGCCGCCGAGGCCGCCGGCCTGGTCGACGCCCTCAAGGCCAAGGGCCCGCTGACCGTCTTTGCCCCGACGGATGAGGCCTTCGCCAAGCTGGGCAACAGCACCATCCAGTCGCTGCTGAAGCCCGAGAACCGCGACACGCTCACCGCCATCCTGACCTACCACGTCGTTTCGGGCCGCTTCGACGCCGAGCGGGTCATCGCGTCCAACGACGCCACCACGCTCAACGGCCAGCAGATCGACTTCCAGGTCCGCGATGGCAAGGTCATGGTCGACAACGCCACCGTCGTGAGCGCCAACGTCGAGGCCAGCAACGGCGTCATCCACGTCATCGACTCGGTCATCCTGCCCGAGAGCAAGAACCTCGTCGAGGTTGCGCAGAGCGCCGGCAGCTTCACCATCCTCGCCCAGGCCGTGCAGGCCGCCGGCCTCGCCGGCGTGCTCACCGGCGACGACGCCTACACCGTCTTCGCGCCCACCGACGAGGCGTTCCGCAAGCTGCCCGCCGGCACGCTCGAGACGCTGCTCAAGCCCGAGAATCGCGACCAGCTCGTCGCGATCCTGACCTACCACGTCGTGCCGGGCCGCGTGTACGCCCGCGATGCCGTCAACGCCCAGCGGGCCGAAACCGCCCAGGGCGGGACGGTCCGCATCGACATCGCCGACGGCCGTCTCCAGGTCAACGACGCGGGCATCGTGGCGACCGATATCGAGGCCAGCAACGGCGTGATCCATGTCATCGACTCGGTCATCCTCCCGCAGTAGCTCGGATCCACGTTCATCTCGGCCCGCCGGCGTCCAACGGCGTCGGCGGGCTTGTTCTGTTGCGCCCTGCGGGCGGGTGCATCCGGATGAGGCTCCCGGCCGAAACCGCTCAAGGGCACGCATGACCGCTCCAGCCCCCCAGCCGGATCCCGTTCTCCCCCTGGTCGCACGAGGCGAAGCCGGGGCGGCCGATGCGTTGCTGGAACGGTACGGGGGGCTGGTCTGGTCGCTGGCGTGCAGGATGACCGCCACCCGAGAAGAGGCCGAGGACGCCGTGCAGGAGATCTTCGTCGAGGTCGTTCGCAGCAGCCGCCGGTTCGATCCGGCGGTCGCCGGCGAGGCGACCTTCGTCGCGATGATCGCCCGCCGCCGGCTGGTCGATCACCTGCGTCGCCGCTCGCGGCGCATCGACGCCGAACCCCTGGCCGAGCTCCACGAATCCGACGGTTCGATCGCCGGCGGCGTCGCGCTGCCGGACGAGGATCACCGGCAGCACCTCTCGGAAGAGGCCCGCCGAGCGCTGGCCGCGATGGATCGGCTCTCGGATGCGCAGCGGCACGTGATCCTGCTGTCGGCCTACCGCGGCCTGAGCCACGAGCGGATTGCGGCGGCCACCGGAATGCCGCTGGGCACCGTCAAGGCCCACATCCGCCGCGGCATGCTCCGCCTCCGAGAGCTGCTCGGGGCCGAATCGGCCGGGAGGTCGGCACCATGACCGCGTCCGGCCGCGAGCCCGACCCGGCGCGCGACGACGCGCTGCCCCATGACGCCAGCCCCACCGCGGAGACTACCGCCGCCCTCGACGCACTCTTCGCCGAGGTGGAGGGCGCGCGGATGCCCGCCGAGGTCGCCGATCGCGTCGGTCGCGCGATGCAGCTCGAACTCGCCGGCGCTGCGCCCCGCGGCAACAGCGGTGGCTGGCCCGGCCGCAAGGCCGTCGTCGCGTTCATCGCCGGCGGCGTACTCCTGGCAGCGGCCGCCGCGGCCTTCTTCGCGATCTCGGCCGCGCTCGACAACACGACCGACCAGGACCGGTTCGTGCGGCGGCACGCCGACGCCACCGAGTTCACGCTCCGGCAGCCCGGCGGGCCCAATGGCGGCTTTACGTGCGGCTCGGTCATCTGGTCGACAGAGGCCGGCCAGGGCGTGGTGTTCTTGCCCACGCTGCCCGTCAACGCCCGCAAGTCGGGCCGCTACACGCTGTGGGCCCGTGCCCCCGATGGCGTGCACCGCCTGCACACCTTCGATCTGCGCGAGCCCGAGACCGAGATGATCGCCGTCCCGCCGCGCCCGGACGATCCGGCTGCGCTCGATGGCGTCGACGCGTTCTTCGTGACCCTGGCGCCACAGTTCTCGCCATTCCGCGAGGCGGACGTCGTCGCGCAGTCCGTCGATCCATAACGCGGCCTACGTTGGCCCATGCAGTTCATTCGACATCGCGGCATGGTCGCGGTCGAGGCGGCGGCCGGCCCGCTGCCCATCCGCTGGATCGTCGCCGTTGGCCGCAACTACGCGGACCACGCGAAGGAGATGTCGAGCGGTGCACCGGTCGAACCGCCCGCGCACCCGACGGTGTTCGCCAAGAGCCCGGCGTCGGCCATCCTCCACGGCGAGGACATCGTCATCCCCTACGCCTGCCTCGATGAGGCCACGGGCGGCGAGCAGGTCGACTACGAGGCCGAACTTGCCGTGGTGGTCGGCCGCGACGCGAAGGACGTGGCCGCCGGCGACGCGCTCGACCACGTCCTGGGCTACTGCTGCGCCAACGACGTCTCCGCCCGCTGGTGGCAGAAGCACGGCGCGGGCGGCCAGTTCGTCCGCGGCAAGAGCTTCGACACGTTCTGCCCGCTCGGCCCGCGGCTTACGCCCACGGGCGACGCGCCCGATCCGCAGTCGCTTGCGATTACCTGCCGCCTCAACGGCGAGGTCATGCAGCACGCGCACACCTCGGACATGATCTTCCCGGTCGCCGAGGTGATCGCGCGGCTCAGCCAGGGCGCCACGCTGCCAGCGGGCACCGTGATCCTGACCGGCACGCCCTCGGGTGTCGGCGCCGCCCGCACGCCGCCGCGCTTCCTGCGGGACGGCGACGTGGTCGAAGTCGAGATCGAGGGGCTGGGCACGCTGCGAAACGGCGTGCGCGTCGAATCGTGACCCTCTAGAATCCCCGCTATGGCCCGCAAGAAGGGCAGCCGGCCGGTCACCATCGAGAACCGCCGCGCCCGCCACGAGTACGAGATCCTCGAGACGCTCGAGGTCGGCATCGCGCTGCACGGCAGCGAGGTCAAGAGCGTCCGCGACGGCCGGGTCAGCCTGGGCGAGGGCTTCGTGCGGGCCGAGGAGTACCCGCTGCGGCTCGAACTCTGGCAGGTCAACATCGCCGAGTACCCGCCCGCCGCGGGCCGCCAGCACATCCCCACCCGCATCCGCCCGCTTCTGGCGCACAAGCGGGAGATCCGCCGGCTGCTCCGCGCAACCCAGGAGAAGGGCGTGACCCTAGTGCCGCTCAAGATGTACTTCGCGGGGCCTTGGGCCAAGCTGGAGATCGGGCTCGCCAAGGGCCGCGGCCGCGTCGACAAGCGGCACGCCATCGCCGAACGCGAGATGAAGCGGGACATGGACCGCGCGATGAAGAGCCGTCTGAAGGGCGGCAAGGGTGCCGTGTGACCAAGCTGCGGGCGGCTACTTCTCCCGCTCGCGAATCAGCTTCAGCTGCAGCTTTGCCCGCTCCATCTGCCGCGTGATCCGCTCCTGCTCGGCGACCGGATCGGGATGGTCGGCGGGCACGCGGCGGGCCTCGGCCTCGGCCAGCTCGGCCTTGGCGTCCTGCTCGCTCAGCTCGGCCGGCGTCTTGGCGCTGCTGGCCAGCACGCGGATGGTGCCGCCCGAGACCTGCACGAAGCCGTCCTCCACCAGGTAGACCGCCCTGGACTTGTTGGGCATCTGCAGCGCCAGCAGCCCGAGCCCCAGCTTGGCGACGATCGGCGCCCGCCCCGGCAGCACGCCGAACTGGCCGTCGAAGGCCGGGATCGACGCGTAGCTCACCTCGCCGTCGGACAGCACGCCATCGGGGGTGATCAGCTTGCAGGTCAGGGTCATGGGGCCTCCGGTGGGGGACGCATCATCGAGGGGGAGCGATGGTAGGGGCCCTGGCTGGCGGCGGCCGGTCATACGCTGCCCGATGCGGGTTCGCGTGGCCTTGCCCATGCTGCTGGCGGTGCTGGTCGCGGCCCTCGGCCTGCGGCTGGTGGTTGCGCCGGGGGGGCTGGGGCTGCCCACATCGGGCGACGTGCTGCAGCTCCGCGTCGATCGCGCCCTGGCGGCGGTCGTCGTCGGCGCGGCGCTGGCGGGCGCGGGCGTGGCGCTGCAGGCGATGCTCCGCAACCCGCTGGCTTCGCCCGACCTGCTGGGCATGTCCGCCGGTGCGGTCCTGGCGGTCACGGTCGTGCAGGCCGTCGCGCCGGGCCAGGGCCGGGAGGCTCCCGCGGCTCTCGCCGGTGCGGTGGGGGCGCTCGGCCTCGTGCTGCTGCTCGGCCGCCGCCGCGGGGCCATCGAGCCCATCACGCTGATCCTGGTCGGCGTGGCGCTGGCCATCGGGCTGGCGTCGCTGGCCGCTGCCGTCCAGGCCATGCTGCCACCCGACGCCCGGCCCGAGGGCGCGTGGCTGTTCGGATCGATCATCGACGATCTTGCACCCTGGCAGCGGTGGGGCGGGCTGGCCATCGCGATTGCCGGTGTCGCGTGGATCGCCGCCCGCGCCCGCGCCCTCGATGCCGCCTCGATGGGCGAGGATGAGTCCCGGTCGGCGGGCGTGCCGCTCGAGCGGCTCCGCCTCGAGATGGTGCTGGTGGCGGGGGTGCTGACGGCCGTCGCGGTGCTGCTCGCGGGCCCGATCGCCTTCCTGGGCCTGGTTTGCCCGCATCTGGCCCGCCTCACGCTGGGCCCGAGGCACCTGCCCCTGGTGATCGGCGCCGCGGCCGCGGGGGCCACGCTCATGCTGCTGGCCGATGCGGGCTCGCGGGCGCTGCCGCTGCAGGCCGGTCGCCTGCCGACGGGCGTGGTCGTCGCCGTGCTGGCGGCGCCCGCCTTAGTGCTCATCCTGAGGGCCGAGGCGACGCGGCCCGGCTGAGGCGTCGCTAGGCCAGCACGTCGACGCCGCCGCTGCGGCGCAGCTCGTCGAGGCGCTCGGCCGGGCTCCGCAGGTCGGACTGCGAGGCCCAGACTTCGGCGCCCAGGTCGCCCGGCGTGAGCCCGCGCTCCACGATCGCCAGGCCCCCGTCGCCGGCGTCCGGGGCGGTGAGCGTCGCCTCGGTGCCGTCGTCGTCCGCGGCCCGAATCGAATCGGGCACGTCCCGATCGGCCTGCGCCCGGCGGCCCTCGGTAGCCTGCTCGAGCTGCTCCTGCACCATGGCCTGGCGTGCGGCGGACTCCATCCGCGCCGCCTTGGCCGCGATGGCACGATCGGTGCTCGAGGGATCGGCCGGTGCGAGCGCGGCGCGGCGGATCTGGGCGGCCTTCTGCACCGTCTCCTCGGGCGTCCGCGCGGGCGAGGTGTCGATCTTCACCGAGCCCGCAACGGCATACTTCTTGCCATCCGGCCCCGTGCGGAACTTGTAGAAGGGCCCGCCCCGGAACAACGGACCCGCCGCCGCTCGGTGCGCCTCCTCGTGCCGCCGGACCCGCTGGTCGGTGCTCTCGAGCTCGCGGACCTCGCGCTGCTGGGAGTCGTCTAGCCGCTGGCCGCCGGGCGAGCGGGCTTCGGACCCACGCTCGATCGGTGCGGCCTCCTCGGCCCGCCTCGTGGCTGCGGGCCGGCCCACCCCCGGCGCGGGTGCGGCTGCGATCGGGTTGGCCGTGGAATCGACACGCATGGCTCCACCGCATCCATCGTCGAAAGAAACAGCCCCGCACTCCAGCACTTGAGCGCAGGGCCTCGATACGGACCAAGAAATGCAGGGCCGGGCCGGTCTGGATGGACCCGGGTGGTCCGAGAAGTGGGGGCGGCTAGGCCTTCTTGGACTTCTTCTTGTCCTTGCCCTTCTCGAAGTAGTTGCCGCCGAACTTCTTCTGGAATTTCTCCACGCGGCCGGCGGCGTCCACGAACGCCTGCTTGCCCGTGAAGAAGGGGTGCGAGCCGGACCACACCTCGACGTGCATCTCGGGCACCGTGGCACCCACGGTCATCACGACCTCGCCGTTGTGGTAGACCTTGCAGTTGGGGTAGTAAGTCGGGTGGGTGTCCTGCTTCATGGCACGCTCCGGCTGGGGCTCCGCTCTCGGGGACCACGATGATACCACGGCGCCACGCCGCCGGCGAGGGATCGACGGAGTCCGAATCGCGCGTAGGGCGGCCACGAGGCGGAGCTGGCTGGGCCTAGGCGGCCGGTGCGTCGGGCTGGGGCTCCTGCTCCACGC
The DNA here is from genome assembly GCA_039819165.1 of Planctomycetota bacterium. Taxonomy (NCBI): domain Bacteria; kingdom Pseudomonadati; phylum Planctomycetota; species Planctomycetota bacterium. Next base: position 251,744 of record JBCBSM010000001.1, read on the forward strand.
CCATGTCCCGCAGGCAGGCCCACAGCACGTCCCGCGTGGTCACCATGCCGATGAGCTCGTCCCGGGCATTGACCACCGGCAGGCACGAGACCTTGTGGTGCAGCATGATCAGGGCGCACTGCTCGACCCGTTCGTCCCGTCGGGCGATCCTGGGCAGCCGCGTCATGATCTGGTGGGCCTTCTTGCGGAGGCTGTTGGCGTCGGCCGTCCGCTCGTTGATGGTGCCCACGAACGGGCTGAGGTGCGCGAGCATGTCGCGGTCGGAGACGATCCCCGCCAGCGTGCCGTCGTCGTCGATGACCGGCAGGTGGCGGAAGCGATAGCGGTCGAACAGGTCGCGGGCGACGGAGAGATCGTCGTCCATCGTCAGCGTGACGACGTCGCGGGTCATGATGTCCTGCACCAGCATGCCGGCACCTCCTGGCGGCGCGTCTCGCCGCTGTGCCTATCGACATTTCTCGGGTGTCGTCCCAGCCGCCGCTAGAGTCGGCGATGGACGCAACGCCGGGCCGGGGCCCCGATAACCGCCCCGCGGGTCCCGAGGGCATCCACGCGCCGTGGCGGATGCGGTACCTCGAGTCGCTCGCCGACGAGCCGCCATCGGCTACCAACGATGGCGCCACCTTCCTGTCCGCGTACTGGCGGGATCCCGACGCCGACGAGCGCAACCACGTGGTCGCCCGCACGGCCCGCGGCATGATCCTCCTCAACGCCTTTCCCTACGCCAACGGCCACCTGCTGGTAGCGCTGGGCGAGCCGCGGCCCCGGCTGGTCGAGTACGCCCCCGAGGATCGCGGCCACCTGTGGATGCTCGTGGAGCTTGCGTGCGATCTCGTCGAGCGCACGCTGCAGTGCCAGGGGCTGAACGTGGGCATCAACCAGGGCCGCGCCGCGGGTGCCGGCGTGCCGAGCCACCTGCACGCGCACGTCGTGCCACGCTGGGGGGGAGACACCAACTTCATGACCGTGGTGGGCCAGATCCGCGTCGTGCCGCAGGCCCTGGACGACATGGCCCGCCGCTACCGCGACTGCTGGGCCCGCCTGCGCGAGGCCGATGCCGCCGGGCTTGACGCCTAGGGCGCGCTCAGGCTGCGATCGTCATGCGGTCGAGCGCGACGCCGATGCGCCAACCGCCGTCCATCTCGGCGCACCGCACGACGCGGCCTCGGACGAAGCCGGTCTGCCGGCCCTCGTCGTAGAGCGTGACGCGATCGTCCGCCTCCAGCGGCCGGGCCGAGCGCAGACCCAGGCCCTCGGTGCTGGCGTCGAGCAGCTCGACGGGCAGCAGGTTGCGGCCGCCCTCGACCGCGAACACCACCGCCAGTCTGCGGCCGCTGCACTCGAGGCGTTGGCAGCGGCGGCGATCGAACTTGAACGGTCCCGGTGCGGGATTGCGGCCCACCGGCCGCGCGGGCATGCGTCGGACTGCACCCATCTCCTGGCCCCACGTGGTGGCTCGGCAAGAGAGGCGGCGGGCCATCCACCCATGGCCCGCGGCCGGCTCCCCTGAACTCCTCCCCAACGCGCAACGGATCGGCCCGTCTCGCGGACCGCTCCATCCCAATCTGGGCGAAATGGGGTAGAACGGTGGATCCTGCGGTTCGTGCGCTCGGGTTTGCCGCAGGGAGGGGGCCAAACCGGCCGACCCGCTGGCGTCGCTCCCCGGTATGGTGTAGCGATTGCGCAGGTCGTGCCGTAGGCCGAGCGGGAGCGAAGACCATGCCGAGAGAGAGAGCCGTTATCGCCACCATCGCCGCCGTGCTGGGGATCGCCCCGGTTGCGGTGGCCCAGGCCGTCCTCTTCGAGAACGGCCCGTTGTCGGGCATGCCCGGCGGCCACGAGACCGGGGCCGACCTGGTCTGGTCGGTGCCCGAGGGGGCCTCCGTGGGCGTCAGCGGCCGGCGGGAGGTGGGCTATAGCCTGGCCGAGCGGATCGAGATCGACGCCGCCGGCTCCATCCGCGGCGTCACGGTGTTCGCCTACCAGCAGGGCGCCATCGCCGGCCCGACCATCGACTTCCTGGGCGTCGAGTTGTGGGATGGCCCCCCCGGTGCTCCCGGCAGCGTGCGCATCGCCGGCGACGCCGAGTCCAACGCGCTCGCCGACGCCGAGTTCGCGGGCGCCTACGCGGCGGTCTTCGGCGTGACGCACACGACCGATCGCCCGGTGTTCGCGCTCACCGCGAGCGATCTGGACTGGGACATCGACGCTGGCACCTACTGGGTCGCGTGGGAACTCGACGGCACGCTCGACGGCGGGCCGTACTCGCCCTACCTCGGATCGGCTAGCGAGCCCGTGCCCGGCGGGGCGCTCCAGCGGGTGCTGGGCGTGTGGGTGCCGGCCCGCAATGCGAGCTCCGACGGCGTGCAGGTCTCGCTGCCGATCGTGGTCTCGGGCGATTCGGCCTGCACGGGCGACTGCGACGGCGATGGGTCGCTCGCGATCTTCGACTTCCTGTGCTTCCTGAACGCCTACGAGGCCGGCGACGCGTCGGCGGATTGCACCGGCGACGGCTCGCTGACGGTCGAGGATTTCGTCTGCTTCGGTGACGCGTTCGCCGCGGGCTGCCCGTAGATGCGGTGGCCTAGGACCCGCCGCCCGGCGCAATCAGGCGGTCGATGTTGAACGCCGTCGCCGATGGCCCATCGATTCCCGTGACGACCTGCCAGAAGGGCTCGTCGAATGCGTCGGGCAGCCAGATGCGGAACTGGCCGTCCTCGTCGTCGGCGTACTGCTTGAGGGGCAGCCCGCCCACGAACACCGCCCGCTGCAGCAGCAACAGATCGTCGCTGACATACTCGGATTCGGCGGCGACGCCGATGATCGCGTCCACGAGCTCGCTGAACAGGGTGCGGTCCTGCCTGAGCAGCACGTCGGCGTCGTCCCAGAGCAGATAGCGATACCGGCTCGCCGGGCCGCAGTGCGCGGGGTCCCGGCCGCGGAGCAGCGAAACGACCCCGCGCGGGCCGTTGACGCGTCGGGCCAGGGTGGGGCCTGGCACCCCCCGCTCGAGCTGCTCGCAGAAGCTCTCGAGGTTGGTAATGTGGCGGCCCCGGAAGCAGAATACCTCGGTGTGCCGCTGGGCCTGCAGGTACTGGCCGAGCGAGGTCGCGAAGTCGATCTGGTAGCGGGGGTGGGCCGACCAGGCCACGAGGTGAGACTCGTCGGTGAGCGCGGCAACGTCGGCCTGCCACTGCCCGCTCAGCAGCGGGTTATTGGACTGGCTGGTCAGCACGCCCATGCAGCACCTAACGGTCGAACCGCCCACGGGGTGGCCAGGGGATGGCCACCGATGGCAGTAGTGTGCGCCACATTCCCGGGCGGGCCAGCAATCGCCCGAATAGGCGGCATGACCCGCATAACCGGAGGGCCCCGCGGCCCCGATTACCGGGCTTCGGGGGCCATATGGTCCGATGTGCCAGGGATGACCCGCGGGTCCGGCGGCTTCCGCGAGGCTTCTGATGAGATCTCGATCTCGACATCTGCCGGGGAATTCTGGGTCGTTCTTGCCGAGAGCCTCTTCTCGCCGGAGCCGGCCACCTCTGGCCGCGCGTGGTCGGCCGCCTGCCGGCCGTCGTCGGTGACGCGGTAGACCAGGCCGATGGTCTTCTCGGGCTTGCCCAGCAGCAGGCGATCGACTACCTCGACGCCCTGCATCAGCGTGTGGTCGGTGTTGGCGACCTCGTACTTCCACATGCCGAAGCGGCCGCGGCTGTAGATGCCGTGCCGCTCCAGCCAGGGGATGGCGACCGAGAGCCGCTCGTCGCGGTCGACCGACGGCGTCGGGTAGCTGTACTCGACGGCGTGGTGCCAGGTCGATTCGATGTCGGCCCTCTCCCCGGGCTCGAGCAGGCCGGCGTTCTCGAGGCCCGCGATGGTCTGCTCGACGATGGTCGCCGGGTCGACGGGCTTCTCCGGGCTTGCGCTGGTCTCGCACAGCAGCGAGTAATGCGTTGCATTCTCGCCGGTTTGGTCGGGCGTCATGTACGGCGAGTAGTTGCTCAGGTAGGTGACGCGGTAGAAGGGGCAGTTGCCCTCGGGGAAGTACATCCAGCTCTTGGTGCTGGGGCAGGGCCGCCGCAGCCCGATGCCCACCATGTGGCCCGCCGAATGCAGCAGGCCCCCCGCGGCGCTCGCAACGTCGTCCGGCACGTCCTGCACGATCCGGGCGCACAGCACGTCCAGCGGCATGGCCGAGATGAGCATGTCGTATCGCAGCTCCTCGGTTGTGCCGTCGGGGCGGCGCACACGGGCGATCTTCTCGGCCGGGTCGATGGACACGACCTCGGTCGACAGCCGGATGTGGTCCGACAGCGCGTCGGCCATCCGCTTGTAGAACTCGCCCGTGCCGCCACGGAGCGGAAACTTGAAGCGGTTGTTGGGGCCCCAGCCGAAGTCGTCGCGCTGCTCGACGACGTTGCGGACGGCGCGCTCGACGTCGAGCACCGCGACCCGCTCGCCGATCCAGGTCTTGTTCATCCGCTCGGGCGGGTAGGCCCAGACCTTGAAGTTGTACGGCCGCATGAATAGGCGGGCGATGCCCTCGCCGAACACGGCGTCGATGAACTCGCCAAAGTTGCGCGCATCGGCGTGGCTCGGGCCCTCGGCGCCCTGGGCCTTGATGAGTCCGACGAGGCAGTCGGCGGCATCCTGGGGCGGCAGGTAGCGGATGTTGTTCTGGAAGGGGTACGGCACCCAGGTGTCGCGGAGGCGGACCCAGCTCTCGCGATCGTTGAGCGCGAAGTCGTCGCCCATGACCTCGTCGAAGACGCGGTCGTAGTAGTCGTAGTGGCTGAACATGACGTGGCCGCCGATGTCCCAGGTGAACCCGGCGTCGTCGACGAAGGAGTGCGCCAGTCCGCCGGCGTAGGGCTTGGCCTCGAGCACCGCGAAGTTCGCGTGGCCCAGCTCGCGGAGCCGCCACGCCGCTCCCAGGCCCGTGGGCCCCGCCCCGATGATCAGCACCCGCGGAGCGTCGGCGCGCGGTCCGAGCGGGTCGGCGGGCGATGGAGCGCGGTTGGCGGTGGATTGCGGCACGAAACCTGCCTTCTTTCTTACCCGCGATGCCGGTCCGGATGGCGCTGCGGCACACGGATCCGTGCGTTCGGGGCGGACGCGCCGCTCCGAGCGGCTCAGGTCCGTGGTTGGGGGTCCGGCGGGGGCGAATCAAGGCCGAACATCCGCGCGCAGCAGGCCCGAAACTTGGGGCATGAAGGCGATGCATGAGGGTACACCGGCGGCGACGATCGAGGCTCGGCCCCTGGGGCTAGGCGGCGCATTTCGCGTGGCATGGGAGCTGGCGTCCATCCCGCCGGTGCCCATCGCCGCGATCGGAGACCGGATCGCGCACGCCCTGGCATCGGCGGCGAGCGGATCGGTCGCGGCGGTGCAGATCGGCACGCGGCGGGACGGGGAGTGGTCGTGCCTGAGCAGCGGCTGGGCGCGATCGGGCGGCTCGCTACAGGGTGGTGGTCCCGGCCGGCTCACGCAGCTGCCCTGGCTCCGCGGCTTCGAGGCGGTCAACGCCGGCGAGCCCTGCTTCGCCGAACCCGACGCCGGCGAGCCCGCGCTGTGGCCCGTCGCGGCGGCCATGCGCGGCGAGGAGCGGGAGATCGATCTGGCCGCCGTGGTCGCCTACGCGGACGCCCCGGCCCTGGTGCTGACCGCGCAGTTCGCCTTGGGCGCACGGGTGGTGGCGGCGTCGAGCCACGTGCCGCTGCTCCGCCAGGCGTTGCCGTGGGCGGCGCGGATCGCGGCCGAAGCCCTGGATTGGCCACGCGACCCCTGCTGGCTGAGCGCCCGGGAGGCCGAGGTGCTCGACCAACTCGTGCTGGGCCGCAGCGTCAATGACATCGCCGACCGCATCGAGCGGAGCCCGTACACCGTACACGACCACGTCAAGGCGCTGCACCGCAAGCTGGGCGTGCACTGCCGCGGTGCGCTGGTGGCCCGGGCGATCCGCAGCGTGCCGCCGCCGGGCCTTTAGGCCGACGAGGTGCCAGCACCGCCGTGGCGCTACGGCGGCGGGGCGAATTCGGTCTGGCTGTCGACGAGGCGATCGCGGATCGCTCGGGCCAGCACACGGGCCGCGCGGCCATCGAGGCTCCGCGGCGCGTCGTAGGAGGTGCCCAGGCCCCGCCGGAAGAGCTCTGAATTGGTGGACGTCGAGCTGTAGCCGATTGCGCTGGTCTCCAGGCGCCGCGTCGGCCGCACACGCCTCGAGACGAGCACCCGCACGCTGACGACCACGGGCCCCTCGGCCTCGGATGGTGAACGCCGCAGCCCGGGCCGGGCCAGGGCGTCGGCCGCGCCCTCGGGCGGAGCCGAGCGGTCCTCGGCGGGCTCGAAGCGGATCTCGGCGGTCCGCCGATGGGGGTTGATGGTGTCCTCGGCGGCGGTGCTGGCCGACGCGATCGTCCACGCGGCGAGCAAGCCCGCGCCCTCCCTGGGGGCCGTGGTGATGACGCCCGCCTGGGCGTCGACGCGGTCGGGCTCGTAGCGATGGTCGCGGAGCACGTCGCGGGCGATGGTGAACGCCTGGCGGTACTCGGCTGCGTCGATGACGAAGCTGGCGTCGCCGCGATCGGTCCGGCTGGCGCAGCCGCCGGCGAGGCACACGCCCGCAAGCACGGCGGCGAGCAGCCCCGGCATCGACCGGCGGCGTATGGGGCGAGAGTCCATCGCGGCAGCGTAGCCGGGCCGGCTAGCAGTCCGCCGCGAGCGTGCAGATGGCGTCCCAGGCCTCCTCGACGTGCGTGCGGCGGGTGTGCGTCGAGCCGATGGACACGCGGATGGCGTAGCGCTCGCCGCCGTCCGTCGGCAGCGTCGTGTGGGTCAGCAGCAGCCGGCCCGTGGCGTTGCACCGCTCGAGCAGCGACCGCGTCCGGGCATCGGCGTCGGCGGGAGACTCGCCATCGCGGGTGATGAGCCGGATGCACACGAGTGAGAGCGAGCGTGGCGCGGCGAGCTCGAGATCGGCGCTCGCCTCGATCTGATCCTCAAGCCAGGCCGCCCACTCGACGTGCTGGCGGATGTGGGCCCTGAGGCCGGCCAGCCCGTAGTGGCGGAGCACGAACCACAGCTTGAGCGCTCGAAATCGGCGGCCGAGGGGGATCTGCCAGTCGCGGTAATCGATGACGCCGCCGGCCTCGGTCGCGCTGTTGCGCAGATACTCCGGCGTGACGCTGAGCGCATCGGTGAGAGCGCGTCGATCGCGTGTCCAGAACAGGTCGCAGTCGAAGCTGGTCAGCAACCACTTGTGGGGGTTGAAGCAGTACGAATCGGCGTGCTCGAGGCCGCCGAGGAAGCCGCGGTGCTCGGGGCAGACGGTGGCGGCGCCGGCCCAGGCGGCGTCGACGTGCAGCCAGGCGTGGGGCGCATGATCGTTGCGGAGGCGGGCCATGGCCGCGATGGGGTCGAAGGCGCCGCTGCTGGTCGTGCCCGAGGTGGCGCACAGGTAGAACGGCCGCAGCCCGGCGTCGACGTCGCTCCGGAGCTGGGCCTCGAGGGCGTCCGCATCGAGGGCGAACGCCTCATCGACGTCCATGCTCCGCAGGTGCTCGATGCCCGCGATGCGGGCGGCCTTGAGCACCGACGAGTGGGCCTGGTTCGAGCAATATGCGACCAGCGTGCGTGGGTCGAGGGCCGGATCGAGAAGGCGGAGCCGGTCGCGGGCGGCGACGAGGGCGACGAGCGTGGCCTCGCTGGCGGTGCCCTGGATCACGCCGCCGCCGCGGGGCTCACCCGCGTGCGGGCCGTCTGCGTAGGTCGCCGTCGAGCGGAAGGCCGCGGGCAGCCCGCAGGCGTCGGCCATCCAGTCGAGCACGCGGGTCTCGAGCTCGGTGCAGGCCGGGCCGGTCTGCCAGAGCATGCCCTGCACGCCCAGCCCGGTGCTCAGCAGGTCGCCCAGCACGGCCGGCCACGACGAGTTGCACGGGAAGTAGCCGAAGAACCGCGGCGACTGCCAGTGCATGAGCGCGGGCAGCACGAGGTTCTCGACGTCGGCGAGGGCATCGTCCCATTCGCCCTCGCCCATCGCGAAGCCGGCCTCGGGCGGCGCTTCGGGCAGGGCGGCGGCGAACTCGCCCGGTTCGACGATCGCGGCTACGGGCCGCTCGCCAACGCCCGCGTGGTAGTCGCAGATCAGGTCGACAACGCGGTGGGCGAGGGCTCGGAACTCGTGCAGGTCGACGTGGCCGGGATCGGTTCGATCGTGCTTGTCGGCGGCGGTGTCCGGCATGGACCAACGTAGCGGGCGGTGGGGCCCGCCACGCGGCCCCTGCGGAGTGCCAGCATGGCCCTCCAGCCGTCGCGCCCCGGTGCCTCGGGCGGCGGCGGCGAGCCCGCGAGTCCCGAACGCACGCCCGAGGCGACCGCCCGCAGCGCACCGGGCCGCCCGCCCGCATGGCGGAACGCGGCGAGCACGCCCAAGGCGATGCCGGCCCATCGCGTCCAGCCTCGGCCGTGCCGGCGGGCCATCCAGATCCAGTTGCGGGTGGCCAGGCGGCACCAGCGTTCGCTCTTCCGGGAGGCGGCCGGGCTGTCGTGCCAGACCACCCAGCTCGGATCGAACCAGACGCCGCGGCCCAGGCCCGAGAGGGTCAGCGCGACGTCGGCGTCGTTGCGGTAGAGGAAGAACTCCTCGCAATAGCCGCCGGCGTTGCGCCAGTCGGTCGCCCGCACGAGGTTGCCGCAGCCCATGACGGGCCAACGCTCGCTGGCGAACGCGACGTGGCGGGCAAAGGGCCATTCGCTGGCGCCACCATCGGGATGCCGTGGATGCAGCGCGACGGCCGCGATGTCGGGGCGTTGCTCGAGCAGGCCGCTCGCCAGCGCGAGGCCATCGGGATCGGGCCACGAGTCGTCATCGAGGATCAGCAGCAGCGGGCGCGTCGCGGCCTCGGCCCCGCGGTTGAACGCGGCGACGCCGGTGTTCTCCTCGCACCGGATGCACCGCACCGACGGGAAGCGGTCGGCGACCATGTCCGGCGTGCCGTCCACGGAAGCGTTGTCCACGACGATGATCTCGGCGGACGCGGCGGGCTCCGCGGCAAGCAGCCGGGCGAGCGTGTGCTGTAGGGCGTCGCGGCGGTTGAACGCGACGACGACGATGCTCAGATCGGAGCCATCGGACGGATGTCGCAGTGGCGCGGGCGGCGCGTGCGCGAAGGCGCCGCTCGTGCGCGCGAGGGCGGCCGTCGACCCGAGGCCGCGGGCCAGCATCCGAAGGCCACCGACGATCTTCGAGGATCGGCTGCCCGCGAGCCGCCACGCGCCATGCTCGTCGGCCGCGACGGAGCCGATGGGGGCGAGCCAATCGGCTGGGCGACCCCGGGGCGACACGACGCGCGGGGGCGGCTCGGGCAGATCGAGCATGTCGATGCTCGGCGCGTCGGGGCGGCCGGATGGGAGGTCCACAGGCAGCGGACCCATCGTGCGGCCGGCGTCGGCGTCGGCGAGGCCGCGGAGGTGCATCTCGGCGAGCACGGGCAGCCCGGTCAGCGCCATCGTGCAGGCCCGCAGGGTTTCCCGCAGGGCCCGCGGCGCGGGATGGACGCCCGCTTCGGGCAGGGCCGCCATCGCGCTGCGAACGGCGAAGTAGCGGGCGGCCGTCCGCATGCGATCCGGGCTCGGGTGCTCGACGATCGATGCGGGGATCGCCAGCAGCCGGCGCCGCGACGCCCGGCGGAGGCGGACGCCCCAGGCGACGTCGTCGCCGTTGAGGAACAGGTCGGGCAGCAGCCCGGCGTCGCGGACGGTGCCGGCGGCGACCAGGATGCTGCACGCCGCGAGGTAGTCGCACGCCTCGGGCGCCTCTCCCGCGGGCGGTCGCTGGACGTACTCGCCCGACGCGGCCTGGATCCGCCCGCCGCACTCGAAGGGCCGGCCCGTTGCCGGGTCGACGAGGGTGGAGCCGGCGGCGGCGACGTCGGGCAGCGCGAGCGCGTCGGCGAGGTGTACGAGCGCATCGGGGTGCGGGCGGGCGTCGGAATCGAGCAGCCACACCAGGTCGTCGTCGCCTGCGCCCGATTCCGATAACGCGTGCCGCAGCCCGGCGTTGAAGCCGCCGCTGCCGCCCGTGTTGCGAGCCTGGCGGAGCAGCCGCACGGTCCAGGGCGGCGGCAGTTCCGGGGCACCAAGCGGTGGATCCGAAGCGTTGTCGACGAGCAGCAGCGTCGGGGTGGCGGCCCTAAGAAGTCGGATGGCGCGCAAGCAGGACGCGAGGCCTTGCACGTCGGCCGGCCGGTTGAAGCAGGGGCTAACGACCCAGAGCCGCCGCGGCGGCGCACCCGGGAGCCCCGACGCCGGTTCGCTGGCATGGGAGGAACCCTCGGCATCTGGTGCAAACCGCGGCATGGATGCAGCGTATAGCAAGCCGCGGGGCGGAGGGCCCCCCCGGACCTGCCCGGCCCTCCTATAGTGGAAACCCACCAACGAGCGGCGGCCGAGGACGCTCCCGCCGCCCCACGCACGTCCATGGAGAGGTAGCGATGTCGTTTTTCCGGCGAGTCATCGGATTGCGCGAATCGAGTGGCCGAGCCCAGGGCTCGTGCGAGATGGAGATGCTCGAGCAGCGCGTGCTGCTCGACGCGTCGTTCCCCGACCTGACCGACCTGGTCGATCTCCGCAACACGGTCGTCCGATTCGAAACGAGTCTGGGCGAGATCGACTTCGAGCTCTACGACGCCGTGGGCCCAGGCGGCGGCGCCGCCGCCCCGGTCACCGTTGAGAACTTCCTGAATTACATCCAGGACGGCGACTTCTTCAATTCGTTCTTCCATCGATCCGTGGACGTGTCCTCGCCGGGCTTCCCGGTCGACGGGACGGACTTCGTGCTGCAGGGCGGCGGGTTCATCTTCACCGACGAAGACGGCCTCAGCCGCGTGCCGACCGACGACCCGATTGCCAATGAGTTCTCGGCCGATCGATCCAACGTGGTGCGTTCGCTGGCGATGGCGCGGATCACCTCAATCGGACCCGATACCGCGACGAGCCAGTTCTTCGTCAACCTGCAGGACAACAACGGTTCGGTCACGGGCGGCATCGACCTGGACGCCCAGGAGTTCACGGTCTTCGGTCGCGTGGCGAACGACCGGTCGTGGGGCGTGGTGCAGGCGATCACGGGCTTGGACACGTTCGTGTTCGCCGACGTGTTCACCAACGCCGACGGCGACCTGGTGACGCCCGAGGGCTTCCCGACGAGCCAGCCGTTCCTGCTGCCCGATCCGGGTGCCGACGTGGTCTCGCTGGCGCTCACCGACGTGCCGGTGCGGGTGACGCCTCCGCCGATCACCCCGGGCGAGCTGCGGAGCACGTCGCTGGCCGAGTCGTTCCTGGTCACGGTGTCCGATGCCGAGGTGATCAAGCCGGTCGAGGCGGAGAACTACTTCACGTTCCTGGCGGCGTACCCCGAGGGCTACGCCAACGACACGAGCGTGACCTACGTGGAGGTGACCACCAACCAGGCCGGCATGATGCCCGTGGACTACCAGGTCGTGCTGCGGTACGAGACCGGCGTGCGGGACCAGGTGATCGCCACCGGCCAGCTGCAGCCCGGGCGGATCGTCCGCGTGCCGATCAGCGACCCGAGCCTGACCGATGTGGACCAGGCGCGGAAGTTCACCCCGTTCGCCATCGAGGTGCAGGGCACCGGGGCGATCTCGGCCTCGCTGACGCACACCGACCAGGGTGCGACGCAGAGCGAGTCGTTCATCAACGCGACCGACCTGGATGCCCGCGGCGCGGGCGCATTCCTGAACTGGGACTTCGCCGGCCTGCGGACGACGATCGACGCCGATTCCGACGGCGTGCCCGACAACGTCGATGCCCGCGAGTCCTACATCGTGTGGCAGAACCTGACCGACGAGCCCGGCACCGTCACGCTGACGGCGGTGCTCGACGCCGCGACCCGCCGGACAATCACCTTCGACCTCGAGGGCAACCGCCGAGGCGGCGCCGAGCTGCACAGCCTGTTTGGCTTCGAGACGCTGGGCGCGCAGGCGATCCGCGTGACGTCGAGCGTCGAGATCGTAGCGGCGATGAGCAACTACGACCGCCAGGTGGATCCGGCGGACGCGACCACGTCGGTCAACGCCTACGGCGCGCTGGGCATCCCGGGCGGCGGAACCCTCGAGGGCGTCGCCGCGGGCGTGCAGTACACCGCGGACCCCGACGACGAGGCATACGTCAGCTTCTTCTCGTTCAACCCGACGGGCGGCGCGGTTGTGCAGCTGGAGATCTCGGACAGCTCGGGCTTCGCCGCCACGACGCCGATCGTGCTGGCGCCGCGGGACGTGGGCTTCTACAACCTCAAGAACCTGCTGAGCGCCTTCGGCGGCGTGTTCACCCCCGGCGAGATGCTGACGCTCCGGTACGAATCGTCGCGGCCGATCTCGGCCCAGCTCGTGTCGACCATCGGCAACGAGACGCTCACGACAAGCTTCCAGACGCAGCTGTCGAACCTGTACGTGTTCGCGGGCGGATTCGACGCGGGCGCCGCCGGCGGCACCGAGGTGCTCTCGCTCTACAACCCGTACTCGGCAGGCACCGATACCAACATCAGCATCATCGTGCAGTTCTTCTTCGTGGATCGCAACCAGACGATCAGCTTCTCGGCGTTGCCCGAGCTCGAGCCGGGCGAGCGTGTCGATCTCTCGGCCCGCGACTTCTCGGACATCGAGTCGATCATCACGCTGGGCGAGGACTACGGCCGCTACACCATCGTGGTGTCGGGCGTGGCGCTGCCGCCCGGCGCGGGCGCCCGCATCGACGAGGGCCAGTTCGCGGCCACGCTCACCCGGATCGGCCCCGATGGCACGCTGTCGGGCGACTCGGCGACGGTCTCGACCGGGTCGTACGACGGCTTCCTCCGCGATCTCGACGACGGCCTCTTCGACGGCACCATCGGCGGCTGACGCCTCAGCCCTCGGAGGGATGACGCAGGGCATTCGGGCCTCGCCGCGCAAGCCGTGCGGCGAGGCTCTTTGCTGCGCGGCGGACCGGAGCCGGCAGCAGGCCGAGGGCCGCGTCGGCCCGACGCGCAGCGGCGATGGCCCCCGACTCGTGGTAGGCGTCCCGGATGGCGCGAAGATACTGCAGCTCGATGGGCACGCCGGTCTCGTCGACCCAGTGGGCGTCGCCGGCCCGCAGCAAGGCGTTCGCCCGGGCGGCGACGTCCACCGCGTGCCGCTCGTACAGGGCGGAGTGATTGGCGCACAGCCGGCGGTAGAGGCCCTCGTGCCGTGCGACGGCATCGTCGATCATGGTCTGCTCGGCGTGCCGTCGCCAGTTGAAGAGCGGCTCGCGGACGCGGACGCCGCTCCAGCCCAGGGCCGCGAAGCGGAGCCACAGGTCCCAGTCCTCGTAGCCGTCGGTCATGGCCTCGTCGAAGCCGCCGGCGGCCTCGAAGCGGTCGCGGCGGACCAGCGCGGTGACGGGGTGCAGGTTGGTGACCATCAGCAGGATGGGATCCCACTCGGGCACCCGCCAGACGACGTTGTTGCCCCGCTCGGTCAGACGCTCTTGGCAGTAGGCGTGCGCGTGGTTGGCCTTCTCGTCGGCTCGCGACGCCGCGTCCAGCGCGGCGTGCAGCGTCGCGACGAAGGCCGGCTCGATCCAGTCGTCGGCGTCGAGGAAGACCAGGAACTCGCCCTGGGCGAGGGCCGCCCCGGCGTTGCGGGCGGCGGGCAGCCCGCGGTTGGCCTGGTGCACAACACGGACGCGGTCGCCGGCCAGGGCGTCGCAGGCGGTGGGGGTCGAGCCGTCGTCCGAGCCGTCGTCGATCAGGACGACGTCGACCTCCGCGTCGCGCTGGGCCAGGCAGCTCGCGACGGCCTCGCCCACGAATCGGCCGTGGTTGAAGCACGGCACGACGCAGGTGGCGGTGGGCGGGCGTGGATCGGCCATTGAACGCTCCGGGTGGCGGCCCCGTGGGCGGGCCTCAATACTTCTGTTCTATGCCCGCGTTCTGGCGGCTCGCACGGCAGATGCTCGCGTTCCGCGGGCGAATCGCACTGGCGCTGCTCTGCGCCTTCTTCGCGGGCGGCAGCCTGGCGGTCGGGCTTCTGGGCTCGACGCCCATCATCGACGGCATCTTCAAGGAGCAGAAGCCGCTGCCAGAGGTGGCCCGGGCCATCAACGCCGAGGGCGGGCTGGCGCCCGGCGTCGAGATCCCCGCGTGGCTGATCGAGCGGCTGCCGGCGACGCCCTGGAATGGCATCGCCCTGCTGGTCAGCGTGCTGGCGATCATCGCCGTCGTGGGCGCGGTGTTCCAGTTCCTGCACATCTACCTCTCGCTCACGGTGGTGCACCAGACGGTGATGCGGGTGCGGCGGCGCGCGTTCCGCTCGCTGCTGTTCATGCCGCTGCTCAGCGTGCAGCAGGGCGGCGTGCCCGACGGGTCGGACCGCGAGAAGCCGCTGGGCAGCGCCGATGCCGTGAGCCGCCTCATCGCCGACGCCGAGCAGCTGTCGTATGGCCTAGAGGCGCTGCTGAGCAAGGCGGTCACGCAGATCACCAAGGGCGTGGGGGCGCTGGTGTTCGCCTTCGTGGTCAACTGGTGGCTGACGCTGATCGCGCTGCTGATCGGCCCGGCCGTCTTCGGCGTGATCCGCTACTTTGCCCGCCGCATCAAGAAGGCGGCCCGCCGTGCGATGGGTCACCGCTCCGAGATGCTCTCCATCGCGACCGAGGCCGCCCAGTCGCTGCGGGTGGTCAAAGCCTACACGGGCGAGCGCCGGGCCGCGGCGCGGTTCGGCGTGGCCAACCGCCGGGCGTACCGGCAGATGCTCAAGGCGCGCACGGCGCGGGCGCTGTCCAAGCCCCTGGTCGAGGTGCTCGGCGTGTTCATGCTGGGCTTCCTGGTGCTGGTGGCGTTCAAGGCCATCGACGATGGCCACATCGAGCCGGCCGACTTCGTGAAGGTGCTCGGTGGGCTTCTCGTCGCTGGAGCGGCCCTGAAGCCTCTGACGGGGCTGATCAACGACATCCAGATCTCGGCGGGCGCGGCCGAGCGGCTCGAGGCCCTCATCGATGCCGAGGCCGAGGCGGGCCACGAATCCGGGCTTGCACGGCTGCCCAGGCACGCGTCGTCGATCGCCTTCGAGGACGTCGCCGTGCGCTACCCGGGCGCGGCCGAGCCCGCGCTGCGGGGCGTCTCGCTCGAGATCCGCCACGGCGAGCGGGTGGCGATCGTCGGGCCCAACGGTTCGGGCAAGACCACCCTGCTCGGCCTGCTCTATCGCGTCTACGACCCGACCGACGGGACCGTCCGCATCGACGGGCACGATCTACGGGGGGTCTCGGTGCGGTCGCTGCGGCGGCAGATCGGGTTGGTCTCGCAAGAGACGGTGCTCTTCGAGGGCACCATCCGCGAGAACATCGCCTACGGCATGCCGTCGGCGGACGACGAAGAGATCGTCGACGCCCTCGAGAAGGCCCGGGCGATCGAGTTCGTCCGCGAGATGCCCGGCGGGCTGGACGCCGCGGTGGCCGAGCGGGGCGTGTCGCTCTCGGGGGGGCAGCGGCAGCGTCTGGCGATTGCGCGGGCCATCCTGCGGGATCCGAGCATCTTGATCCTCGACGAGGCCACCAGCATGGTCGATTCGGCCTCGGAGGCGGAGATCGGCCGGGCGATGGCCGGTTTTGCCCGCGGACGGACGACGATTGCGGTGGCGCACCGTCTAAGCACGGTGCGGGATGCCGATCGCATCGTCGTCATGGAGGCCGGCGGCATCGCGGACATCGGGCCGCACGGCGAGTTGCTCGCCCGATGCGAGCTGTACGCCGAGCTGGTTCGGACGCAGCTGGCCGACGACGGCGACGGAGCGGCCCGGGCCGGTTGACGCCCCGCGGAGCGGAGATACCATGTTGGCTCGCCGCTGGGCGGGGTTGGCTCGCCCTTGGGCGGGCCCTGGGCCGGCCTGCTGGGCCGGCCCGGCTCGTGCCTCGTGGTGCCGCTGTAGCTCAGTGGTAGAGCGCACCCTTGGTAAGGGTGAGGTCACGAGTTCAAGTCTCGTCAGCGGCTTTGTGCTCCAGGTCCGTCCAGGCCGACCCGGAGCGTGGTACGGGGATGGGGACCTACGCTTCCCCTCGCCCCAGCGGGCAACCACCGGCTCCGTTTGGATGCCGGCAGGACACGGGCTCTCGAACCGGCACGGTGCCGCGGAGCGGGCCGATGCGAAGGCAATGCGGAGGTAGAAGGCGATGGCGAAAGAGGTCTTCGAGCGGACCAAGCCGCACCTGAACGTCGGCACGATCGGCCACATCGACCACGGCAAGAGCACGCTGACGGCGGCGATGGCCGCGCGGTCGGCGACCAAGCGGGGCGGCAAGGCCAAGAGCTACGCCGAGATCACCAAGGGCGGCACCGTGCGTGACGCCAGCAAGACGGTGACCATCCACTCCAGCCACGTCGAGTACGAGACCGACAACCGGCACTACGCCCACGTCGACTGTCCGGGCCACGCCGACTACGTCAAGAACATGATCACCGGCGCCGCCCAGATGGACGGCGCCATCCTGGTCGTGGCGGCCGACTCGGGCCCGATGCCCCAGACCCGCGAGCACGTGCTGCTCGCTCGCCAGGTGGGCGTGCCCTACATCGTGGTGGCGCTCAACAAGGTCGACCTCGTCGACGACGAGGAGCTGCTCGAGCTGGTGGAGATGGAGGTCCGCGAACTGCTGAGCAAGTACGACTTCCCCGGCGACGACACGCCGGTCATCCACGTGCAGGCCAAGGCCGCCGTCGAGGCGCCCGACAACGACGACGCCAACAAGGGCGTCGACGAGTTGTTCGACGCGCTGGACAACTACATCCCCGAGCCGCCGCGCGAGGCCGACAAGCCGTTCCTGATGGCCGTCGAGGACGTGTTCTCGATCAAGGGCCGCGGCACGGTGTCGACAGGTCGCATCGAGCGCGGGGTGATCAAGGTCGGCGACGCCGCCGAGATCGTCGGCCTTCGGGAGGAGCCGCTGAGCACGACCATCACCGGCGTGGAGATGTTCAACAAGGAGATGCAGGAGGGCATGGCCGGCGACAACTGTGGCCTCTTGCTCCGCGGCATCGAGAAGAAAGACGTCCAGCGCGGGCAGGTCATCGTCAAGCCCGGCTCGATCAAGACCCACCGCAAGTTCAAGGGCGAGGTCTACGTACTGAGCAAGGAGGAGGGCGGCCGCCACACGCCGTTCTTCTCGGGCTACAAGCCGCAGTTCTACATGCGGACCACCGACGTCACGGGCTCGGTCAAGCTGCTGGGCGGCGCCGAGATGTGCATGCCGGGCGACAACGTCGAGTTCGAGGTGGACCTCGAGGGCAAGCCCGTCGCCATGGAGGCCGGCCTGCGGTTCGCCGTGCGTGAGGGCGGCCGCACCATCGGCTCGGGCGTCGTGACCGAGATCCTCGAGTAGGCACCACCCGGGAGGTCCAGCGATGGCCAAGAAGAAGGGCCAGGCCCGCGAGTACGTCTGGCTGCAGTGCACCGAGACGGGCGACCTGAACTATCGCACGTCGGTCAACGTCCGCGGCGGGCTGCCCGAGCGGATGAAGGACGGCATCCAGAAGTACTGCCCGCGGCTGCGCAAGCACACGACGCACAAGATCAAGCGCAAGTAGCCCGCGGACGCGTCGCCTGACGCACTAACTGCTCGTGATCGCCGAGGCCGAGACGCCTCGGCGTTTTTGTTTGGCTGTCCTTGGGCGGGGTGGGCCCTTCGCTTGCTGAGAAGGCCTTGCTCAAATGAGAATGCAGATTGAAAGCCGAATAGTGGTGCGGTAGACTCGCCGCATTCCCCGCGACCGCACCGAAGGAGCCCTTCCATGAATATCTGCCCCTCCTGCGCTTCCCACGCGTCGCAGTCTCCCGTCGCCTTCTGTGCTGACTGCGTCGCTGTCCATTCCACCGGATTCGCGCTCTCGCTCCCGATGCTGCTCGCGGGGGTGGGCGTTGGCCTCATGCTCTTCGCCGCCGCGCGGTTGTGGCGTTTCCGCCGGATGCCCCGGCTCGCGACCGCCTGATCGCGGCGGCCCCCGCCGGGCCCGCGTAGCGTCCGGCTCGACATGACCGTCAGCCTCTGGAACCGATCGCCCGCACCCCCCCCGCTCGACGCCGACCTGGCGATCATCGGCGGCGGAGTGTGCGGGCTTTCTGCTGCGCTGCACGCCCGCCGGCGGGGGCTGTCGGTGGTGGTGCTCGAGCGGCACGCGGCGGGTTCGGGGGCCAGCACCCGCAACGCGGGCTACCTGATGCGGGGCATGGCCGACAACTACGCGGCCGCCTGCGACGTGCTGGGCGATGCCCTTGCGCAGCAGGCCTGGCGGTGGACCGAGGAGAACCTCCGCGGGCTGCAGGCCGAGGGCGTGGCGTCTCTGCCGTCCTACCGCGCGACGCCCAGCTGCCTGCTGGCGCTCGATGACGACGAGGCGGCCCAGCTCCAGCGGTCGGCCGAGCTGCTGCAGCGGGACGGCTTCGGCGCGCTGCTGGTGGAGAGCGGTCCGGATAGCGCCTGGGCGAGCGGCGTGCCGCTGCTGGGGCTGGTGAATCCCGGCGACGCCACCGTGGACCCCGCGGAGCTGATCGCGATGCTGGCCGCGGGCCTGGGTGGCTCGGTGCTGCCGGGCCAGGAGGTCCACGAGATCGTGCCGGCTTCGCGCGGCGCCGCCGGCCGATGCATCGTGCGGACGGGCACGCTCGAGGTGCGTGCACCGCGGGTGCTGGCGTG
The DNA here is from genome assembly GCA_039819165.1 of Planctomycetota bacterium. Lineage (NCBI taxonomy): Bacteria > Pseudomonadati > Planctomycetota > Planctomycetota bacterium. The sequence goes on from JBCBSM010000001.1 coordinate 270,461, forward strand.
CACGAATGCGTACGCCCGGCTGCTGCTGCCGCCGCTGGCGGGCCTGGTCGACCCCAGGCGGGGCCAGATGCTCGCGCTGGCGTGCGAGGGCGCGCGGCTGGACTACGCGTACTACGCCAACCACGGGCACGAGTACATCCGCCAGCTGCCCAGTGGCGTGATCATCGCCGGCGGATGCCGCGGCCAGTTCGCGGCCGAGGAGGTCGGCTACGAGGACGCCACGTCGCCGCGGGTGCAGGAGGCGATCGCGGCCTTCGCGCGGCTGCTGCTGGATCGCCCCATCCGGGTGCTGGCCCGCTGGGCGGGCACGATGGGCTTCTCGCCCGACGGCATGCCACTGGTGGGTCCGGTGAGCGAGGACGGCTCGGTGTGGTTCTGCGGCGGGTTCACGGGCCACGGCATGTCGCTGGGCTACCGGACCGCCGCCGGCGCGATCGCCGGCATGCTCGACGGCGAATCGGCCGACCCGCTCGCGACGGCCTTTGCGTTGCATCGCTGCCTGGCGCCGGGCGAGGCCCTGCCCGCGGCCGGTGGCTGAGCGGCAATTGCGGCATCGGAGCTGGTTTTGGGCTCGCGTGCGCGGGCGATCCGCGGTAGGCTGTGGTCATCGGTCCTGATGGTCGCAGGGGGAGGAGTCGTCGCATGCGCAGCTGGTTCTCGGGCGTTGGAGTCGTCGCTCTGGTCTGCTCGCTGGCGGAGCCCGCCGCGGCCTGCCCGGCGGACCTGGACGGCGATGGCACGCTGACCGTCTTCGACTTCCTGGCCTTCCAGAACCTCTTCGACGCGGGTGATCCGGCGGCGGACTTCGACGGCGATGGCGAGTTGACCATCTTCGACTTCCTGGCCTTCCAGAACGCCTTCGATGCCGGCTGCCCGAGCGGACCGATCGAGGCGGACCTGGTCGCCCGATCGCTGGCGGTCTTCCCGCACGCCGAGATCGTGGGCACGTTCGCGGCGGGGGACGCCGCGTTCGTCGCCGTCGATACCGACGCCTTCCCCGGCATCGCGGATCGCGACGTGGACCTGTTCGTGGTCGCGGCGCGATCGGCCGACGAATGGGCCGCCGACCCGATGCTGGCTGACGCGCGGGTGTCGGGATCGCAGGTCGTCCGCTTCCCGGGCGGCGCATTCGTGGACAACGTGCTGGCGATCGCCGGTGCGCCGCTGCTCACGCCGCCGTCCACCGAGGCGGCCGTCGCGCTGGGGTACGACTTGGTGCTGGATGTGGACCGCGACGGGACGCTGTCCGACGGCGATCTCGTCGACGGCGCCGGCGACGCCACGGGCTTCTGGTACGCCAAGGACCTGGTGCGGCCCGGGCCGTTCGCGACGGCGCCGGCCCTGGACTACGCGGTCAGCTGGCCCGGGCTGCCCGCGTCGCGGGTGCGGGAGCGGCTGGTGTATCCCGACGAGCCGAGCCTGACCGGCATGCCGGTGGTCATCATCGCGCACGGCAACGGGCACGACTACCGCTGGTACGACTTCGTGCAGCAGCACCTCGCATCGCACGGCTACGTCGTGATGAGCCACCAGGACGACACCATCCCGGGCATCGAGGCCGCCAGCGATTCCATCCTCCGGCACGCCGACGCCTTCCTGGGCGGCTACGCGGGCTTCGCGCCCGAGCTCGCCGGCCGGGTCGATACGAGCCGGGTGTTCTGGATCGGCCACAGCCGCGGGGGCGAGGGCGTCGTGCGGGCGACGAGCAAGATCGTCGACGGCGTGTACACCCCGACGAACTACACGCTCGACGACATCCGTATTACGTGCAGCATCGCGCCGACGGTCTGGCGGGGCACGCTGAGCCAGATCCACGGGCAGAACTACCACCTGCTCTTCGGGGCGGCGGACGGCGACGTGTGCGGCTGTCCGCACCGCGATGACCGCCAGAGCTACCAGCTCTACGAGCGGGGCACGGGCACCAAGCAGGTCACCTACGTGCACGGGGCCGACCACAACGACTTCAACTGCTGCGGCTTCGACGACTTCACCGGCCCGCCGGCGACGGAGATCGGCCGGGCCGAGGCCCAGCGGATCGCCAACGCAACCTGGCTGGCGCTGGCCGAGCGGTACCTCAAGGACCAGAGCTGGGCAGACGAGTTCCTGTGGCGGAGCCAGAAGTCGCTGCAGTCGCCATCGATCGGCCAGGCGTCGACGATCATCCGCGAGCAGGATCCCGGGCCGGCGGGCGGCGGGCTGGTCATCGACGACTACCAGAGCCAGCCGGCGACGACCGTCGCGAGCTCGGGCGCCGCCGTGAGCTTCACGGTGGCGGGTCTCACCGAGGGCCGCCTCGAGGACAACGACTCGGCGTTCACCGCCACGAGCAGCGATCCCATGAACGGCATGACGCGGGCGAGTGCGTCGGCGTCGGACGTCTCGGCGGGCGTGGTCTTCGAGTGGGACGGTGCCGACGCGGCCTACGCGTTCGCATTGCCCGCGGGCCTGCGCGACCTGTCGGACTTCGGTTCGCTGTCGATGCGGGCGGCGCAGGCGACGCGGGACCCCCTGACTACCGCGAGCCCGGCGCCCCTGTCCTTCTCGGTGACGCTCGTCGATGGCAACGGCGTCGGAAGCACCGTGTCGACGGCGGCCTATGGCAGCGCCATCCGCGATCCCTACGCCCGCACGGGCTTCGGATCGGGCGCCGGCTGGCAGAACGAGTTCGAGACCATCCGCCTCCGGCTGGTCGATTTCACCCGCGATGGGCGGGCCATCGACCTCGCGGACGTCGCCGAGATCCGGCTGGAGTTCGGGCCCTCGTTCGGCAGCACGGGCGGGCGGATCGGGCTCGACGACGTCCGCCTGCTGCCGTGAGCCCGCGGGAGCGACAACGCGGCAACGCGGCGGGTGGTTCGGGCTTATGAGAAGGAGCGGGGGGCGCCGCCGCCCGTGACGGCATTCGGTATTTGTCTCCAAGTTTGGAATCTGACCGCAAGAGAGATCGAGAGACGCGAGGAGATCCCATGCAACGCATCCGAGCACACACCCTGGCCGCCGCGGCCGGCCTTGTCATCGCCGCGCCCGCGCTGGCGCAGGACTGCCCGGCCGATCTGGACGGCGACGGCGAGCTGACCGTCTTCGACTTCCTGGAGTTCCAGAACCTGTTCGGCGCGGGCGATCCCCGCGCCGACTTCGACGGCAGCGGCGACCTGGACATCTTCGACTTCCTGGCCTTCCAGAACGCCTTCAACGACGGCTGCCCGGAGGATCCGATCGCCCTCGAGCTGGCCAGCGTCGATCTGCCCGGCTTTCCGTTCGCGACCTTCCCGCGGACGTTCGACACCGGCGAGGCGCTCTTCGTGTCGCTCGATCCCGAAGCCGTCGACATCCCCGGCGGGTTCGTGGACGTCTACATCGTCGAAGACAAGACCGCGGCCGAATGGGCCAGCGATCCGAGCCTGGCCGACGCCCGCGGCTTCCCGCAGGCCGGCAGCTTCGGCGGCGGTGCGTCGACGGCGGACAACCAGCTCGCCCAGGGCGGCGTCGCGTTGCTCGACGCCGACGCGGGCGAGAGCATCGGCGTGCCCTACGACGTCGTGATCGACGTCGACCGCGATGGTGCGCTCGGCGACGGCGACTTCATCGACGGCCTCGACGGCGTGGGCTTCTGGCTGTTCAAGGACCTGACCACCGCCGGCCCCGTCGCGACCACCCGCGTGAACACGTACACCGCGAGCTTCCCGGGCATCCCCTCCAGCCGCGACCAGCAGCGGCTGACCTACCCGACGGACATCGCCAGCAGGGACAACGTGCCGGTGGTCATCATCAGCCACGGCAACGGTCAGCAGTACGTCTGGTACGACTACATGCACGACCACTTCGCCAGCCACGGCTGGGTGGTGATGAGCCACGAGAACGACACGGTGCCGGGCATCGAGACCGCCAGCAGCACCACGCTGCGGCACACCGACTACTTCTTCGGCAACCTGGACACCATCGCCGGCGGCGCGCTGGATGGCCGTCTCGACCAGTCCCGCACGGTGTGGATCGGCCACAGCCGCGGCGGCGAGGGCGTGGTCCGCGCCTACGACCGCATCGTTACGGGCAGCTACAACCCGACCAACTACGACCTGGACGACATCCTCGTCGTGTCGAGCATCGCGCCCACCGATTTCGGCGTGCGGGCGCTGCCGGGCGATGTCAACTACCACTTCATCTACGGCTCGTCGGACGGAGACGTCCGCGGCCGTCCGGGCGGCGGCAGCAAGCCCTTCGCGATCTACGAGCGGGGCACGGGCAACAAGCAGGTGACCTACATCCAGGGGGCCGACCACAACGACTTCAATTGCTGCGGCTTCAACGATTTCCAGGGTCCCCCGGCGACGCAGATCGGCCGCGCCGAGGTCCAGCAGGTCGCGAAGATCGACTGGCTGGCGACCATCCAGCACTACGTGCGGGACAACGAGCCGGCTCTGGACATCTTCGAGCGGCAGTGGGAGAGCATGGCGCTCCCGGGCGTCCGCGAGTCCACCGTCGTCGACAACGAGTACCAGCCGGTGACGGCCGCGACCCGGCTGGTGATCGACGACTTCCAGACGCAGCCGTCGACCACGCGGGCGAGCTCCGGCGCCGACGTCAGCTTCACGGTGTCCAACCTCGTTGAGGCCCAGATGCGGGACGTCGACGGCTCGCTCACCTGGTCGCCCTCGGACCCCATGAACGGCATGACCCGCGTGCGGCCGAGCTCCCCCGATAACCCCCGGGGCGTGGTGTTTGATTGGTCGGTGGGTTCGCCGGCCAGCATCACCTACGGCCTCGTGGGCGGGCAGGTGGACGTCAGCGGCTTCGAGTCGCTGGCCTTCCGCGCCTGCCAGGGCACCCGCCATCCCGAGACCGTGGCCGAGCTGGGCGACCTGAGCTTCACCGTCACGCTCGTGGACGCCTCGGGCACCAGCAGCTCGATCGACTTCGGCGTGTACGGCGGCGGCGTCGAGGAGCCCTACCAGCGGACGGGCGAGGGCAGCGGCGCGGGCTGGGCCAACGAGTTCGAGACCATCGTGCTGCCCCTGGCCGACTTCCTCCGCGATGGATCGGGGCTGGACCTCACCGAGATCGCCACCATCCGCTTCGAGTTCGGGGCGGCCTTCGGCTCGGCGCGCGGCCGGGTGGCGATGGACGACATCGAGTTCCGGGGCAATTAGCGCCGCAGGGGCGACGGGCTCGGACACGGTGCGCGTCCGCGTATCATCGTGGCGATGCCCGCGGCCCTGGCCATCCACGATCTCAGCTTCCGCTACGACCGGTCGGCGTCCGACGCGCCGCCGGTCGTTCGCGTTGGGGCCTTCGAGCTGGCGGCGGGCGAGCACGCCCTGCTGCGGGGCGCGTCGGGGCTGGGCAAGACGACGCTGCTGCAGCTGATCGCCGGCCTGCTCGAGCCCACGCTCGGCACCGTCGAGATTGCGGGCCGGGATATCCACGGGCTGCGGGGCGCCACCCGGGACCGCTTCCGCGGCCGGCACGTCGGCATGGTGTTCCAGACCTTCAACTTGCTGCACGGCTTCACCGCGCGGGAGAACGTGCTGGCGGCGCTCATGTTCGGCGATCTGTCCGCACGCGAGCACGATGGTCGAGCCGACGAGCTCCTCGGCCGGCTGGGCATCGAGCGCGGCGACGCGCTGCCCGAGACGCTGAGTGTCGGCCAGCAGCAGCGGGTCGCGGTGGCGCGGGCGATCGCGGCCCGACCCACGCTCGTGCTGGCCGACGAGCCGACCGCGAGCCTGGACCCCGAGAACGCGGGCGTAGCCATGGAGTTGCTCCGCTCGACCTGCGAGGCTGAGGGCGCCTCGCTGCTGTGCGTCAGCCACGACCCCGAGGCCGCTCGCTGGTTCGAGCGCGTCGAGGACTTGCGGGACCTCGCCGGCCGATCGGAGGCGGCCTGATGCCGCTGTCCGATGGCCGCGTGGTGGCGCGGAGCCTGCTGGGCCGGCGGTTCTCGTCGATCACCACGGTGCTGACCGTCTCGATCGCGGTGGCGCTCTTGCTGACCATCCTGAGCATGCGGGATGCGGCCAAGCAGACGCTCCAGCGGGGCGCGGGCAACATGCACCTCGTCGTGTCGGCCGAGCCCTCGCCGCTGGTGTCGGTGCTCAACGGGCTGTTCCACGCCGGCACGCCGAGCCAGGTGCTGACCTGGGTGCAGGTGCAGCAGCTCCAGCGGGACCCGAGGCTGGCCTACGCCATCCCCATCCAGCAGGGCGACAGCTACGCGGACTATCCCGTCACCGCGGTGCCGGCGGAGTTCTTCGAGAAGTTCAGCCCGGATGCGGGCTTCGATCCCGATGCCCCCGATGCCGGTCGGCGGTGGGGCCTATCGCAGGGTCGTGGCATCGCGGATCGCTTCGAGGTCGTGCTGGGCGATCGGGTGGCGCGGGAGACCGGGCTGGACCTGGGCGACACCATCGTGCTGACCTGCGGCCTGGCGGGCGCGGGCTTCGTGCACGGCGACTTCGAGTACGAGGTCGTCGGCGTGCTCGAGCCCAGCGGCACCTCGCACGACCGCGTGGTCTTCGCGGATCTCGTTTCCGGCTGGATCATCCATGCGCACGATCGGCTGCAGCGGCAGAACCCCGGTGAGACCATCGAGCTGACCGAGGAGTCGCTCACGACGGCCGACCGCCTGGTGACGGGCGTGTACGTCCGCGGCGTGGTGCGGCCCGGCCGCCAGGCGTCGGCGGCGATCGCGGAGCTGGCGGCGGAGCTCCGCCGCAACCCGACGATCACCGTGGCGTCGCCGTCGGCTGAGATCGACGCGCTCTTTCGCATCGTCAGCCGCGTGGACCAGGTGCTGCTGGCGATGGCCGCCGCGGTACTGGTCGCCGGCGCGGTCTCGATCATGCTCGCGCTCTACTCGGCCACCGAGCAGCGACGTCGTGAGATCGCCACCTTCCGGGTGCTGGGCGCCAGCGGCGGACGGATCGTGCGATGGGTGCTGGCCGAGGCCGTGCTGCTCGGGTGCGCGGGTGTCGTGCTGGGCGTCGTGCTCAGCCTCGCGGGCGGCTGGGCGGTGGCCGCGGCGCTCAAGGCCCAGCTCGGGCTCGTGGTCGACCCCACGGTTTCCCCGGCCGCGATCGGGTGGATCGGCATCGCGGCCGTCCTGCTGGCCGCGCTCGCGGGGATCGCGCCGGCGCTGCTCGCGTATCGGACCAGCGTGGCGATGAATCTGCGTCCGCTGGGCTAGCCTTGGTGCATCATGGAAGGAAGCGATGGCATGCAACGCGAGGCGCGATCCCGGCTCTCGCCGGCGGTGTTGATCTCTGGTGTCCTGGGAACGTGCGTGGTCGTTGTGGCGGCGGTCGCGGTCGTCGCGGCCACGGCCGGCGGCTCGCGCAGCGACGCGGCGACGGCCGCCACCGGGGCGTCCGCGACGGCGGAGCGTCCCCGCGCGCGGCTGTCCGATCTGGAGCCCAAGCCCGAGGCGGACGCGATCCACACCCGCATGCGGCAGATCGCGGCGCAGGCCGAATCCCCGCTCGAGGTGATGGCGCCGCTGTACGAGCCCGCCATCGTCACCGTAGAGCTGCAGCAGGCCGGCGAGGACCACGAGCAGGCCAGCAGCGCGGTGACCGGCTTCTTCATCGGCCCGGGCAAGGTCGCCGCGCCCCGGTCGGCGGTCTTCGGCTCGAATGCCGCCACGATCGTGTACAACGGCGGCCAGCGGTTCCCCGTCAATCGCGTGATCTTCGAGGACGAGACCACCGACCTGGTGCTGCTGTCCGTGCAGGTGCCCTCCGAGCTGCTCCGCGGCTTGCGGGTCGCGCCGCTCGAGCCCTTCCCGGGCCGCAAGCTGCTCGTGCTGGGCGCCGCGGAGGATCCCGGGGCCGAGACGCCGACGCATCCCAACGCGGTGCTCGAGGTACAACGCGTCCGCGTGAACGAGAAGGGCATCGACATCGTGCCGGCCGAGCCGCTGCCCGAGTGGTCGCTGGGCGCGCCCGCGATCGACGAAGACGGCAGGCTCGCCGGGTTCGTATCCCGCGGCGGCGACGGCTCGACACGGATCGCGGGGGCCGAGGTGCTCGTGCGGAAGGACCCGCTGCCGGGGCTGACGCTCGCGGCGTGGTCGGCGGGCACGAGCGTGGCGTCCACCAAGCCGCCGCCGGAGAGCGAGGACCTGTGGGCCGAGATCCGCAACCTGCCGCGGCCGGCGGGCTTCGGGCCGGCGCCCGAGGAGTTCGCCGGGTACCGCATCCGTCCGGCGAAGATCGATCGGACCGGCGACGGCCTGCGGATCGACGACCGATTCACCGTCACCGGCTCGGGCACCGCGGACGATCCCTACATCGTGCCGTGGGACCTCTTCGTGTCGGCCAACGAGACCTTCAACCCGTCGCGCGGCAAGCTCGTGCTGCCCGAGCGGGTCACCATGTTCGATGGCACGTGGGTGCAGTTGCAGGGCAACCTCGCGATCCCCTTCGCGGAGCGGCAGGTCACCGAGGTGCTGCTGATGCAGCATCCCTGGGACGGCTGCTGCCTGGGCGTGCCGCCCTCGCCCTACGACGCCGTCGAGGTCGCGCTGGCCGCGCCCATCCTGACCCGGCCGCAGTACGGACTGGTCACGGGTACGCTCGACGTCGACCCATTCGTGCGCGGCGAGTGGCTCTTCGGCATGTACGTGCTGGATGGGGCGAAGCTGTCGATGCCCGTCGATGAGGAGGCCGACCGTTGAGGTGCCGTGCTGCATTGCTCGCTCTCGTCGCGTTGATCGCGGCCGGCCCCGCGATTGCGCAGGGCCCGCCCGCCACGGTCCGCGTGGATCTCGCCCGGATGGAGCCGCTCGAGACCTGGCGGCAGTCGACCGGCGAGATCCGCGCCATCCGCCGCAGCGTGCTGGCTTCCGAGGAGGAGGGCCTGGTCATCGAGATCATGGTCCGCGAGGGCGACGCGGTCCGGGCGGGTGAGGTCATCGCGGCCCTGGACGACACCCGCGCGGCGCTCTCGCTCCGGCGGGCCGAGGCGGCGGTCGCCACGTCGCGGGCGGTCATCGCCGAGCGGCGGGCGCTCGTCGAGAACGCCACCCGCGATCTCGACCGCACGCGGCGGAGCTACGAGAGCGGCGGCGGCAACCTCCGCGAGATCGACAACGCCGAGACCGCGCTGGCAACCGCCAACGCTCGGCTGGCGGCGGCCGAGGCCACGCTTGCGCTCGACGAGGCCGAGGTCGCCCTGGCGGCGCAGCGGGTCTCCGACATGAAGATTGTCGCGCCCTTCGCGGGCCGGGTCGTGTCGAAGCGGGCCGAGGCGGGCCAGTGGGTCGCCCAGGGCGACGCCGTGGCCGAGATCGTCGCCCTCGACGTGGTCGAGGCCTGGATCGATGTGCCCGAGCGGCTGATCGATCGCCTGGCGGGGGAGGGCGGCCAGGTCCGCGTGCGGGTGCCCGCCCTTGATCGCGAGGTCGCGTCGCGGTCCTTTGTGATCGTCCCCGATGCAGACCCGCGGTCCCGGCTATTCCCGGTCCGCATCCGCATGGAGAACGCCGGCGAGCGGCTGCGTCCGGGCATGGGCGTCGTCGGACTCACGCCCACGGGCGTCACCGAGCCTACGACGACGGTGCACAAGGACGCGATGCTCCGCGACGACGCGGGCGAGTTCGTGTTCTTCGCCGTGCCGGGCGAGGATGGAGGCCACATCGGCGTGCCCGCTCGCGTGACCCGCCTGTTCAGCGCGGGCGACCGAGTGGCGGTCCGCGGCGGTGCGCTCCCGCCCGGCGCGATGGTCGTCGTCGAGGGCAACGAGCGGATGTTCCCAACCCAGCCGCTGCAGATCCTCAACCTGAGCAACCCAACGATCGGCGCGCCGCCCGAAGGTGGGGCACCCGACGGGGGCGTGGCCGACCGGGGCGAGCCCGCAGCGGCCGGGGGCGCCTAGTCCATGGATCTCGTCCGCCTTGCCATCCAGCGTCCCGTCGGCGTCGTGGTCGGCGTCATCCTCGTGGTCATGTTCGGCCTGATCGGCGTCCGCGAGATCCCCATCCAGCTCACGCCGACGGTCGACCGGCCCGTCATCACGGTCACGACGAACTGGCCCGGCCGCAGCCCGCAGGAGATCGTTGACGAGATCACCAAGGAGCAGGAGGAGCGGCTCAAGAACGTGGCCGATCTCAAGTCGATGCGCTCGCTCAGCAGCGAGGGGTCGGCGGTCATCACGCTGGAGTACTTCATCGGCACGGACGTCGATCGTGCGCTCCAGGAGGTGTCCGACGCGCTCCGCCAGGTGCCGGAGTACCCCGAAGAGGTCGACGAGCCCATCGTCACCGACTCCACGGGCGCCGCCGAGAACGCGATCGCCTGGATCATCCTCGACATCGATCCCGACCGGCTCGACGAGTTCGCCGACTTCGACATCACGACGCTCTTCGACCCTGTCGACCGCGAGATCCGCCCGTTCCTGGAGCGCGTCGGCGGCGTTGCGGAGGTGAACGTCTACGGCGGCCGCGAGCGCGAGGTCCGCGTGCTGCTCGACCCCTACGCCATGGCGCAGCGGGGCGTCAACCACGTGGACGTGCTCGGCGCACTGCGGGGCGAGAACCGCAACGTGTCGGCGGGCACGATCGCCGAGGGCAAGCGGGACTACCGCGTTCGTGTCGTGGGCCAGTTCACCCAGAGCGAGCAGGTGCTCGACACCATCGTGGCCTCGCCCGACGGCAAGCCGGTGTACGTCCGCGACATCGGTACGCTGGAGGTTGGCCACGAGAAGTCGCGCGGCTTCGTGCGGTCCCTCGGGCAGCCGTGCCTGGCGATCAACGCCCTGCGGCAGACCGGCGCCAACGTGGTGGAGGTCATGGATGGCCTGCGGGCGGAACTCGACAGCGTCCGGGCCGACGTGCTGCCCAACCTGCATCCCGAGGTCGGGCCCGCGCTGCGGCTTCGGCAGGTCTACGACGAGACGACCTACATCGATTCGGCGATCTCGCTGGTGCTGCAGAACCTGTGGATCGGCGGCATCATCGCGGGCGTCGTGCTGCTGATCTTCCTGCGATCCGTGCCCGCGACGCTCGTCATCGCGCTGGCGATCCCGATCTCGGTGATCGGCACCTTCCTGGTGCTGCTGGGGCTGGGGCGGACGCTCAACGTCGTGTCGCTGGCGGGGCTGGCTTTCGCCGTAGGCATGGTGGTCGACAACGCCATCGTCGTGCTCGAGAACATCGACCGCCACCGCAATTCGGGCGAGCCGCCGGCGCAGGCGGCCTACAACGGCGCACGGGAGGTCTGGGGCGCCATCATCGCGTCGACGCTCACGACCGTGGCGGTCTTCATCCCGGTGCTGACGATCCAGGAGGAGGCCGGCCAGCTGTTCCGCGACATCTCGCTGGCCATCGTGGGGGCGGTCCTGTTGTCGCTGATCGTGTCGATCACCGTGATCCCATCGGCCTGCGCGAGCTGGCTGGGCACCCGGCGGGAGCCGACGAACCCGGCCGTCCGCGTCGCTCGGAGCCTGGGCGGCCTGGCGACGCTCGCCGGCGCCTTCGCGCAGGGCGTGGGCGTAGCGGCCCGCTGGCTCATGGGCTCGTGGCGGGGCTGGACGCTGCGGCCGCTGGTGATCCTGCTGCTGACCGCGGCCAGCCTGCTGCTCGCCCGGAGCCTCGCGCCGCCGCTGGACTACCTGCCCGCGGGCAACCGCAACCTCGTGTTCGGCGGGCTGCTGCTGCCGCCGGGAATGTCCGTCGAGGCGCGGACGGAGCTGGCCGAGCGGATGGAGTCGGTGGTGGGGCCCTACACCACCCAAGAACTCGGCGACGTCGCGCGGGTCGCCGAACTGCCCCAGATCGATCGCGGCGGCGAGTTCGATGCCGAAACCGGCGAGTTCCGCCCGATCCCGCCGTTCGAGCCGGTGCCCGTCGAGAACTTCTTCATTGGCGCCTTCGGCGGCGGCATGTTCGCCGGCGCGACGAGCGCCGAGGAGCAGGTGGTCATCCCCGTTGGGCAGCTGCTGTCCAATTCGATGACGGGGCTGAACTCCGACATCTTCGGCGGCGCGAGCCAGTCGAGCCTCTTCGGCCGCGGCATCGGCGGCGGCGGCACCGTCGACATCGAGATCTCGGGGCCCAACCTCGACAAGGTCAAGGGCGTCGCCTTCCAGGTGTTCATGCAGGCGGCCGGCCAGTACGGCTACGACCGCGTGCGGCCCAACCCGGCCAATTTCACGATCGAGCAGCCCGAGATCCGCGCCGAGATCAACGAGGTCGGCCGCGATCTGGGTCTGACGACCGAGGGCATCGGCACCGCCGTCCGCGGCCTGTTCGACGGCGTCTTCGTGGGCGACTACCAGCTCAACGGCGAGCCGGTGGATCTGGTGCTGCTGCCCTTCGGCGGGCGGCTGGCCTACGTCGAGCAGATGCTCAGCGTGCCCATCGCGACGCCCGCGGGTCCGGTGGTGCCCGTCGACAGCGTCGTCGACATCGTCCGCGGCACCGCGCCCCAGGAGATCAGCCGCGTCGAGGAGCTGCCCAGCGTCTCGGTGCAGGTGCGGCCGCCCGAGGACCTGCCGCTGGGCGAGCTGATCGCGGCGCTCCAGGGCGAGATCATCCAGCCGCTCCGCGACAGCGGCCAGATCGACTCGACAATGCGCGTTCGATTGGAGGGCACGGCAGCCCAGCTCGACGAGGTGCAGGCCGCGCTCTTCGGGGCCCGCGATGAGGGCGGCGACACCAACGCGACGGTGCTCGGCGGCGGCCTGCTCGTCTGGATCGCCGGCATGGCGGCGTCGCTATGCACCGTTGTCATCTCGATGCGGCGTGGGCGGCCCTGGCTGCTCTACGGCAGCGCGGGCCTACTGGTGCTCGGCGGGCTCCTCCTCGCGATGTCCTGGGGCCTCGCCTCCCAGCCGCAGCTGCTGACCGCACGCTTCGTGTGGGCCCTGGCCGTCGTGTACCTACTGATGTGCGCTCTCTTCGAGAGCTTCCTGTATCCACTGGTGATCATGTTCACCGTGCCGCTCGCGATCGTCGGCGGCTTTGCGGCTCTCAAGCTCGTCCACGATCGAAGCGTGGCCGACCCCACGATCGCGCCCCAGAACCTCGACGTGCTGACCATCCTGGGCTTCGTGATCCTGATCGGCATCGTGGTCAACAACGCGATCCTGATCGTGCACCAGGCACTCAACTTCATGGGCAAGGCCGGCCGCAGCGGTTCGCCCGAGGACATCGCCCTGGCGCACGACGCCATCGCCCGCGCCACGACCAGCCGCGTGCGGCCGATCTTCATGGGCACGCTCACCAGCGTGGGTGGCATGATGCCGCTGGTGCTCTTCCCCGGAGCGGGCTCCGAGATGTACCGAGGGCTTGGCTCGGTGGTCGTCGGCGGGCTGCTGGTCTCGACGATCTTCACGCTGGTGCTCACGCCGCTGCTGTTCAGCCTCGCCCTGGACATGCAGGCGGCCGCGCGGCGGGCGTTCACTCGGCTGGACGCCGCGCCCGCCGACCGCGCCGCACGTGCTCCATCGCCCGTGGCTGCGCCAGCCACCGAGCCGCAGCCGGCGTGAGTGCTCGATGCGAGCCAGCAGTCCGGTTCAGCCCGAGCCCGGCCGCTCGGCCCATCGCATCTTGGAGATCAGCCGCTCCCAGTAGCCCATATCCGGGTTGACGACGAGCCGCAGAGGACGCCCGGCAACGCGGACGCGGACGACGTCACCCGGCTCGAGCGGCTCGACCCGCTGCCCGTCGAGCACCGCCGACGTCCCGAGGCCGTCGTTCTCGTTGATGCGCTCGGCGCCGATGCTGATCGTGCTGGCCGCGGGCACCACGATGGGCCGGAAGCTCAGCGAGTGGGCCGCGATGGGCGTCATGACCATCGCCGGCAGCGTGGGTTCGAGGATCGGCCCGCCCGCAGCGGCGTTGTAGGCGGTGCTGCCCGTGGGCGTGGACACGATCAGGCCGTCGCCCGCCACGCGTGGGCCGGGCTGCCCGTCGATCTCGACCCGCAGGTCGATCATGCGGAAGGGCGCCCCGTTGCAGATCGCCACGTCATTCAGCACCGTGGCCCGCAGGGCGGCCTCGCCGTTGCGGACGATCTCGACCTCGAGTGCGGCCACATCGCGGAGCGGCATCGTCTCGCTGAGCACCCGCGGCGCATGGCGGAGGAACCCATCCAGGTCGAACTCTGCAAGAAAGCCGAGCTTGCCGAAGTTCACGCCGAGCAGGGCCGCGCCCGTCTCGACCGCCCGCGATCCCAGCCCGAGCAGCGTGCCGTCGCCGCCGAGCACGATGGCCAGGTCGGCACGCGGCGCACCACCGACGCCACCGAGCGACGCGCCGTCATCGAGCGTGTCGTAGCGGCCTAGCAGCTCGGCGTGGGATTCGATGGCCTCCCGCACGACCGGGGCGGCATCCACCGCGTCGGGCTTGCCGGCGTTGACCACCAACGCCACGCGGAGGCGACGTCCGTCGAGGCGCTCCGCGTCGGTATCGGCGGGCTGGGTGGTCTGCGGGGCCATCGTCCATGGTATCGGCCGGTACCATCGGGCCATGCACCGACCGGGCAGCAACCCGCTGGACATGCAGCCGCAGGACTTCGTGTGCGACTTTACGGGCCGCACCTGGGACGGCACGTTCCCGCTGGTCGAGGGGCACCAGGGCAGCCTGATCTGCGGCGACGCACTCGCGGTGGCGTATACCGAGGTGGTGCTGCACGGCCAGTCGAGCATGCCCCAGGGTGCGACCTGCACGATGTGCCTAGAGGTCCGCGAGGAGCCGGGCTGGCAGAGCCCGGTGCCCGTAGGCGACCGCGACACGGGGGCGGTGATCTGCCGTCGCTGCATCCGCCAGAGCGCCACGCGGCTGCACAAGGACGCGGACTGGACCTGGACGAAGCCCGAATCCGCCGGGAAAAGTTGACGCGAACAATACCCTATTCTAGTGGGGCACGGGCGGACGCATCTTTCCTAGCTTGAACTGTGTATTGTCCTATAATAACCAATCTGACAGGCTCTCATAGATTCTCTCGCCATTTGGCAGGTACACGCTTGCCCTAATGTCGGCTGGCGGTATTCTTCGCCCACTCGCGCCTATTGAGGCGCGGCTTGCGTTCTCGGAGCAGAGAGAGGAAATCAAAGATGAAGACGCGCCTCATTGCCGTGGCGGTGCTTGCCGCAGCGGGCACCGCGGTCGCCCAGCCGAAGGAGTACACCTTCAACTGGAACTTCGGCGACACCAGCCATAACGACCGCGGCGGCCGCATCGACTCGATCACCAGCACCTACAACGAGAAGACCGAGCGGTTCACGTGGGACGTGACGTTCAGCGACCAGATCACCGACGGCTACACGCTCGTCGTGAGCCCGGGCGACAACCCCAAGGGCATCACGGGCGAGCTGGCGATGATCTACCTCGACGCGTCCGAGTTCGTCGACGGCGGCTCGGGTGACATCGTCACCAGCGTCTACGGCTACAACGGCCAGAACGGGGCCACAAGCCACATCGACGGCGACGCCTCCACTCCCGGCACGCAGACTCCCGGCCGCATCCAGACGTCGATCTACGACAGCTTCGTCAACGGCGTCTCGGTCGTCGACAACGTCGACGGCAGCCGCACCTTCTCGCTGGATATTGACGCGAGCGTCATCCAGGACGCGTTCCCGCCGCCCCCCGGTGGCGACTGGACGGGCGTGGCCTTCGGTGAGGAGATCGGCGTCTGGTTCCACCCGTTCAAGAACCTGGACACGACCTACTTCGGCGCGGGTGATGCCGGCGACGGCTTCCTGAACACTTGGTCGGGCAGGGACGGCTGGCTGGACCTGCGCGATCAGGGCACGTCCTTTGTCATCGTGCCGCTGCCGACCTCCGCGGCCCTCGCCGCCGTCGGCCTCGGCATCGTGGGCCTGCGTCGCCGCCGCTAGTCACCAGATCTTCCGTTCCGGCGAACGCAACGAACGCCCCCGCCAGCTGGTGGGGGCGTTTTGCGTAGTGCGCTCTCGGGCCGCCCGGCGATGCGAGCTACCGAGCAATCCTCGGCTGGAGCTCGCGAACAAGATTCCCTGCTGCCGCGGCGCGATGGCTGATGCGGTTCTTCTCGGCGACGCCGAGTTGTGCGCTGGTGGCGTTGAACGCCGGCGCGACCAAGAACAACGGGTCGTAGCCGAAGCCACCGTCCCCGGCGGGCACCGCGGGCGGCACGCCGATGCGTCCCTCGAACGTGCCCTCGGCGGTCGCCAACAGGCCGCCCGCTGCGTCGACGAGCACCATCGCGCACACGAACCTGGCGGACCGCGCGTCGGCGGGCACGCCCTCGAGTTCCCGCAGCAGCCGGGCGTTGTTGGCCGCGTCCCGCTCGCCGCGGCTCGCGCCGGTCTCGCGGCCGTCGGTCGCGAAGTGGCTCGAGATGACGCCGGGCCGGCCGCCCAGTGCATCGACGATGAGGCCCGAATCGTCGGCGAGGCACGGCCTGCCGACCTGCACTGCGTAGCCGCGCGCCTTGATGGTCGCATTCTCCAGGAAGGTGGTTCCGTCCTCCGCGGGCTCGGTGGTCGGGGTTGCGACCTCGCCCAGCCCGATGACGCGGAGGCCGAGCGCCGCGAAGATGGGCCGCAGCTCCGCGACCTTGCCCGGGTTGTTCGTCGCGAGCACGACGTCGATGGCGGGATCGAGGGATGCCGGGCGGGCCATTGGATCCAGCGTAGCCGGCGACGCGAGCACGTCCGGCCGGCGGCGCGTCGTTCGGGTCGGCCTACACTCGCGCAATGCCCACGCTGACCGAGCCCGATCTGTTCGACGAGCTGCGCCTCGCGGACGATCCTCGCGTCCTCGTGGACGCCTCGGCGTCCGCCGATGCCATCCAGAGCACGAACCCCACCACGGGCGCCCCGCTCGCGGGCGTGCGCAGCAACACGAGCAGCGATCTCGAGGACGCCATCGAGCGCAGCCGCGAGGCCTTCCGCCGTTGGCGGGAGGTCCCGGCGCCGAAGCGGGGCGAGGTCGTGCGCGCCATCGGCGACGAGCTGCGCGCTCATCGGACCGCGCTGGGACGCCTCGTGAGCCTGGAGGTCGGCAAGATCGCCAGCGAGGGCGTCGGCGAGGTGCAGGAGACCATCGACATCGCCGACTACGCGGTCGGGCTGTCCCGCATGCTCGGCGGCCGCACGATCCCCAGCGAGCGCGAGGGCCACCGGCTCATGGAGCAATGGCACCCGCTCGGTCCCGTCGGCGTCATTACGGCGTTCAACTTCCCCAACGCGGTGTGGGGGTGGAACGCGATGATCGCGGCGGTGTGCGGCGACACGGTGCTGTGGAAGCCCAGCCTGCTGGCGCCGCTCACGGCCATCGCCACCAACGCCATCGCCGATCGTGTCGCGCGGGACATGGGCCACGACGGCGTGTTCCAGCTGATCATCGGGACCGACGACGAGATCGGCGAGCCGATGGTCGGCGATCGTCGGCTGCCCTTGATCAGCGCGACGGGCTCGTGCCGGATGGGACGCCACGTCGGCGCGCGGGTCGCCGAACGGCTCGGCCGCTGCCTGCTGGAACTCGGGGGCAACAACGCGGCGATCGTCGAGCCCGACGCCGACCTGGATCTCGCCGTCCCGACCCTGCTGTTCGGCGCCGTGGGCACCGCCGGCCAGCGCTGCACGACGACCCGCCGGCTGCTCGTGCACGAGAGCATCGCCGACGAGCTGCTGCCCAGGCTGGTGGAGGGCTACGAGCATGCGGCCATCGGCGATCCGCTGGCCGAGGGCACGCTCGTCGGGCCGCTCATCCACGCCGAAGCGGGCGATGCATTCGACCGGGCGATCGAGGTGGCGCGGGCGCAGGGGGGCGAGGTGCTCGCCGGCGGCCGCCGCGCCCAGCCCGTGGGTGGCGATGGCACGCCGCTGGGCGGCTGCTTCGTCGAGCCGACGATCATCCGCGCGCCCGCCGGCGGCGCCCTGCCGATCGCCGACGAGGAGACCTTCGCGCCGATCCTGTACGTGTTCACGTACCGCGATCTCGACGAGGCCATCGCCATGCAGAACGCCGTGGACCAGGGGCTGAGCTCGGCCATCCTGACGTCGTCCATCGCGGCGGGCGAGCGATTCCTCTCGCACGCGGGCAGCGACTGCGGCATCGCCAACGTCAACGTGGGCACGAGCGGGGCCGAGATCGGCGGGGCCTTCGGCGGCGAGAAGGACACCGGCGGCGGACGCGAAGCCGGCTCGGATTCGTGGAAGGCCTACATGCGTCGGCAGACGTGCACGATCAACTACGGCGGTCGGCTGCGGCTGGCCCAGGGGGTGCGCTTTGGCTGACTCCGGGCAGCAGACCGATCCGACCGCCGACGCGTTGGCCTGGGCGGCCGTTGCCGACGTGCAATCCGGGCAGGTCGTGGGATTGGGATCCGGACGCACTGCGCGGCGGGGCATCCAGGCGCTGGCGCACCGCATCCACCACGAGGGGCTCGACATCGCGTGCGTGTCGACCAGCGAGGCGAGCACCGTCTACGCCCACGAGCTGGACATCACCATCAGCGAATTCGCGACCATCGAACGGGTCGACTACCTCTTCGACGGCGCCGACGAGGTCGACGACGAGCTGCGGATGCTCAAGGGCGCGGGCGGCTCGGTCACGCGCGAGCGGCTGGTGGCGCGAGCCGCCGAACGCCGCGTCTACCTGGTCGAGGAGGTCAAGCTCGTTGAGGCCCTGGGCGAGCGTACGCCGCTGGCCGTTGCGATCATGGCCTTCGGCCTCGCGTCCATCCGGGCGGCGCTGCGAGACCTCGGGTTGTCGGGGGTCATCCGCCGCTCGATGGACGGCTCGCTCTACCTGACCGACAACGGCAATTTAATCCTCGACGTCGATCTCAAGAACGGCGGGCACGACCACGAGCGACTCGCCCGGGCCCTGACGTGCACGCCGGGCGTCATCGACCACGGCATGTTCCTCCACGAGGCTTCAGAGGTGCTCGTGCAGCGCGAGGACGGCTCGATTGAGCGGCTCATGCGGCCGCTCGGCTAGCAGCCCGCGTCGAAAGCCGTCTGGAACGCCAGGAAGTCGAAGATCGTCAGCACGCCGTCGGCGTCGAAGTCGGCCCGCGGGTCACCCGCGTCGAACAGGGTGCTGAAGGCCAGGAAATCGAAGAGCGTCAGCTTGCCGTCGCCGTCGAGGTCGGCGTCGCACGCGCGCACCATGAAGGGCGTGTGGCCGATCTCATCGTCCAGCCCGGTGTTCCGCCGCAGGATGGTCGCGAGCGTCTGCCGCTCGACCAGCCGCACCATGTCGCTGGGCAGATACGCCTCGTACCAGAAGCGATCGCCGTCGCGCAGCCGGGCGAACTGGTCGGCCAGCACCCGCCGAAGCGTCTTGCCCGCCATCGCGCCGGGCTCGTGGGGCTCGGCGAGCATCCCGATCCACGGATCGATGTGGTCGACCTTGTCATAGGCGACGGCCAGCCGGGCCCACACGGCGGGGTCCGGGTTGATCTGGTCGAATTGGCCGACGGACGGGTAGCCGCACTCGACGCGGACGTCGTTGTAGCCGGGAAGGCCGTGGTCGCGGCCCCGCTGCAGGTTGAGGGCCGCCAGATCGAATCCGCCCGCGCCCGGCGGGCCGAACAGGAAGTTGCGGACCTCGTCGACGACCATGGTGTCGATCTCCTGGGCGCGCTGCATCGCCAGGCCGCGGAGCACCGAGTCCACGCCGTGGTCGACGATCTCGGCGGGGTTGAAGAATGCGCCCGCCAGCGAGATGTCGCCCTCGGCCGCGGGCTCGCCCGAGCGGTCCCGTCGCAGCAGCACGCCCGAGAGCATGCTGTGCCCGAAGCGGTACGCCGCCGCGGCGAACACGTTGGTGATGCTCGGATCGACGTCCGGGTCGTAGCCCGCGTAGGGCGGGATGGCGTCGGGCCCCAGCAGTAGCGGCAGGAACTCGTTGTAGGTGATCGCCTGCATTTCGGCGGCCACGATCGCCCGCGCCCGCTCGTAGATCTCGTCGCCAGACAGCGTCGGGTCGGCCGCACGGATCTCGATCGCCCAGTGGTTGTGCTCCCGCACGAAGAGCGTGTGCATCGCGATCAACCCGATCTGCTCGTTCGCGCGGACGTCGCCGCCCAGGAAGAGCGTCGGGTCGTCGGCGGTGGGGGCGTTGGGGAAGCCGTTGACGTTGAACGGCATGAGATCGCCGTCGCTGGTCTTGAGCATGCCGGTGCCGTCGAGGGTGCGCAGCTCGGCGGCGCGGGCGGCATCCGAGCCATACACGTTCGAGGCATCGATGAACGCCGTGATGTGGTTGACCTGCTCGCGGCGACCTTCGACCACCTCGTAGCCCGAGCGATCGAGCGGAATGCGGACCGCGCCGGTGCCCATCGGATCGAACCATGGGTCGCCGCTGGGCACCACGACGTCGAACGCCTCGATCGGGTCGGCGATGGGCGTCTCGGTGATGTCGTGGTCCAGGAACTGGCCCCACTGCCACAGGTAGTCCGAGACGCCGCGCAGGTTGGGCACATCGCCGGTGTCGAGCGCCGCGGCGTTGCTCACGCGGCGGGGGCTCGGGCCGTCCAGGCGGGCGGGCACGTCGCCGGCCGCATCGCCGTAGGCGGGGGCCATCTGCCGCAGGAAGGGCGTGCCCGCCGACCCCAGCAGCGGCCTTGTGGGGTTGTTGAAGGTGCCGTCGATGGTGCGGAACTCGTCGGGGAAGACGGCGGGGCCGCCGGGCGGGGCGTCGATGCCGATCCGCGGCGCGAGCAGCGACCGATCGTCGCTCCGCGTGAGGTACGGCCGCTGCACCAGCGAACTGCGGCGCGGCGCGAGGTCCGTGTGATCGGCTGGGTCGCCGCCCGCGGTCTGGGCCACGCCCGGCGAGGACAGCAGGAGGATCGGACAGGCGAGTCCAGCGAGCGCGCAGCGAGCATTGATCATCTCTGTTCTCCTCCATCCCCCGTCGCGTCGCCGAGTTGAAGTATGCCCCAGGCCGCCGCAAGGGGTCGCAATCGCGGAACCCGGAGTTGGCGTTTGTCGGGCATATCCGGCCGCTCGCGGGGTTATCGGGGTCGGCGTCCTCCGCACCCGGTCCGCGTTGCGGCGGATCGGGATTCTCTGAATTGTACTCGGGAAAACGCCAATCTCGGCGCGCGATTGTGGTTCGCCCGCCGCCGGCTAGCAGGCCGTCAGGGCGGAGGATGGGGCGGCGCTCGTCCCGGCGGCCGCGTCGAGGGCCTGGCTCAGGTCGGCGAGGATCGCCTCGGGCGGCTCTAGCCCTACCGACAGCCGCAGCAGGCCCTCCGAGATGCCGCACGCCAGCCGCTGCTCGGGTGGCACGTCGGCGTGGGTCATGCTGGCCGAATGGGTCACGAGCGTCTCGACCGACCCGACGTGCTCGACGAGCGTGCACAGCTCCAGCCGCTCGGCAACCCGCCGCGCTGACTCGAGGCCGCCGGCGACCTCGAAGGAGACGACGCCGCCGTGCGCCCCGGCGTGCTGGGTTTCCGCCAGAGTGCGCTGCTGGCCCTCCGCGAGCGACGGGTGCCGCACCCGTTCGACGGCGTCGTGCTGCGCGAGCCACTCGGCGATCCGCTGCGCGCTCGCCGACTGCCGCTCGAGCCGGAGGGGCAGCGTCTTGAGTCCGTTGATGGTCAGCCACGCGTTGAAGGGCGTCTGGATCGCGCCGGTGCACTTGCGGATGAAGCGGATGCGCTCCAGCAGGTCCGTGTCGCGGCTCACGAGCGCGCCGCCGAGCGCCACCGAGTGGCCGTCGACGAACTTCGTCGTCGAATAAACCGAGACGTCGGCGCCGAGATCGAGCGGCTGCTGCAGTGCGGCGGTGAGGAACGTGTTGTCGACGGCGAGCAACGCGCCCGCCTGCCGCGCGATCGAGGCCACGCCGGCGATGTCGGTGATCTCCAGCGTCGGGTTCGAGGGCGTCTCGACGAAGACCAGCCGCGTGTTCGGCCGGACGGCCGTGCGCACGGCGTCGAGGTCGGTCGTGTCTACGAAGGTCGTCTCGACGCCGAGCTCGGGCAGGACCTGCTGCAGCAGCCGGACGGTCCCGCCGTAGACCGATCGCCCGCAGATCGCGTGGTCGTGGGCCCGCAGAACGGCGAGGAAGAGCGCGGTTTCGGCGGCCAGGCCCGTCGTGAAGCACGCGGCGGGCGGCGCGTGCTCGAGGCGGCCGAGTGCTTGCTCCAGCGTCGCGACGGTCGGGTTGGACACCCTCGAGTACTGGTGCTCGGGGTCGGTGCCCACGCGGCTGCGGCCGTAGGTGGTGCTCTGCACGAGCGGGGCCACCAGCGGATCGCCGTCGGCGGGTCCGTGGCCGACGCCGGGGCACAGCGCGGCAGCCCGCTCGTGCGGATCGTGACTTAGATCAAATGGCTCGAATGCGATGGATCGTCCCATGCCGTGAACTCCTCACAGCATCGAAAGCGTCCAGTGCTGGCGTGGAACGCGGCGACATCGCCGCTGCTGTTTTGGCGTCGGCTGCACGCCGCTCGCCCGCATCGCTCCCCACGCCGGGGCTGGCCTCGGCACCGCGACTCGCGTGAGCGAGCTCGGTTGCCGCCCGGAACCTGTCGGAGGCATTCCGGGACTCTTGATGCGCCGCAAATGTAGACCGGCGGCTCGCCGAGCGTCAAGCAACCCCTTGCGGTCGAGTGGCCGGCGTCGCGTTACGCGCGGCCGATGACGACCGCGCCGCACTGGCCGCCCAGCCCGTGCGTGCACACGAGCACACGTCCGAGCTCGGCATCGCGCGCGGGGGCCGCCGCGGCGTTCAGGCCGTCGGCGGGAGAGCCCGTCTGGACGCGGGCGGGCAGCCGCTGGTGTTGCACGGAGAGTGCGGCGGCGGCCGCCTGCAGCGCGCCGGTGGCGGCCATGCACTCGCCAACGCACGGCGTGATCCACGCCAGCTCGACCGTCTCGGCGTGTTCGCCCAGGGCCAGCCGCAGGCCGTGCATCTCCGCCTCGTCCATCGCGGGCTCGCAGGCGGCGTGGCAGAAGACCGCGTCGATGCTGCCGGCGCTCACGCCCGCGTCGTCGAGGGCGCCGGTGATCGCGCGGGCGAGGCCCTCGTCCAGCCCGTCGGGCCGGCCCCCTGCGCGGCGACCGAGGCCGGCGATCGGCGGCGAGCCCGCGTCGCCCCAGCCCTCGGGCACCGCCTGGGCCGATCCGAAGCCCAGGATCATCGCCCGCGGCGTGGCGCCCGCACGCGCGGCCTGCGGCGTGCCGGGCCGCTCGAGCACCAGGATCGCCGCCCCCTCGCCCGGCACGGCGCCCGCCGCGCTCGGGTCGAAGGGCCGCATCCAGGCGTCCACCGGCCGGTCGTCGCCCCGCGTGTCGGCGTAGCGGCCCGCCAGAAAGACCCGTTGGGATGCGACCGGGTTGACGCGGGAATCGCCGCTGCCGGCGAAGCATGCGTCGGCCATGCCCCGCTCGATGATCCGCACCGACTCGCCCAGGCTCAGCAGGCCGCTGGCCTCGGCGCACAGCAGGGTGTTGCTGGGGCCCTTGGCCTGGTGCAGGATCGAGATGTGGCACGCGAGCATGTTGGGCAGGTACTTGAGCATCCACAGCGGGCTGAGGGCATCCATGCCGCCCTGCCCCCACGCGGCCATGTCCCAGTTGCCGTCGGCGTCCGCGGAGCCGGCCATCGCCCGCGCCAGCTCCCCGGGGTCGGTCGCGATCAGGCCCGCTCCCACGTGCGTGCCCAGCCGGTGCGACGCGTAGGTCGGGTCGGCGGCCTCGCCCTCGCTCGCGGGCGTGACGAGCGCCGCGTCGTGGACGGCGTTGGCCGCCGCGGCCACCGCAAGCCCAACGTCCCGCACCATCACCTTCGCGGCCTTGCGGTAGTGCTTGGGCAGGTGGTCGCGGATGGCGAAGCCGGGCGTCTCGGCCGCCAGCGTGCAGTGCATCTTCGACGCGTCGAACAGCGTCGGTGGGGCAATGGGCACGCGGCCCTCGCACAGGCCCGTCCAGAACGCGTCGGCTCCGATGCCCAGGGCGCTCGCCACGCCGATGCCGGTAATCGCGATGGGTTCCGCCACGGCCCAGTGTACCGCGGCTGCTCGCGGGCGGGCACGCCGCCCGCGCGGCGGCGGGTCATCCGCCGAGGGCATGCCTGCCGATATCCAACCCGGTGGCGGGCGCCTCGGCGGCGCTCCTCGGGGTGATCGCATGGGCCGATCGGGGCGTGGCATCGATGCGGGGTGGCCGCTGCTGGTCGCCGGGCTTGCGCTCGTGGCGGCGGTGGTGCTTGTGCCCGCGCACGAATCGCTCCGCCAGACGCGGTTCGAGCGGGACAAGCTGCTGGCGATGGACGCCCAGGGCCGCGAGCGGGTCCGCCGGCTGGCCCGCTACCTCGCCGCCCTCGAGCGGGGTGAGCCCGGCCTGGTCCGGTCGCTGGCCTTCGACCAGATGCGGCTGATCCCCGAGGGCCGCACGCCGCTGCTACCCCCGGCTCCGCTCGGCCCGGTGGACGTGTTCGACGCGCTCGACCCGCCGCCGGTGACGGTGCCCGCCGTCCAGCCGATCGACTCGATGCTCGGCCGGTGGGCGCTTGACCGCGGGCTGCGGCCCTGGCTGCTGGCCGCGGGGGCCATGATGGCCTTCGTGGGCGTGCTGCCGCAGAGCCGTCCTAGGGCCGGCCGCTGACCGCTTACCATTACCCCGGTGACGCAAGCCAGCGAGACATCGAGGGTCGAGGGGCCGCGATTCGCCTTCCGGCGGCGGCACCGGCTGAGCGGATCCAGGGCGTTCCAGGCCGTCTACGCCGGCAAGGTTCGCAAGGCCTCGGGCCCGCTGGTCGTCTTCCTGACGCCCAACGAGATCGGCCAGCCGAGGCTGGGGCTCTCGGTGGGCCGCCGGGTGGGCCGGGCGCACGCCCGCGTCGCGATCAAGCGCCGCCTCCGCGAGGCCTTCCGCACGGCCCAGCACGACCTGCCCGGCTGGACGGACGCGGGGCGGCCGTGCAGCTACGACGTCATCATCCAGGTACGGCCGCACGAGCCGCTCGGCACCGGCGAATACGCCGCGCTGCTCGGCCGCCTCGCCGCGCAGGGCCACGAGGTCTGGGAGCGTCGGCGGGCTAGGCATTCGCCCGGCAAGGACCGATCGTGAGCGGCGGCCGCCGCATCCCGCCGGCGTCGCTGCCATTCGTGGTGCTCATCCGGGCGTACCAGGCGATCCTCTCGCCCTTCCTGGGCGGGCAATGCCGCTTCTATCCCACCTGCAGCGAGTACGCCATCGAGGCCTACGTGCGGCGCGGGCCCGTCGTCGGCACTCTGCTGACGGTGCGGCGGCTGCTGCGGTGCCAGCCGTGCTGCCGCGGCGGCTACGACCCGGTGCCCTATCCGCCAAGTTACCGGTCCCGTAGCGGGGGCTAACATCCCCCACGCGAAGCGATCTCGTGCGGTGCGGCGCCGGCTCCGGGGGAGATGAGCGGGCGGCGTGGCGCGAGCCCGATCGGAGGCCGGCCTTGCCCAGGTTGCCCGCAGCCCAGCGTCGGGCGCAGCTGCTGGATACCGCCGCCGAGCTATTCGCGACCCGGGGCTACGCGAAGGCGACCACCTCCGAGCTCGCGCGCGCCGCGGGCGTCACCGAGCCGATCATCTATCGCCACTTCGGCTCCAAGCGGGAGCTCTTCGTCGCGCTCATCCAGCGGACGAGCGAGGAGACCATCGCGTTCTGGGAGCAGCAGCTGGCGTCGACCGACACGCCCGCGGAGCGCCTGGCGACGCTCGTCGACGGCAATCCGATGGTGCACGAGCGATTCCAGGATGCCTACCGCGTCATCCTGCAGGCTATCACCGAGGTCGACGACGAGGGCATCCAGCGGGCGCTCCAGGAGCACATGGCCGCGGTGCACGCCTTCCTCGCCCGCGAGATCGAGGCCGCCCAGGACGCCCACCAGGTCACCAAGAAGTACAGCCCCGAGATCATCGGCTGGCTGCTGATCGATCTCGGCCTGGGCTTCGGCGTGCTCTCGGCGTGGGGCGTGGAGGGCCACGGCCGCGACGTGCGGGGCCGCCACGTCTCGGACGCCATCAAGCGAATGCTGGTGGGCAAGGAAGCGCCGGTCGCCCGCGGCAGCAGCAAGAAGCCGGCCTAGCCGGAAGCCGTCGTGTGCCGCCCGGTCAGTGGCCCACCGGCCGCGTCTGCCGTCCGCGCTCGCCGGCCAGTTCCTCGGCGGGCGTCGGCGGGCGGCTGAGCCGGGCGCCCTCCACGGGCTCGCTGGCCGGCCCGGTGGCCCGAGGCGTGTACCGCGAGCCGTCGAGCGTCGGCCGCGGTGCGAACTCCAGGCCGACGCGGGCCTGTCCCAGCAGCGTGCCCGTGGCCGACGCGAGATCGACCTGCGCGATCTGGTAATCCACCAGAGCGGACAGCTCGCTGAGCTGCGCGTCGGCCAGCCGCGTGGAGGCGTCGAGCACGTCGGTCGACGTCGAGCGGCCCACGGCGAATTGCCTTTCCTCGGCTCGCAGCGTCCGGGTGCTCAGGGCGACCCGCTCGCGGGCGGCGAGGATCCGTTGCCAGCTGGTCGTCAGGTTGTCGATGGCGTCGAGCACCTCCTGGCGGATGGTCTGCTCGCGGCCCGCGGTGGTGGCCAGTCGTTGCAGCCGGCTGAGCACCGCGCGGCGGAGGTTGGACAGCGCCGCCTCGTTGCCGATGGGCACCACCGCGGTGACGCCGACCCGCCAGTCCTCGAAGCGGTTGGCTGCGGCCTCCTCGACGGCCTCGCCGAAGGTGCCGCCCAGCCCGTTGATGCGGTAGAGCGCATCGAGGTTGAGCTGCGGCAGCGACTGGTTCTCGGCCAGGTCGATGCGGACGAGGTCCTGCGAGAGCTGCAGTTCGGCCTCGAGCAGTTCCATCCGGGTGGCCATCGCGGTGGTGAGCATGGCGTCGGGGTCGAAGTCGTAGAGCGCCGGATCGGGCGTGCTCTCGAGGGCGACGGCCGTCTCGGACTCAACGTCCAGCCCGGGGATGTTCAGCAGCCGCTTGAGCTCTCGCTCGCGGGTGGCGGCGGTGTTCTCGGCGCGGATGATGGCCTCGGCTTGGTCGGCGACGCCCGACTCGGCCCGCAGCACCTCGATCTCCGAGACCGAGCCGGCGTTGAGCAGCCGCTCGGCCCGCTCGAGCTGGAGGATCGCCAGGTCCCGCTGGCGGACGCGGACCTCGATCTCCTGCCGCGCGGCGTACAGCCGCCAGTAGGCGCGGTCCACCGCCGACAGCTGGGTGATCACGTCGAGCTTCGTGCGGGCCTCGGCGATCTGCTGGTCGTACGCGGCGATGCGCAGCGCGGCGGTGGTGGACCGCCGGCCGGCGCCGCGGAGCAGCGGCTGGCTGAGCGAGAACTCCAGGTCCTGCGTGAACGATGGGTTGAGCGTCGCGAACACGTTGCTCGTGCTGTTGCGGGTGAAGGGCGCCGTGACCGCGACGTTGCCGCCCAGCCGCGTCGGGAGCGTCAGCGAGGGATTGAGCGAGCGGAAGGTCTGTTGCGCGTCGGCGAGCGTCGTGGAGGTGGGCGTGTCGGTGTCCTGGGCGACGCCGGTGACGCGGAAGACCGCCTCGAAGGCCGCCTCCTCGCGCGAGACCTGCTCGGCGGCGATCGATGGCGAGATGAGCGCGACGCGGACGGCCAGGTTGTTCTCCAGCGCGGCGGCGCGGGCGGCCTCGATGCTGATGGGCACGCTCGGCTCGCTCGCATCGATGACGACGGCCCGTGGCAGCTCGGGTGGCGGCTCCGCGGCGACCGCGGCGTCGCCGAGCTGCTCGACCTCTCGCAGTGGCAGCGTGCGGATGGTCTGCAGCTCGGCCCGCGGCGCGAGCAGGCCCAGGTCGCTCTGCGAGGTCTCGAAGACGCTGGTGCAGCCAACGCCGCACGCAAGCAGGAGCACGAGGGCCGGCCGCGCCGGTGTGCGAATGAAGATGGCGATGGCCATGCGTCGTAGCTCCTGGAGGACCGTGCCCGCGGGGCGTGCTAGTCGTGCCGCAGCGCGACGATGGGGTCGAGCCGCGCGGCCTTGAGCGCGGGGAACACGCCGAAGACGATGCCCGTGACGGCGCAGAAGCCGACCGCGAGTCCGATGGCCCAGACCGGCACGTTGGCCTCGTCGAGCGGCGCATCGGGGATCTGCTTGAGCGCCAGGATGATGCCCTGCCCGATGATGATGCCGACGGCGCCGCCCATCATGCACAGCACCACGGCCTCGGTGAGGAACTGCGTCAGGATGACGGCGGGCCGTGCGCCGACGGCCTTGCGGAGCCCGATCTCGCGGGTGCGCTCCGAGACCGACACGAGCATGATGTTCATGATGCCGATGCCGCCCACCAGCAGGCTGATGCCCACGATGCCCGCGGCGCCGGCGACGAGCCCGGCCGATAGCGTCCGGAATTGCTCGATGTACTCCTGGGGGATCTCCACGTCGAAGGTCGACTCGTCCTCGGGCGAGATGTTGCGGATGCTGCGGAGCACGAAGGTGATCTCGGCCCGCGTGTCCTCGGCCCGCTCCGGGTCGTGCATCAGGCCGACGGCGTAGTTGATCCACCCGTTGGGGTTGAGGATCATCGCGGTGCTCATGGGCACGTAGAACTCGGCCCGGCTGTCCCCGCCGCCGAACATGCCGCTGAGCTCGATGGTCTCGACCACCCCGACGACGCGGAACCGGCGGCCGGCGAAGAGCAGGTCCTCGCCGATGGGGTTGGTCGGCATGTTCAGCTCTTCGATCGCCTGCTCGTTGATGAGGCAGACGTACCGCCGCTGGTCGAGGTCGATCGAGTTGAACGGCCGTCCCTGGATGACCTGGCGGTTCTCGACCTCGTGCCATACCGGCCGGATGCCGACGACGCGGGCCGATTCGATGGTCGAATTCTCGTAGTCCACGCGGGGCGACGTGAACCAGAGGGGGCTCATCGCCTTGATCGATGGGGCGTGCTCCTCGATCGCGTCGATCTCCTCGGGCTTGAGCTGGACCTCGCGCCAGCCGATGCGGCCCCGCCAGCTCTGCGGGCGGTCGCCGTCGACGTAGACCTTGGCGGCGCCGAAGGTCTCGAACTCGGTGAGCACGAAGCCGCGGAGGCCCTCGATCGCCGCCACGGTGGCGACCACCGCCGCGACGCCGATGACGATGCCCAGCGTCGTCAACAGCGAGCGCATCTTGTTGGCCCAGATCTGGCCGATGGCCAGCACGACCGTCTGCGACAGCAGCCGCACCAGGATCATGATGCGGCCTCCTGCGGTTCGGGTGCCGCCGATTGCTTCGCCCGCCGGGCGGCGGTCTGGGCGATGGAATTGAGGAAGGCCAGGTGCATCGGGTCGTCGCCCGTGGGCATGTCCGAGTCCACGCGGCCGTCGCGGAGCCGGACGATTCGCTCGGCGTGGCCGGCGACCTCTTCTTCGTGCGTCACGATGACGATGGTCTGGCCCTCGCGATGGAGTTCTTCGAAGAGCTTGATGATCTCGGCGGTCGTGGCCGAATCCAGGTTCCCCGTGGGCTCGTCGGCCAGCAGGATGGCCGGGTCGTTGACCAGCGCGCGAGCCACGGCGACGCGCTGCCGCTGGCCGCCCGAGAGCTGGTTGGGCCGGTGCCGCATGCGATCGCCCAGGCCCACGCGCCGCAGCGCCGCCTTCGCGCGCGCTCGGGCGGTGAACAGGTGCCGGGGCGAGTAGATCATCGGCAGCATGACGTTGGCGATGGCCGACGCGCGGGGCAGCAGCTCGAAGGTCTGGAAGATGAACCCGATCTGCTCGTTGCGGACCCGTGCGAGCGCCGAGGCCGACATCTTGCGGGTGCGCCGGCCGGCGAGTTCGTACTCGCCGGTGGTGGGGCGGTCGAGGCATCCCAGCACGTTCATCAGCGTGCTCTTGCCCGAGCCCGAGGCGCCCATGATCGCGACGAACTCGCCCCGCTTGACCACGAGGTCGACGCCGGCGAGGGCGTGGACGCGCTCGACGCCCATCTTGTAGATCTTCTCGATGCCGCGGATCCGGATGGCCGGAGCATCGGCGTCGGGCTTCTTACCCCGCTTCAGACCCAGCATCGCCGCCGCCCTCCGCGAGTTCGTCCGCCTGCTCGTCCTCGTTCGCCGCGTCGTCCGACTCCCCGGCTTCTTGCGAGCCTTCCTCGACGACCTGCTGGCCGTCGTCCATGTCCTGCAGGGCGCGGAATGGCCCGGTGATGACCCGCTCGCCCTCGCTCAGCCCCGACAGGATCACCGTGCTCGAGAGGTCGCTCACGCCCGCCCGCACCGGCCGAACGCGGACGCGGCCGTCCTCGACGACGTAGACCACGGTGGCGAACGTCCGGGTGCGATCGACCTCCTCGGCCCCGCGGACGGCGGGCGGCAGGCTCTCGGTGCGGCGGTCGAGCACCGCCTGGCTCGGCACGCGGATGGCGTCCCGCACGGTCTCGACCTGGATGTCGGCGTTGGCGGTCAGCCCGGTGCGGAGCAGGTCGCCCTCGGCCTGGCGGACGAGCACCTCGGCCTCGACGTAGCTCGTGCCATCGGTGTACACGCGGCGCTGCAGCCCGACGCGCTCGACGACGCCGTCGAACACGCGGTCGGCGTAGGCCAGCAGCCTCACCTGGGCCGCCTGCCCCTCGCGGACGAGCGAGACGCTGGTCTCGTCGACGCGGGCCCGCATGACCATGGTGCCCAGGTCGGCGATCTCCATGATCAGCGAGCCCTGGTTGTTGAAGGTGCCCAGCACGGTTTCGCCGACCTCGACGGGCAGCGCAACGATGTGGCCGTCGATGGGGCTCGAGATGACGGCGTTGTCCAGATCCCGCTGCGCGGCGCGAACGTCGGCCTGGGCCGCCTCGATGCCCGCCTCGATCACCGCCAGGCTGCTCTCGGCCTGCAGCTTGCGGGCGGTCGTGGCGTCGTACTCGGTCTTGGGGATGTCGCGGGTGTCGTAGAGTTCCTGCACCCGTCCCATCTCCAGCAGCGACAGCTCGAGTTCGGCCTCGGCGCCGCGGAGCTGGGCCTGCTGGGATCGCAGCCTCGACTGCGCGGCGTCGAGCCTCGCCTGCAGGTCCTCGGCGTCCAGCCGGCAGACGATGTCGCCCGCGCGCACGGTCTGGCCCTCCTCGAAGGGCAGCGCGACGATCCGGGCGCTCACCTCGGCGCTGATCTGCACCCGGCTGCTGGGCTCGACCGAGCCCGGCGCGTTGACGGTCCGCAGCAGATCGCCCCGCGAGACCGTCTCGATGATCACCTCGGTGGCGTTGTCGGTGGGCTGGAATCGGGCCTGGATCGCGCCCGGTCCGCCGAGCTGCCCGATCGCGAGCACGCCCACGCCGCCGAGCAGGAGGAGGACCACGACAACCGCTATGAGCCACTTGACCACGATGCTCCTCCGCGGGTGACACGTCCCCGGTTGGTTCCCGGGCATTGTTGGGCGTCGGCGGCGCTGATTGCGGATGGGCCCCGGTCGGTCCGAGAATGACCGGTGCCGACGGGTTTTTCGGCTATGCTCTCCGAAGAGGCGGAGCTTGGGTCCGCCCGGCACGGATTTCCGCGGCGATCGGGCATTCCGCCGGCCGCAAGCATCACCAGCAAGGGGGTACCCGATGACCTGCAAGACGACCGCGGCACTCGCCGGCGTGGCGCTCGCCGCGACGGCCGCCCAGGCCCAGTTCGATGCCTTCGACGACCGGGTGGCGTGGGAAGACGCCGCCGGCGGCGTGGTCGAACTCGAGGACTTCGACTCGTTCGACATCGGCAGCCTGCAGCCCTCCCTGGGAGACATCCCGTTCGAGGGCGGCGTGCTGCGGGTCGAGGGCGTGGATTCCACCACGGGCGGACCGGCGATCGACGGCGGCGAGTTCCAGGGTTCCATCTTCCCGGCGACGGGCCACACCGCTTACGTGTTCACCTTCGACACGCCCATCAAGGCGTTCGGCTGGGACACCTTCGGCGCGGCAACGGGCATCGGCATCGCCATCGAGACCGACGCCGGGGTCGTGGACATCTTCGACTTCTTCACCGGCACGGGCGACTCGTTCCTGGGATTCGTCGCCACGAGTCCGGTGACCGAGGTCCGCATCGTCGAGTCACCCAGCTTTGGCGGCACGGCCGTCGGAGAGATCTTCGAGGCGGACAATCTCGTCTTCGTGAGCGGCGAGCCGTGCATCCCCGACTTCGATCTGGACGGCGAGCTGACCATCTTCGACTTCCTGGCCTTCCAGAACGCCTTCGACGCCGGTGATCTGATCGCCGACCTCGACGGCGACGGCGAGCTGACGATCTTCGACTTCCTCGAGTTCCAGAACCTCTTCGACGTCGGCTGCGAGTAACCCGCGGCCAAGCCAGGGAAGCCTCAGGCGACGCCCCCGCGGGCGTCGTTTTCGTTGAGGCGCGGTATCATGCCAACCGGGGCGGCCTGCCAAGATCGTCCCGATTCGCCGCTCGCGCTTCCGCCGGAAGGAGACCACGATGCCGTACACGCTGCCCGACCTGCCGTACGCCTTCAACGCCCTCGAGCCGCACGTGGACGCCCGGACGATGGAGATCCACCACGGCAAGCACCACCAGGGCTACGTGACGAAGGTCAACGACGCCCTCGAGGGGCATCCATTCGCCGACCGGCCGATCGAGGAGGTGCTCCGCAGCATCAACGAGGTGCCCGAGGGCAAGCGGCAGGCGGTGATCAACAACGGCGGCGGGCACGCCAACCACAGCCTGTTCTGGCAGATCATGGGCCCGAGCGGGGGCGGCGAGCCCGGCGGGGGCCTGGCCGAGGCCATGTCGAGCGAACTCGGCGGCTTCCAGAAGTTCAAGGACGACTTCGCCACCGCGGCGGCGACCCGCTTCGGCTCGGGCTGGGCCTGGCTGGTCGTCGATGGCGGCGGTAAGCTGCACGTGACCAGCACCGCCAACCAGGACAGCCCGCTCATGGACGGCCACACGCCCATCCTGGGCCTCGACGTCTGGGAGCACGCCTACTACCTGAACTACCAGAACCGCCGGCCCGACTACGTGTCGGCCTGGTGGAACGTGGTCAATTGGGATCGGGTGGGCGAGCTGTACCAGGCGGCCCGGGGATAGCCGCGGCCCCCGGCGTCGCCGGGGGTGGAGGCCCGGTCCGGCGCTCGCGGGCGAGCTCCGAGGCGTAGGCGTCCGCCAGCAGCCACACGATCAGGGCCAGGACCGCCACGGGCGAGAAGATTACGGCCGCGAGCAGCAGCTTTTTGTGCACGCCGTGGAGCCGTCGGGGTGGGCCGGATCGCTTCGCCATTCGGTCGGATCATTGGTCCCATGAGGCGGCCACCGGGGTGTCGCCTGGCTGTCGCTAATGGGAATCGGTTGAGATTTTCTGGATTCGTGGGGTGGATTCCATTAGGATCTCGGCTGGCGCTCGGGGCGGTCGTCGCAGGGATGGCGATACCACGTCCCTCCGAGCATGGCTGGATCGACACGCCAGATGGCGGATGTATAGGTAGTTTCCCGCTCGTTGTGCGGATCCTCGGCGGATCGGCGTGAGTTGGGAAACTTCGAAAACGTGGGGCTCGTACTACATCCGTGCGTTCCGGAGGCCGGCAGGCCCGTTCCATTATTGGTTGCCGTCCTGAGAGGGCTTCGCCGATCGCAATCGGCACCCTCCAACCCCGGAAACGCAAACAGGTCGGTGCATGCCCGAATCACCCCGGGGTGGGTGGAGTAGGCCCAGAGGCCGTTGTTGTGGCGGTCGGGGCACCGGGCGAGCGCTTGGTGGTTAGTGCGGTGGACTCTCGGACACGGATGGGCTCTGCCGCCGCGGCGGCAACCGTTCGGCGTCCTGCGAGGTGTGTGGCATGGGATGGTCGCTCGCGGCCGCCACACGTAGAGGCCGGCGGCCCTCGCCGGCCATCGAAGGGAAGTACTCGATGAGGCAAAAGCGAAGCCAGGGACCGACTCCGCTGGAGCAGGCTCGCCGCCGGCAGCACGCCGGCGCGTCCAGCCCGGGTGTCGTCGCGCGCGGAGCGCGGCGTCGGCTGAGCCCTGAGGACGAGCGGCTGCTCGACCAGATCATGGCCCAGGAGATGGACTACATCGACAGCCCGGCCTTCTACGAGGAGAAGGCCGAGGACCAGATCTACGACGAGGCGCCCGACATCCAGAAGCCCGACACCGCGTGGTACCACCCGGTGATGGACGACCTGTCGGCCACGCGGACCCGCACGGTGAAGAGCAGCCAGCAGGTCATCCTGACGGCGGCGGAGGAGAAGGTCCTCTTCCACCAGTTCAACTACGCGCGGCACCGCGTGTGGATGCTGCAGGAAGAGGTCTGGAAGAATCCGAACCGCAAGCCGACGCCCGAGCAGGCCGAGGCGATCCTGTACTGGTATCGCAGGGCCGATCGCATCCGCGAGCAGATTGCCGAGACGAACCTCGCGCTGGTGCTGGCGATGGCCAAACGCACCCGCATGAGCGAGGTGGACTTCGCCGACCTGGTCAGCGAGGGCAACATGGCGCTGCTGCGTGCCGTGGACAAGTTCGACGCGGGCCGGGGCTACAAGTTCTCGACCTATGCGTGCCGAGCGATCCTCAAGGCCTTCAGCCGCCAGGGCATGAAGCTGAGCAAGTACCGCCAGCGCTTCCCGACGGACTTCGACCCCAAGCTCGAGAAGTCCAACTTCCTCGAGACCAAGCGGGCCGACTTCGAGCGGGATGCCGCCGAGGAGGTCAAGCGGATCGTGATGGATAACCGCGCCGACCTCACCGATGTCGAGCGGACCGTGATCGAGCACCGCTTCGGGCTCGAGAGCGGCGAGGAGAAGCCCATGACCCTCGAGCAGGTCGGCCAGATCATTGGCGTGACCAAGGAGCGGGTGCGGCAGATCCAGAACAAGGCCATGGAGAAGCTCCGCGTGGAGCTGGAGGCCAACTTCCTGGGCGTCAATCCCGAGCCCGAAGCCGAGGAGCAGGATGCCGAGGCCGGCGAGGTCGCCCCGGTGGCCTAGCCCGACCGCGATCCACGGGGCCCGAACGGGCCCCGTTTTCGTGCGCTCGCGGGATCTCGGCCGGCGGCCCATTCTTTGCCCGCCGAGGGCGGTGCCGCCCGGGTCCGAGCGGGAACTCCGGCCTCGGCCGGGTCGAACAGTCTGGGGGTTGCGGCTCGCGGCCGAATGGCCGCGAAGCGATCGATGCACGGAACGCGTAAACGGTCCGGCGAGGCTACATTTGCCGCCAGCGCGGCGGGGTGACGCGTCGGCTTCTCGAACCCGGCCCAGCCGGACGTATGCGGCCGCGTGGCGGTGGGAGCAAAGCGGCATGAGCGGTACAGAAACGTCAGTCAACGGCAGGACCGAGGTTGAGGAGCACGTGTCGCCCGTGCCGGGCCTCGACGGCAAGGACCACGATCCGCACGCGACGCGCTTCGGCGAATTCCTGAAGGCGTGCGTGAAGTTTGCCGCCTCGGACCTGATCATCAAGACCGATCAGCCGCCCAAGCTGCGGATGCGTGGTGCGCTCAAGCCCCTGGACACCGCGCCGGTGACCATGGACGAGTGGCACCAGGTTATCGAGCACATCCTCGACGACGAGCAGAAGAAGGACCTGCAGCACTACGGCCACGTCGATTTCGCGTACGACTACAGCGACGACGCCCGCTTCCGCGTCAACCTGTTCCAGGCCCGCGGTCGCATCTCGGTGGCGGCCCGGCTGATCACCAGCAACATCCTGCCCTTCGAGAAGCTGCACCTGCCCGACTCGATGGCCAAGATCGCCATGCAGCCGCAGGGCCTGGTGCTGCTCTCGGGCGTGACCGGCTCGGGCAAGAGCACGACGATCGCGTCAATGATCCAGTACGTGAACGAGCGCAAGCCCGTGCACATCCTCACGATCGAGGATCCGATCGAGTACATCTTCAATGATGACAAGGCGACCATCAACCAGCGCGAGATCGGCATCGACGTGCTGGACTTCAAGATCGCGCTGAAGGCCCTCGTCCGCGAGAATCCCGACGTCGTGCTCATCGGCGAGATGCGCGACAAGGACACCTTCGAGGCGGCCCTCAACGCCGCCGAGACCGGCCACCTCGTGTACGGCACCATCCACGCGTCGAGCACCACGCAGACCTTCAGCCGCATCTACGGCCTCTTCGAGACCGAGGAGGTCGAGCAGATCCGCCGGATGCTGGCCTACCAGATGCGTGCGTTCGTCTACCAGAAGCTGCTGCCGACGCTGCACGAGAACATCCCGCGGATTCCGGGCATCGAGATCCTCATCAACGATGCCGTGGTGCAGAAGCACATCCTCGAGGAGCGCGAGGGCGAGCTGCGCGAGTACCTGAATTCCATCGAGGCGCAGCAGCAGGGCATGGTGGACTTCAACGCGTGGCTGGTGAAGCTGATCGAGGAGGAGTACATCCACCAGCGGATCGCGATGGAGGCGAGCCCCAACAAGGACGACCTGTCGATGCGGCTCAAGAAGTTCGGCGGGGCGTCGTCGAAGCGATGAC
Source organism: Planctomycetota bacterium (assembly GCA_039819165.1). Lineage (NCBI taxonomy): Bacteria > Pseudomonadati > Planctomycetota > Planctomycetota bacterium. The sequence continues at coordinate 306,795 of JBCBSM010000001.1, forward strand.
CGGTGGCCGGGCGATCGACCGGCCGACCGCCTTCGGTGCGTGAATAAGGAACGCAGCTCGTGGATGCAACAAGCCTGCTCAACGCGGCCGCGCCGGCCGTCCTCCTCGCCGAGACCACGCCGTTCGTGCTGGTGTCCTGGTGGAAGGCGCTGCTCGTCGTGGCGACCTTTGCCGGGTGGGCGTGGTTCATCTCGACGGTCGCCGACAAGCACGCCGCTCGCTTCTACCTCCCACGGGAGCAGTGGAACCTGGCGTACATGGTCACGGGCCTGCTCGCGATCGCGGTGATCCTGGCCAACCCGGTGCACTCGATCTGGGGCTTCTTCGTGGCCTGGCCGGTCGCCGTGCTGCTGCTGGCGGTGCCGCCACTGGTCTACGTGCAGAAGGCCAACTCCGACGAGCGTGTGCCCGAGGAGCATCGCATCACGCTGAACATCAGCCAGTGGGCCGCCGAGCGCAAGGTCGCCAAGGAGGCCCGCAAGGCCGGCCGAGTGGAGCTGGCGATCGTCAAGCCCGACGGCGTCACTCTGCAGCCGCCCGAGCAGGAAACGCCCGAGTTCGTCGTCCGCACGACGGCCGAGAAGGTGTACATCGATGGCGTGTCGGCCCGGGCGCAGAAGATCGAACTGCTGCCGGCGGGCGACAAGGGCTACGCGGTCGCACACACCGTGGACGGCGTGCGGACCGTGGTGGGCGAGCCGATGGCGCCCGCCGAGGCGATGCGGGTCATCGCGTTCTGGCAGACGGCGTCGGGGCTGGAGGCGGGCGAGCGGCGGCGCCAGGTCGGCGAGCCCGACGTCTCGCGGGACGGCGACCGGCACCACCTGCGGGTGATTACGAGCGGCGGGCAGCAGGGCCTGAAGATGACCATCGTGGTGGACCCCGCCAAGTCGGTCCGCCGCACGCCGGAGAATCTGGGCTTGCTGCCCATGCAGATGCAGCTCATGGAGGAGCTCGCCGGGGAGGGCTCGGGCGTGGTGCTGCTGGCGGCGCCGCGGGGCATGGGCCGCACGACCCAGCTCTACACGGCCCTCAAGCTGCACGACGCGTACACCTCCAACATCCAGACGCTTGAGCTGGAGCCGCAGGACACACTGGAGGGCATCCGCCAGAACGTCTGGAGCCCGACCGCCGACGCGGCCGACCACGGCACGATGCTGCGGTCGATCATCCGCCGCGACCCGGATGTGGTCGGCGTCGCGGAGCTGCTCGACGAGGGCACCGCCAACGAGATCGCCCGCGGCGACACGCAGACCACCCGCGTCTATGCGAGCCTTGCCGCGGATTCCGCGGTGGTGGCGGTGGCCAAGTACGTGCAGGTCGTCGGCGACCCGGCGGCGGCCGCCGCCTCGCTCAAGGGCGTCCTGGCGGGCAAGCTCGTCCGCCGGCTGGCCGAAACCAGCCGCGAAGCTTACGTCCCAAGCCCCGACATGCTTAAGAAGCTGGGGCTCTCGGCGGATAAGGTCGGCACGCTCTACCGCCATCGCGAGATGGTCGAGGTCAACAAGAAGGTGGTGCCCTGCCCCGAGAGCGGCGGCACGGGGTACGTCGGACAGATCGGCGTCTTCGAGGTGTTCCGCATCGGCGATGAGGAGCGGGGGCTGATCGAACGCAACGAGCTGCAGCAGCTGGGGGCGGCCTTCCGCAAGCAGGGGCTGCCGACCATCCAGCAGGCCGCCATCGCCCGGCTGGTGGAGGGCGTGACCGACGTGGACGAGGTGGTTCGCGTGACGGTTCCGGCCAAGAAGCCGCAAGCGGCGAAACCGGCGCCGGCCCCCGCCTGAACAAGTATCACGAGACGGGACGTGCGTCGATCGCCCGTCCTGGTGCCCCCAGGACCCCTCCGCGGAGGATTCGAGCCATGTTGGGAACCGCAATCGCACTCGTAGGCGTGCTGATCTTCACCTGGGTATGGGTCATCCGCGGCTTCTTTAGTGCGTTCCTGCACCTGCTGTGCGTGCTGGCAGCCGGTGCGGTTGCGTTCGCGGTGTACGAGCCCCTGACGGTGCTGCTGCTGACGCAGGCCCCCGAGCGTGGCATCGGGACCATCCTCCGCGATACCGCCCACGGCATCTCGCTGGGCGTCAGCTTCGCGGCGTCGCTCGCGGTGCTGCGGGCCCTCGTGGACAAGGCGGTGCCCGCCAACCTCAAGTTCAACGACACCGTGGAGTACGTCGGTGCGGGCGTGTGCGGCCTGGCGACCGCGATCGTCACGATGGGCATCCTGACGCTGTCGCTGGGCATGATGCGATTCGGCCCCGGCACGCCGACGCAGACGCTGGTGTACACCGAGGAGGGCAGTGGCGCCCGCGGCAGCCTGGTCCGCAACACCTCGCCCATCCGCCCCTACGTCGACGAGTGGACGGCCTCCCTATACGAGTGGGCCTCGCGTGGGTCGCTGGCGACCTCCCAGCCGCTGGCCCGCTGGCACCCCGACTTCCACGAACTCGGGTCGGCGATGCGGATCACCTACGACGGCAAGAGCCGCAACGCCTCGAGGCCCGACGAGTTCGAGGTCGTCCGCTGGTACTCGCTCGGCAATGCCGAAACGGGTGGGCCCATTACGCAGCTCATGACCGATCGCTGGCGGGATACCCAGCAGCGGGTCATCGGGCTCGACGGCCGCGAAATCTCGCGGGGCTACCTCGCCGGCGTAGTGCTGAAGATGGATCCTTCGGCCCGCGAGATCAGCGCGGGCGCCAAGGTCGTCGTGGGCAACTCACAGGTGCGGCTGGTCACCGAGAACAAGGCGACCGGTGCGACCCGGGCGTACCACCCCTCGGCCGTCATCTCACAGGCCGAGGGCGACGATCCGTCGCTGGTGCGCTTCCGATACGACAGTGACGAGCTGTTCATTGCCTCGGTGGGCGGCAGCGGCGAGCCCGTCATGGTGTTCGAGTTCGCCGTCGAGCCGGGCTTCCACCCCATCGCGATCTACTTCCGCGGTGCGCGGCAGCAGCTCTCCGGGGAGCCCGGGGCCGAGTACGACAGCCCGGTGCAGCGCGACAATGCGGTCGGCACGCTGGGCCTCGCGGCGATCAACCTGGCCGAGCTGGATGATTCCTACTCGGTCGAGCTGGCGACCACGCGGGGCCGGCAGGTCCTCCAGCCGGCCGACTACCACGTGTACTTGCAGAACGCCTTCGCGGGCCGCCGCACGACGCTCAAGAAGGGCCAGGAGCAGGGCCTCGAGGTCGAGCAGCTCGATTCCCGGCGCGGCGGCTACGTGGTCGTGGGCGGCGTATCGCAGTTCCTAACGTCCTCGCTGCAGTCGGCTTTCGTCGAGCCCAATCTCCGCGTCGTCGGCTTCGCCGAACCCACCGACATCCGCACGGTGCAGGTCGACGTCGGCCGCGATTCGCCGCTCGCGCTCAACGGCCGGGTCTTCCAGGAGGTCTCGGGTGATGCCGCCCCGGTGCTGGTCGACGACCGGGGCCAGGTCTATCCGCCCGTGGGCTATACCTGCCAGGAGGACCAGTACACCTACATCGGCTTCACGCCAGGCCAGCCGATCGCCCGGCTAGGGGCGCTGCCCTTCAACGTGAGCACGAGCAAGGCGACGCAGGACGTCCGCCTGGTCTATCGCGTGAGCACCCGGGTCAACGTGGTGGCGATGGTGGCGGGCGATAAGCTCGTGGCCACCTGGGAGCCGGGCATCGAGATCACCAGCCGGCGGCGCTAGGCGACGACCAACGAAACGCGTGTCCACCGGCTGTCTTGCTGGTGGACACGCATCCTTGAGTCAACGGTCGTCTGAATGGGCTGGGCGTTCGCTGGCCTTACTTGGCCGCGGGCGTAGGCGTTTCGCCCGCCGCCTGCCCTTCGGCAGCCGCGGCGGGCGGCTCGGGCTTGGCTTCGGTCTTCTCGATGAGGTTGCCCTCGTTGTCGAACTCCATCTCCTCGCGCTCGTCGTCGTCGATGGTGCGATCGGGCTCGACGAACACGCGGATATGGCTCTCCAGGTCGCTGGCGAACTTGAGCAGCACGTCGTAGTTGTCGATCCGCTTCATCGCGAAGGGCAGCCGCACCTCGCGGGGCTTCACGTCGAACCCGAGGGTCTGGAGGGCGCTGGCGATGTCCTGCTGCGTGACCGCGCCATAGAGCACGCCCTGGTCGTTGCAGGCGCGGACCATCGTGATCTCCTGGCCGTCCAGCTTGCCGGCCATCTCCTCACGCTGCGATCGGAGCTGGGCGACCTCCTTCTCGGCCACCTTCCGCTTCTCGGCCAGGTCGGCGATGAGCTTCTCGTCCGGCTCGGTGGCCAGCCCGCGGGGCAGCAGGAAGTTGCGGGCGTAGCCCGCCCGCACCTTGACCACGTCCCCGACGATGCCGAGGTTGTCGACGTTCTCGACCAGCAGCAGATTGAGATCGCGTGCCATGTCGCTGTCCTTCCTGGCCCTACTTCGGGGCCAACTGGCCCCTGGCGAGGAGCCGAAGTTGAGGAGCCCCGGACAAGACCGGGACCCCAGCGTCTGGGTTCGGATGTGAGCCGGAAGGATAGGCGGCAGATGGCCACTAGATCCAGGGGTGCCATGGCGGCCGATGTCTGACATCGCATGAAGTAACAACGAGAGTTTCCAGTATCGCACTGTCAGCGACAATCGCTACCGTCGACTCATGTTAGACTGGAGCTAGATTAGGTCGGTCCTTGTGGGAGGTAGGCGGGTATGTCGCGGAGGTCTTCATCAAGTGTTGCGTGCGGGTGGGTCGCCCTGCTGGCGATTGGGGTCGTGGTGTCCGGTTGTGGTCCGGCACGCAGATCGCTCGGGTTCATCCCCGTAATGGGGGCCTTTGGTCCGGCGGCCATCGGCAAGCAGGGTGAGCCTCTCGATCCGGATCTGTTCATCGTTTTGGACTCGGGCGGCACTGGCAACGAACAAGGCGGTTCCGAAGAGCAGCAACCGGGTGCCGACGAGCCGCAAACCGACGCCGGCGGAACGCAAGAGCCCGCCGACCGGCGGCAAGACGGGGCGGACGACCGAAGAGGCCAGCGGAGCCCGCTGGTTCGCATCGGCTACCGGGAGGCCGGCGTTCGCGGTGCGCTGACGGAGGACTTCCTCAATGAACGCGACGAGGGTGGCGACTGGTCGAAGCGTGAAGTCTACATGGTCATCGATGTATACAACCTGTTGCGGTATCCGAGCCTCGGCGTGCGGTCCGACGCACCACCCGATGACCAGACACGCGACTTCCGGAGGAAGCTCCGCAAGATTGCGGCCCTTCTCCTGACCGCCGCCGATTGGAACGGCGAAGTGTATTGGAGGCGGCTGGTTGCGTTCCTGGAGTTCTACCGTTCCTCGAACGATGCTGCCGGCGCGCTCGTCGGCGCCGGCATCGGCACGTCGTTCGTGTCGCCGCCCCTCGGTGCCGCCATAGCCGGGTCGGGACTAGCGATCGACACGTTTGTGACTGGCGCCACCGATCAACTCGACGTTGACGAGTACGCCGCGCTCCGCCGGGCGTCGGCGGTGTACCGCCGCAAGCTTGCCGAGCAGATCGATCAGGAGATCGACAAGGCAGAACCCGGCGGCCTGGCCGTCCAATTGGTGCTCCGGCTCGCCAACGAGTACGCGTTCTCGTACTCCATCAAGGGCTCGATCGACGCCGTGACACAGGTGGGCGAGCAGCTGGAGAACGTGCTCGAAGGCGGAGAGTCGGCCTGGCAAAAGTACTTCGAGAGGCCTCCAACCGGCGAGGTCACGACGACCGAAGACGACCCGACGACCGAAGACGACCAGACGGGGCCAGGCAACTGACAACACGATCGCGGGCGTTTGTGGTCTCTAGAACGGAATGTCGTCGTCGGGCGGCACGGGCTGGGCGTCGTAGTTGCCCTGCTGGCCGCCGCCACTCGAGGCGCTCGAGTAGTCACCCCCGCCTCCACCGCCCCCGCCCTCGCGGCTGTCGACGAACTGGAAGTTCTCGATCACGACCTTCAGCTTGCTGCGGTTGTTGCCCTGCTGGTCCTGCCACTGGTCGAGCTTGAGGCGGCCCTCGACGAACACCGGCCGGCCCTTCTTGAGGTACTGGGCCATCACCTCGGCGCTGCGGCCCCAGGCCTCGCAGTCCACGAAGGTCGTCTCCTCGCGGTTCTCGCCCGACTGGGTGCGGTAGCGGCGGTTGACCGCAAGCCCGATGTTGGCGACCGCGGTGTTCTGCGGCGTGTGCCGGACTTCGGGGTCCCGCGTCAGGTTGCCCATGAGGAAGACTCGGTTGAAGCTGCCGGCCATGAGAGCCTCCAATATCCCCGTGCGTCCGGGGCGTGCGTGGCGTGTTCCGCGGGCAGGCTAGGGCGCGGGATGTTCTAGGGCCCGCCTCGTACCCTTGCCCATGGCCCTCGATTGGCGGGTGCAGCTGCTCTGCGTCCTGGGCACGTGCGTGCTGGCGGTCCTGGTGGGCGCCCTTCTGGACAATCTGCTGGGCGGCGGATCGCGTTTCACGCTGCTTGTGGGGTTCTGCGGCGCGACCGCGGTCGCCGCGGGCTTCGTCTTCGGCCAGGACGCACCGCTACCGCCGCCGGGCGCGTGTTCCGGCTGCGGCTACCCCACGGAGGGGCTGCTCCGCGGGGTGTGCCCCGAGTGCGGCGGCGCGGTGGCGCCCCCGGAGGACGCACGCCGCTGGACGACGAGACCCAAGACTCGGCTTTAGGCCTGGGCGGGCTCGGCCGGGGTCTGGGTCTCGGCGGCAGCGCTTCCTTCGCTCTTGGCCTCGCCCTTGGCCTCGCCGCCCTCGGTCGCGTCGGCGGGCTTCTCGGCGGGCTTCTCGGCGGGCTTGTCCTCGACGGGTCGGCCGAGGCGGACCGAGGTGTCCTGGGCCTTTTCTTCCTCGCCGGCCTTCTCGGCGCGGAGCTTGGCCTCGCTCAGCAGCGCATCGCGGCCGTCCTTGGACTGGATCTCCTCGGCCGTCAGATGGTCGGCGCGGGTGAACATCACGCGCATGATGGTCTCGGAGAGCTGGCACTCGCGGTCGAGCTGGGCGATGTTCTGCGCCGGCGCCTCGAAGTAGGCCAGGATGTACAGGCCGCGCTTCTGCTTGTCGATCTCGTAGGCGAGCCGCCGCTCGTCCCACTTGGCCATCGAGATGAGCGTGGCGCCGGCGCGGGCCAGCAGGTCATCGATGTGCGAGACGACGCCGCCGAGGTCGGCCGCGGTCGCCTGGCCGACGAGGAACATGGCCTCGTACGTGTTGGTGCGCTCTGGGGGCATTAGCTGTCCTTCGCCGGGTGTTCCGGCTGTGGGTGACCGGCGAGTGCACGCGAACCCGGCTGGGTGCCGCCGTCGCCATGGGATTGATCACCGGGGCCGGCCGCCCCGCTCGCCGAGCGAGGGGTCGGATCCTCCGGACTGGATTCGTGGTTCTTGGGATCTCTATTCGCGTGGCGATTCGCGTCGCCCGCGGCCTTCCTGGGCTGCTTGGGTTCGGGTGGTGCGTTGAAGGCGTTCATGGCGGCGTCGATGCCCTCGGCCGCCCAGCGTTCGGCGGCGTCGGCGGCCTTCTCGATGCCCGGGCGAATGGCCTCGAGTTGCTCGACCGTGAATCGGCCCAGCACGTAGCCGACCTGGCTGGAGCCGGCGGGCTTGTTGTCCACGCCCACGCGGAGGCGGGCGTAGTGGGGGCCGCCGACGGCCCGCTCGACGTCGGCCAAGCCGTTGTGGCCGCCGCCGCCGCCCCTAGCCCGCAGCCGGATCGCGCCCAGGGGTAGCGCGATGTCGTCCACAACGATGAGCAGGTCGTCGGCCGGCTGGAGCTTGAAGAACCGAACGGCCTCGCCCACGGTCAGGCCCGAGCGATTCATGAAGGTCGTCGGCTTGGCGAGCAGCACCTTCTCGCCGGCCATGCGGGCCTCGAGCACGGCGGCGTGGAACTTGCCCTGGGCGCGCTCGCCCGGCGCATGCCGCCTCGCGAGCTCGTCGAGCACCATGTATCCCGCGTTGTGGCGGGTGTTGTGGTAGTCGCTGCCCGGGTTGCCAAGACCGACGATGAGCTTCATGGGTGGAGCGGGGCCCGCAGGGGGGCTATTCGTCGCCCTCCTCCTTCTTCTTCTCGGTGAGCACCTCGGGCTGGGTCGACGCCTCGACGGTCTCGCCCTCGGCGGAGCCCTCGTCCTCGGTCTCGGCCTTCACGGTGATGAGCGCGATCGTCGTCTCGGGCGGCGTCCGCAGCTTCATGGTCTCCTTGGGCAGCGTGACCTCGCCCGCGGTAAGGTGGTCGCCCACGTCCAGGTGCGAGACGTCGACCTCGATCACCTCGGGCAGGTTGGTCACCGCGCACTCGAGCTCGATGTCGTTGACCGGGTGCACCAGGATCGCGCCGGCGGTCTTGAGGCCCTTGGCGTTGCCGACGAACTCCAGCGGCACAGTCACGTCGACCCGCTCGGAGAGGTCCACGCGGCGGAAGTCGGCGTGCACGACCTCCGTGCCCAGGTAGTCGAACTGGAGGTCCTGCAGCAGGATGAGCCCGCCCTCGGCACCCTCCACGGCGATGCTGAACACGCGCTCGCCCTTGTCGAAGTGCAGCCGGGCCTCGTGGGCGTCCAGCTCGATGGCGACGGGCTCCTCGCCGTGGCCGTAGACGATCGCGGGCAGCCCGCCGCGCTGGCGGACCCGCTGGGCGTACCGGCTGCCGACGCGGTCGCGCTTCTTGGCGGTTAGGGTGGGGGCGTCTTCGTGCATCGCGGGACTCCTCGTCCGGGGCGCAGCCCGGGGTGTTACCTCTTGGCGCCGGCCGCGTCGCGCAGCAGGGCGCTGACGGACTGGTCGTGGTGGATGTTGTGGATCGCGTCGCCCAGCAGCGGGCCGAGGTTCAGCTCGACCAGGCGATCGCCCAGCCGCAGGGCTTCGGGCGTTAGCGGGATGGTGTTGGTCACGATGACCTTGGAGATCGGCGACTCCATGAGCCGCCCGATCGCGGGGCCGACCAGGATCGGGTGCGTGGCGGCGACCAGCACATCGGTGGCGCCCTGCTCCTTCACGAAGCGGGCGGCCTCGCACACCGTGCCGGCGGTCGAGATCATGTCATCGAACATCAGCACGTTCTTGCCGTCGACCGAGCCGATGAGCGTGTCGGTCACGACCTCGCTGCCGCCCAGGCGCCGCTTGTTGATGATCGCAAGATCGGCGTTGAGCAGATTCTGGAGCGCCTCGGCCACCTTGACGTTGCCGACGTCTGGGCTCACCAGGCACAGGTCGCCCAGCTGGTCGCGATGGTCGCGGAAGTAGTCCAGGAAGACCGGCGTGGCCGACAGGTGGTCCATCGGCAGGTCGAAGAAGCCCTGGATCTGCGCGGCGTGCAGGTCGACGGCCAGCACGCGGTCCGCGCCCGCGGCGTCGATCAGGTTGGCCACCAGCTTGGCGGTGATGGGCACGCGACCCTCGTCCTTGCGGTCCTGGCGGCCGTAGCCGTAATAAGGAATCACGAGCGTGATCCGCTTGGCCGACGCGCGGCGGAGGCAGTCGATGAAGATGAACAGCTCCATCATGTTGTCGTTGACCGGCTGCCCGGTCGACAGGATCACGAAGCAGTCGCGGCCGCGGACGTCCTCGTCGAGCTTTACGAACAGCTCACCGTCTGGGAAGATGCTCGTGCGGGCCTCGCCCAGCGGCAGATCAAGGTGGGCGCACACGTGCTCGGCCAGCGCGATGCTGTTGCGGCCCGCGAAGATCTTCATCGAGTCGGCGTCGCCCTTCATGTCGGTGCTCCTTGGCGGGTGCGGGCGCGATAGATGCGATCCACCGCGGCGAGCTGCTCGGGCGTGTTGATGCTCAGCACGTCCTCGGGCGGCACGGCATCGACGACCTCGACCGCCAGGCCGTCCCCCTGCAGCAGCGCGGGCACGTCGGTCAGGTAGTACTCGCCGGTCTTTGGGTTCCGCTCGATGCGGCGGAGCGCGTCCAGCAACGCTCCCAGCTTGAAGCAGTAGTAGCTGGGGTTGATCTCCCGGATGTCCAGCTCGTCGGCGGTTGCGTTCTTCTGCTCGACGATCCGCTCGAAGCGGCCGCTCGGGCCCCGGACGATCCGGCCGTAGCCGTCGGGGTCATCGACCGTGGAGGTTGCCAGCGTGGCGGCCGCGGCGTGCTCGCGATGGGTCGCCAGCAGCGTGCGGAGCGTCTGGTCGCGGATGAGCGGCCCGTCGCCGCACAGCACCAGCACGTCCCGGTCGTGGTCGATGCCGGCCAGCTCCGCTTCGGCCGCCAGCACCGCGTGTCCCGTGCCCAGCTGCTCGGCCTGGAGCGCGAAGTGGGCGGGCGGATCCAGGCCCTCGAGCGCCGACTCGACGTGCTCTCGACCATGGCCCACGACGGCGATGACTGGCTCGCAACCGACGGCGACGCACGCCTCGGCAACGATGCGGACCATCGGCTGGTCGCCCACGGGGTGGACCACCTTGGGCAGGTCGGAGTTCATCCGCGTGCCCTTGCCGGCGGCGAGGATGATGGCGCAGGGCCGTGAGTCAGCCGACGCTGGCATGCCGCCTCCGGGGTGCTCGGAGCGGGTCCACCGTGCGAACGAGGGGCGAAGCTACCCGACCAGGACTCGAACCTGGACTCTCAGTACCAAAAACTGATGTGCTGCCATTACACCATCGGGCAGTGTGGCCGATCTGGCCGGTGCCGGATCTGGCCGGTGCTGGTGGTCGCCTCGTGTCGCCGGTGTGCTCCCGCTCAAATCCGCTCGTCCCCCGCCGGACCGTCCGGCGGATGCTCTGCGGTGGCACGGGGCAACGCATGGCGCACGCGGGCGATGGTGCCGCGTGGCGTTCGGAGCTGGATCCCCGGTCGGCGATGGCTCGCATCCCCGCCGGCAACCCCTGCCTGCGCCTCGGCTTCGGTGCAGAGTCCCCTGGACCCGCTCCCGGAGCGTCATCGCAGCCGGCTCCCGTCCTGCCGCTTGGACCAAATAGTAGACCGAGGCATGCGTCCAGGATCGCCGACGGCCGGCCGGTAGTTGCCCCGCCCCGGACCATCGAGCCGATACGCTCGGGCCATGGAACGCCACCGCTCGCCGGACTGGTCCACGCTCGCGTCGGTCACCCTCGCCCTGGCGGTGCTTGCGTCCGTGGCTACGGCCCGGCAGCCCGGGGACGGCGAGGTCGCGCTGCGCGTGGCGACGTTCAACGTCGAGGACGTGCGTACGACCGATCTGCTCTCGGGCGACCAGCCGCGGGTGCGGCGGCTGGCCGAGGTGCTCCAGCGGCTGCGGCCGACGATCGTGCTGATCAACGAGATCGCGTACGACGCTTCGGGCGTTCCGGGCACGCCGGCGGACGAATCGCCCGGCGGCAACGGCGGGCGATTCGCTCGGCGGTATCTCGGGGTGCCGCAGGCCGAGGGCCTGGCGCCGCTGCGCTACCGGGCGATCATGCTGCCGACCAACACCGGCATGGCCAGCGGCCTGGACCTCGACAAGAGCGGCGAAGCGGTGACGAGCTACCCGCCGCCCCGCGAGGCCGGTTCGAGCGGTGCGGTCGTCGGGCAGACCGAGGCCGGCCGTGCGTACGGCAACGATGCCTGGGGTTTTGGGACCTTTCCGGGCCAGTACGGCATGGCGTTGCTGGTCGATGAGCGGCTCGAGGTGCTCGAGGACCAGATCCGCACGTTCCGCTTGCTGCCCTGGAGCGCGATGCCCGACGCCCGGCGTCCGCACGAGGACGGAGCACCCTGGCACGACGACGCCGTCTGGGACGCGATGCGGCTGAGTTCCAAGAGTCATTGGGACGTGCCGGTGCGGCTGCCCAACGGGTCGGTCGTGCACCTGCTGTGCAGCCATCCGACGCCGCCGGCCTTCGACGGGCCCGAGGGCCGCAACAGGGCGCGCAACCACGACGAGATCCGCTTCTGGGAGGACTATCTCGACCATCGCTCGTGGATCGCCGACGATCGCGGCCGCACCGGCGGGCTGGAGCCCGGGCGGCATTTCGTCATGCTGGGCGACCTGAACGCCGACCCCGATGAAGGGGCCGCCGTCGGCGGGGCGATCGAGCGGCTGCTGGCCCATCCGCGGGTGGCGGCGGCCGCCGCTCCCCGTATGGACTCGGCGATCGAGGGCCTGGACGCCGACGACACGGCGCGGTTCGGCCTCCGCGTGGACTACGTGCTGCCGAGCCAGGGGCTCGAGTTGCTGCGGTCGGGGGTGTGGACCAACATGCCGCCAGCCCGGGGTGGCAGCACGGGATTCCCGAGCGATCATTTCCCTGTCTGGGTTGACGTCGCGGTGCCCGGGGGTCGCTAGCTGGTTAGCATTGTCCTGTGCGGCGAGAACGATTCTCGTCTGCCAGAAGTCTTGTGCGACAGGGGCCCGTGCTTCCAGGGTTCCTATGTTCGGAGAGCACGTCGGCGTGTCAGGTTCATACGGCATGGCGAGCACGGTGGCCCGGGACTCGGTGTCCGGGTCGATCGCGGCGGGGGCGCTCTACGAGGCGACCAAGCCTGGCATTACGCGGCTGGTGACCATCACGAGCGCACTCGGGTTCGGTCTGGCGGCGCTAGCGCTCCCGATGGATGCCCGCCGGCTGGTGCTCGGCGCGCTCGCCGCGACGGTGGGCACGGGGCTGGCGGCGGCGGGTGCGAATGCGCTCAACCAGTGGATGGAGCATGTGCGTGATGCGCGGATGCCGCGGACGGCCCGACGGCCGCTGCCGTCGGGCCGTGCGACGCCGCCGCAGGTGGCCGCGATGGGCTGCGTGCTTTCGGTGCTGGGCGTCGGCTGCGCCGCGGTCGCGTGCGGCGTCGTGCCGGCGGCCCTGATCGCCTTTACCATCCTGAGCTACTTGCTGCTCTATACGCCGAGCAAGCCGATGACCTGGACGAGCACGTGGATCGGCGCCGTCCCGGGCGCCATGCCTCCGGTCATCGGCTGGGCGTGCGCGGACCCGCACTGGAGTGGCCTGGCCAACCCGGTGCCGTGGACGCTCTTCGCGATCATGTTCGTCTGGCAGATCCCGCACTTCCTGGCCATCGCGTGGATGTACCGCGCGGACTACGCGGCGGGTGGCTACCGCGTGCTGCCCGTGCTGGATCCCTCGGGCCGATTCACGTCGGCGGCGATGCTCGCGTTCGCGGGGTTGCTCATCCCGGTGTCGGTCTCCCCGGCGTTCTTCTCGGCGGAGATGGTCGGCTGGGTGAGCGTGCCGGTGGCGCTCGGCACGAGCGCGGTGTTCGCGGCGATGGCGATCGGGCTGGCCCGCACGCGGACGACCGCGAGTGCGCGTCGGCTATTCTTTGCGTCGATCATCCACCTGCCGGTGCTGCTGGCCGCCGTCGTGCTCGATGCCGGCGTCGCCGCCCTGCTGGGTGGTTAGCGCGTGGCCCTGATCCAGATTCGTGGCGCCACCGTGACACTGGGCGGTCGCCGCCGGTCGATCCGCGCCCTCGATGGCCTGGACCTGGACGTCGACGCGGGCGAGCACGTCGCGCTGCTCGGGGCCAACGGATCGGGCAAGACCACGTTGCTGCGGGCGCTCGCGGGCACGCAGCCGCTGGATGCCGGAACCATCGAGCGGCCGGCCAACCTGCGGCTTGGCGTCGTCTTCCAGCGGCCCGCGCTCGACCCGCTGCTGACGGTCCGCGAGAACTTGCGGCTGCAAGCGGTGCTGTTCGGCCTGGGCTCGGCGCGCGATCGCATCGAGTCCGCGTGCGGGGCGCACGGGCTGGCCGATCGCATCGATGATCGGGTGTCGTCGCTCTCGGGCGGCCTGGCGCGGCGCGTCGAGTTCGTGCGGGCGACGCTGTGCGAGCCGGATCTGCTGTTGCTCGACGAGCCCACGGTTGGGCTCGATCTGCCCGCGCGGCGGGCGCTCCACGAGGCCCTCGATCGCATGCGGGAGGATCGCCCTCGGACGGCGGTGCTGATGACGACCCACCTGATGACCGATGCCGAGCGGCTGGATCGCGTCGCGATGATCGCGGCCGGCCGGGTGGTCGCGTCGGGCACGCCCGATGAGCTGACGCGCTCGGTGTCGGGCGGCGCGTTGGTGCGTGTGCCGGCCGAGGCGGATTGGACTCCCGACGAGCGATTCCGCGAGCGAGCGGACGGCTCGTGGGTGGCGCAGGTCGACGGCGACGAGGCGTTGGCCGAGATCGCCCGGGAGCTTGCCGGCGACGCGGTGCCGTTCTTCGTCGGTCGGCCGACGCTCGCGGATGCGTACCTGGCAATGGCGCAGGGCCGCCTGGATGCGGTCGCTCCCGCGGGGGCAACGCATGGGTAAGGGCCTCCATGCGACGCGGGCGTTGGCGATGCGCGAGCTGCTCCGTGTGGTTCGCCAGCCGCTGCGGATCGCGGTTGCGATCGCGACGCCGGTGATGGTGTGGTTGCTGTTCGCAGGTGGCTTCGCCAATGGCCTGCGGAGCGACGCGGTTCCGGGTGAGTCGTTCGCGCTGTACTTGCTTCCCGGGATGGCGTCGCTCGTCGTGCTGTTCAATGCGGTCTTCGCGTCGATCTCGCTCATCGAGGACCGCCACTCGGGGCTGCTGCAGGCCGTCCTCGCGAGCCCGGCGCCGCGGTGGTCCGTGGTGTGGGGCAAGCTGCTGGGCGGCGGCGCGACGGGCTTTGCGCAGGCGGTGGTGCTGCTCGCCGGCGCACCGCTTCTGGGCGCCGACCTGTCGGCGGTGGGGGTGCTCTCGATCGCTACCGGCCTTGCGTTCCTGTCGTTCGGCATCACCGGGCTGGGGCTGGCGGCGGCGTGGTTCGTGGATTCGACGGCGGGATTCCACGGCATCATGAATCTCGTGTTCATGCCCATGTGGCTGCTGAGCGGATCGGTCTTCCCGGTGGACGGCTCCAGCGCCTGGATGCGTATCGTGGCGGGCGCGAATCCGATCGCGTGGTGCCAGCGGGCCACGCGGACGGGCCTCGACGGCGGAGTTGATGGCGGCGCCCTGCTCGCGTCGCTGGCGTTTGCAGCAGTGGCCGTGCTGCTGGCGGCCCTGGTGATGCGGCGGAGGAGCTAGGCGTGCAGAAGGTTCTCTTGATCGCGATCGCGCTCGTCGCGGTCGTCCTTGTGGCCCTCATCGCGATGCTGGTGACCTGGCCGGCATCGGGCCCGGCTGCGGCGCCGGTGGCCGAACTCGGACCGCTCGAGCCCGAGGTGCCGGGCTACGTTGTGCCCGAGTTCGCCATGGTGGACCAGGACGGGCAGCCGACCGACCAATCGGTCCTGGAGGGCGAGGTGACGGTGCTGGCGTTCATCTTCACGAACTGCCCGTTCGCGTGCCCGGGCATGACCGGCCAGATGATCGGTCTGCAGCAGCGGCTCGACGGCACGGGCGTGCGGCTGCTGAGCATCAGCGTGGATCCAGCAAACGACACGCCCGAGGTGCTCCGCGCCTACGCCGATCGCGTCGGTGCGGATCGAGCCAACTGGCGATTCCTGACGGGTGACTTCGAGGTCGTCCAGGGCGTCGTCAGGGACGGGCTGGACTTCGAGATCGGCCTCGACGAGACGCGGATGATCAGCCTGCCAAGCGGCGGCCAGATCGCCAACGTCCGCCACCCCGAGCACCTGATCCTGGTGGGGCCCGATCGGGAGGTGCTGGGCATCTACCACTACACCGACGCCGAGCGGATGCGGGTGCTGGCGAGCCGAGCCCGGCGTGCGGCGGACGAGGTGTACTAGGGGACGCCGTTCTCGAGCGCGGGAACGCGGGCCTGCGGGCTTCCCTAGGTAGTCTCTGCAGATGTCCCGATGCCGGGCGACCGCGGCCGGCGGCGACCAGCGGGGTGTTATTGTTGTTTAAACAAGTAGTATGAGCCCGGCTCACGGACCGGGCATCGAATCAAGCCTCGCTATGACAAGCCTGGCCATGAAAGGAACACGGACATGCTGGCAGAACAAGGATCTCCGGTGGTGGTCTTCGGAGCGACGGGCCGCACCGGCCTCGCCTTCCTCGAACGGGCTCGTCTGGCGGGCACGCCGGTGCGGGCCGTCGTCCGAGACGCCGCCCGGCTCGGCCGCTTCGCCGATGATCCGCTCGTCGAGTCGTCTCGGGCCGCCATCGACGATCCAAACGCGATCGCCTCCGTGCTCGCCGGGGCGTCGGCGGTCGTGTCGTGCCTTGGTCCGAAGGGCACCGATCCCCAGGGGTTGTACACGCGAGCCTTTGCGGCCATCGCCGAGGGAATGAAGATGGCCGGGCTCCGCCGGCTGCTGGTGGTGACGTCATCGGGTCACGAGACAGATCCGACGTTTCCGCTCTTCTTCCGCGCCTTCGTGAAGCCGATTATCCTCAAGAAGCTGTATGCCAACATGGCGGATGCAGAGAAGGTCATCGAGGCGTGCGATCTGGATTGGACGATCGTCCGCCCATCGATGTTCGTCGCGCATCGGATCGGCGAGCCCTATCGGGTGCGTGAGGGCTTGAATCCGGAGGGGGGCTGGAAGATCTCGCGGGAGCACGCCGCGGAGTTCATGCTGCGCGAACTGGGGGAGAATGCCTGGGTGGGCGGACATCCGGCGCTGGCCTATTGAATCCCACGACCCGGCGAGGCCTCTCGCGTTCGTCCCGCAGGAGACGCGGGCGACCAATGCTACTAGTCTCTACCCGAGGTCTCTACGCGAGATCTCGGCATCTGGGCCCGTGGCGGAACTGGCAGACGCGGCGGACTTAAAATCCGCTTCCCGGAAACGGGAGTGAGGGTTCGAGTCCCTCCGGGCCCATTCTTCTTTGGTGCTGAATCCCACTCGACCGGGGAAGCCCGAGCCGGTATTACGTGTCGATAGGCATCGCCGCGGCAGGATTTTTCTGCAGTATCTGTTTTTAGAACGGACCGATATTGGTTGTCGGAGTGCGTGCTCCGGCGATCGCCGCTTTCTGGCTAGCAGCCATTATGCACGGGGGTGGCCGACCCTGCATCTGGCGGATGCAGGACTTGCAGGTAGAGCATTCGTCGACGGATCCCGTGCTCGGTTTACGGCTTCTCCTTGGGCGCAAATGCCGTGTCGTGCTGCGCACGTGAGTCGTCAATAAGATGCGGTCGGGCTTCAGGGAAAGAAGGTGTTGCCTTGGTCATCGGCGGCGTTGCATGCATCTTATGTATTGCGTGTGCGGCACTTGCACGGCAGGGTCAGGGCGAACTGGACTTGCGCGTGCCGGTGCTGCAGCCGCATCACGAGCCGCTTGTTGGGGATGTGTCAAAGGAGTGGCCGACGATCTCGCACTCAACGGAGTGCAATACGTGTACGCCGACGCGAGCGATCTGTTCCGTGAGAACATCGAGGTGTTCCCCAGCGGGTTTACGGGCAAGACCTGGTCGGAGCGGAGGCTGCGGACGGATCGATCACGCCGAGGTTCGTGGCGGCGGTCACGCGGATTCGGTCTCATGAGGACGGATCGTGCGGCGAGCCGCCGGTCGAGAACGCGAGCGCGTACGCCTGTCGCTGCGCGCTGCACGCGACGGTGCTGGCGGCGAGTGCAAGCCCGACTACATCGGCTCGGCCATGCAATCACTGTACTTTGCGGAGATCGTCGACCACATCGGGGTTGTCGCGGGAGCGTCTACCGATGCCAACGCGGTCCTCGACGGCGCCGGCGTACCCGGCGACTTCGAGCCCATCGGCGGCGTCGTGCCGTCGCGGCATCCCACGGATGCGGTAGACTTCTACCCGCTGCCGGCCGGCGATCTCCGTCGGCTGGCCGAGACGATCTACAACGCGGGGCGAGGTCGAGGAGGTCCGCGAGTACGACCTCGACCAGCCAGGCGTCGTGGGCTCCCTGGCGACGCGGATGTTTTGCGACCACGAGGGCCAGCAGCTCGGGTCGGATGCGCCGGGTGGTGGCACGGCACGGACGATCTACGAGGCGTTCGCGAATCCGGCCGTTCGCTCGCCGGCCTGGAACTCGCCTCCGAGCGAACCACCTGCGAAGCTCGAGAACGCCGCCTGGCAATTCGCACCCTCGGCCTCGACCGACTACGCCCACGCCCCGATCACGGCGTACGCCTACGACGAGGCCGGCAACCAGGAATACGTGCTCCACCCCGATCGCACCGTGACGCGGTCTCGCTACGACGGCTGGGGCAACGTGGTTCTCGCGCAGGAGGGCGTCACCCTGGACGTCAGCGGTGGGATGTAGGACGCCGAGCGTGCCCCGTTCTGCGAATACGAGGCGGTCCGCCTTCGCCTCGTGGGCCTGCTGCAGGCGTCGCACGCCGCGACGCGGAACGCATACTCGGAGGACGAGTTCACCACACTCGATGGCTACCAGGTCACCGAGGTCATCTACGGGG
Organism: Planctomycetota bacterium; assembly: GCA_039819165.1. NCBI lineage: Bacteria > Pseudomonadati > Planctomycetota > Planctomycetota bacterium. The sequence goes on from JBCBSM010000001.1 coordinate 325,014, forward strand.
CCGACATTGTCAAGCCGGACTTTGCTTCGGCGACGCCCGTGCTCGATGTGATGAGCGGGAACAACCAGTGGATCCGCGAGATCCGCTTCCCAGGTGACGAGGATCCCACGGATCTGGCGAGCTACTGAGTACTCGTACTACTTCGATGATTCGCTGGCGGGCCGCAGGGATGCCCGCGGCGTGCAGTTCATCCACCGCTACGACGACCAAGGAAGGTGGATCGAGACCTAGGTGATCTGCGGCGACGAGGGTTCGTCGGCGCCGATGCCGCCGCCGTTCGACGGCGGAGCTGTGCGGCCGGCCGATCGCGTGGCCTACGCGTACAGCGACGCGACGGGCGATCTGCTCCAGCCACCATTGGCGGGACGGATCGGGGACGACGCAGTACCACTCGTCGCGCACGCTGGATGCGGTGGGCAACTGGACGGGCGACGA